>NZ_JBDFPP010000005.1:0-358283 GCF_039672635.1 Pseudomonas sp. P39-UII1
TGGCTGGCCCTTCTGACGCTCTTTGCGAACCTGATCAACCCAGCGGCGCAGCGCCGTAGGGCCGACCTCCATCGACGCACAAACATCTGGAATCGAGCCGTTGTCATCAAGAACCATGCTGGCAGCACGTTGCTTGAACTCGCGGGTATAGGTCTTTCGTTCTTGCATGGAACCTCCTGATTGGGCGAATCATATCGCCCTTAAGAGGTGTCCGGGATCATTAAGCCAGTTCAAGCCGGCTCCCACAGGTACAGTGCAGTCATCACCTACGCCGCTGTACCTGTGGGAGCTGGCTTGCCGGCGATGGCCTGCGCAGCAGGCCCCTGTCTCAACATGAAACACCCTGTCGCGAAATGGCACGTTCCGACTCGACACCAAGGTGTGGTTGCAGGTCCCTTAAATGCGCTAAGAAGCTGAAATACAACAATTTTCAAGCATCTGGCACAGTTTCTGTATCGCAACTGTCACATGCACACCTGCTGTACCCAAGCGTGCGAAAACCATAAGAACAACAACCGTGGAGGTCTGACCTTGAAGACGACTCGACTCCGGCGGCAAGCGGGCAAACTGGCGTTGATCGCCGCCGCACTGCTGGGCACCCAGGCCATGGCGGCCGAGCAGGGCCCGAGCCTGTTGCAGAACAAGTGCATGGGGTGCCATATCCCCGAGGGTAACGATACCTACAGCCGCATCAGCCACCAGCGCAAAACGCCCGAAGGCTGGCTGATGAGCATCGCCCGCATGCAAATCATGCACGGCCTGCAGATCAGTGATGATGACCGTCGCACCTTGGTCAAGTACCTGGCCGACAAACAAGGGCTGGCCCCCAGCGAAACCGAAGGCGTGCGCTACGCCATGGAACGCCGGCTCAATACCGTCGAGCACTTCGACCCGATCATCGGCGAAACCTGCGGCCGTTGCCACTCCGGTGCCCGTGTCGCTCTGCAGCGCCGGCCGGCCCAGGAATGGGAGCATTTGGTCAACTTCCACCTCAGCCAGTGGCCATCGCTGGAATACCAGGCCCAGGCACGCGACCGCGACTGGCTGGACATCGCCCTCAAGCAGGTGGTGCCGGAGCTGGCCAAGCGCTTCCCGCTGGACAACACGGCCTGGGCTGACTGGCAGAACGCCAAACCCAAGGCCGATGCTTTACCGGGGCAATGGGCCTTCAGCGGCCACATGCTGGCCAAAGGCGACGTGCGCGGGGTGATGACGGTCAGCCCCGAGCAAGGCGATACCTTCAAGGTGGAGGTCAAGGGCGCCTATGCCGACGGCACGCCATTCAATGGCACTGGCACGGCGATCCTCTACAACGGTTACGAGTGGCGCGGCAACGTCAAGGTGGGCGACGCCAGCTTGCGCCAGGTGTTCGCGGCGCTGGACGGCGAGATGAAAGGCCGCATGTTCGAGGCCGAACACGACGAGCGCGGGCTGGACTTCACCGCGGTGAAAGCCGGCAAACCACGCCTGTTGGCAGTACAGCCTGGCTACATCAAGGCCGGTGGCGAAAGTGAGATCACCCTGGTGGGCAGCGACCTGAGCGGCAAGCCTGACTTGGGCGCGGGTGTCGAGGTGACCGAGGTGCTGGAGCAGACCCCGACCCTGGTGCGGGTCAAGGCGCGCGCGGCAGCAGATGCCAAACCTGGCCAGCGTGAGGTAGCAGTCGGTGCACTCAAGGGCGTCAACCTGGCTGTTTACGACAAGGTCGAGGCGGTGAAGGTCGTGCCGGCGTTCTCCATCGCCCGTATCGGCGAAAACGGCGCGGCGGTACCGAAGGTTCAGGGGCGTTTCGAGGCCGAAGCCTGGGGCAAGGATGCCAGCGGCCAGCCGCTGCGCATCGGTTACCTGCCGGCCACGTGGAAGGTCGAGCCGTTCAACGAACGTGCTGTCGAGGACGAAGACGTCAAGTTTGCTGGCCAGATGCAGGCTGACGGCGTGTTCGTGCCAGGCGGTGCGGGCCCGAACCCTGCGCGCAAGATGATGACCAACAACGCCGGCAACCTGAAAGTCATCGCTACCTTGGCTGACGGCGGCCAGACCGGCGAGGGCCACATGATCGTCACCGTCCAGCGCTGGAACAACCCGCCCCTGCCATAAGGGTTGGCCTGCCAGACGCATCAACCAACGGATCGATTATCGGAGGTCGCCATGGGCGTATTACTGAACCTGGTCGAGCGCAACCTGCACGAAGTGCAGGTCGATGCCGACCGCATGCTGTTCCATATCCCCAGCAGTTCGCTGTTCACCGCCGACGCGGTGACCGGGGGCATCATCGACACCCTGCGCCAGCAAGGCTGCTCCGCCGAGGAGCTGGTGCAGCGCCTCGGCCAGCAGTTCGCCGGCAACGACATCGAGGACACCCTGCGCGAGCTGATCGCGCTGGAGCTGGTCAGCGACGGCTCGCCGCTCACCCCGGAAATCGCCCTCAAGCAAGTCGAGCGTACGGCGCTGAACACCGTCGTGCTCAACGTGAATACCGGCTGCAACCTGAGCTGCACCTACTGCTACAAGGAAGACCTGGACAAACCCTCGGCCGGCAAGAAGATGAGCACCGCCACCGCCGAGGCGTCGGTCGAAATGCTGCTCAAGGAATCACCCGACGAACAACGCTACAGCGTGGTGTTCTTCGGCGGCGAGCCACTGTCCAACCGGCCGTTGATCGAGCACATGGTCGCCTACTGCGAGCGGCGCTTCGCCGAAGCCGGCAAGCAGGTGGAATTCATCATGACCACCAATGCCACGCTGCTCACCGAAGACACCATCGACTGGCTCAATGCCCACCGCTTCGGCCTGTCGGTGAGCATCGACGGGCCCAAGACCGTGCACGACCGCAACCGCATCACCGTGGGCGGGCAGGGCACCTATGACGTGGTGCGGCGCAAGGCAGAGCTGCTGCTGTCGCGCTACACCAGCCGCCCGGTTGGGGCGCGGGTGACCCTGACCCGCGGCATCACCGACGTCGAGACCATCTGGAACCACCTGTTCAATGAGCTGGGTTTTGCCGAGGTGGGCTTCGCCCCGGTGACCTCGGGCGACATGGCCGACTTCAACCTCACCGGCGAGGAGCTGATCGCGGTTTTCGCCAACATGAAAGCCCTCGGCCGGCGCTACCTGGAGGCCGCCCTGGAACACCGCAACATCGGTTTTTCCAACCTGCACCAGTTGATCACCGATATCCACGAAGGCCACAAGAAAGCTCTGCCGTGCGGCGCCGGGCTGAAAATGCTGGCGGTGGACCACGAGGGCGAACTGAACCTGTGCCACCGTTTCACCGGCTCCAGCCTGCCGACCTTCGGCAACGTGCACCAGGGCGTGAAGCAGGCGCAGCTCAATGACTTCCTGTCCCAGCGCCTGGACCGCAGCAACACCGGCTGCGACAGCTGCCGCATCCGCAACTTGTGCTCCGGCGGCTGCTACCACGAAAGCTACGCACGCTACGGCGACCCGCAGCACCCGACCTACCACTATTGCGAACTGATGCGTGACTGGGTCGACTTCGGCATCGAAGTCTACAGCCGCATCATGGCCGCCAACCCGGCCTTCATCGACCGCTATATCACTCCGCGCAAGGCCCACTGACATGAAGCACTTGAAGCCCCTGAACAACAAGGCACGCATCCTCGAGCAGGCCGCTGCCGAAGACCGCGTCGAAGAAGTCATGGCAATGAGCGCAGTGGCCGGCTGCACCGCCACCACCGACCCGGGTTGGGAAGTGGACGCCTTTGGCGGGGTCAGCTCGCTGTGCCAGCCGATGGAGGCCGACCTTTATGGCTGCTCCGACCCTTGCTGGTGGCCAGCCCAGGTGCCGGACATGATGAGCACCTACCAGGACTGGAACGCCCAGGCGACCAACTCGCAGGACGACTGGCGCAACCTCGGCACCGTGTTCCCAAAAGACAAGTGACCGGCCCAACAAGAATGACAAGGGGAAACCGCATGAAACCTGGACTCTGCGCGCAGCTCGCGCTCACCGTCGCCGCCACGGCCTGCGCCTGGGCGGTACAGGCCGATGACGCCGCGCCTGCCCTGAAGGCCGGCAACGAATACCTGATCGCCACCAACTACCCGAACAACCTGCACGTGGTCGATGTGGCCAGCGACACGCTGTATAAAAGCTGCCGCCTGCCCGACGCGTTCGGCCCGGGCACCGCGATGATGGCGCCGGACAACCGTACCGCCTACATACTCAACAACCACTACGCCGACATTTACGGTATCGACCTGGACACCTGCAAGACCACCTTCCACGCCAACCTGTCCAGCGTGCCAGGCGAAGTCGGCAAGTCGATGTACTCGTTCGCCATCAGCCCGGACGGCAAAGAGGTGTACGCCACGGTCAACCCCAGCCAGCGTTTGAACGACCGTTACGTGGTCAAGCCACCGCGCCTCGAAGTGTTCCGCACCGCCGACGGAGTAGGCGCCAAGCCAGTGCGCACCTTCCCGATGCCACGCCAGGTATACCTGATGCGCGCCGCCGATGACGGCAGCCTGTTCGTCGCCGGCCCCGACATTTACAAGATGGACGTGAACACCGGCAAGTACGAGGTGGCCTTGCCGCTGCGCAACTGGAACCGCAAAGGCTACAGCGCCCCGGACGTGCTGTACTTCTGGCCGCATCAGAGCCCGCGCCACGAGTTCTCGATGCTGTACACCATCGCCAGGTTCAAGGACGAGAAACAAGACCCCAACACCGCCGAGCTGCTGTACGGCTACCTGAGCGTGGACCTCAAGACCGGCAAGACCCACACCCAGGAGTTCGCCGACCTGACCGAGCTGTACTTCACCGGCCTGCGTTCGCCGAAGGACCCGAACCAGATCTACGGCGTGCTCAACCGCCTGGCGCGCTATGACATCAAAGAGCGCAAGCTGATCAAGGCGGCTAACCTTGAGCACACCTACTACTGCGTGACCTTCGACATGAAGGGCGACAAGTTGTACCTGGGCGGCACCTTCAATGACCTGGCGGTGTTCGACCCGCAAACACTGGAGAAGGTGAAGAATATCAAGCTGCCCGGTGGCGATATGTCGACCACCACGCCGCAGGTGTTTGTCAGGTAATTTTGTGTTGGCTTCTTCGCGGGCAAGCCCGCTCCTACAGGACCATGCGACACCCCGGTCATTGTGGGAGCCAGCTTGCCGGCGATAGGGCCCGATTCGGCACCACAAAAACAACAAGAGCGCACCCATGACCCAGCCAAGCTACTCCCAGGGCGATCAGGGCAAGGCCTTACTCACCCAATGCATCGGCGACGCCTTTGACACCACCGTCGCCCGCTTCCCCGACCGCGAAGCCCTGGTGGTTCGCCACCAGGCCCTGCGCTACACATGGCGGCAACTCGCCGACGCCGTCGACCAGCATGCCCGCGCCCTCATGGCCCTGGGCGTCCAACCTGGCGACCGGCTCGGCATCTGGGCACCGAACTGCGCCGAATGGTGCATCACCCAGTTCGCCAGCGCCAAGGTCGGGGCAATCCTGGTCAACATCAACCCGGCCTACCGCGCAAGCGAACTCGACTACGCGCTCGGTCAGTCGGGCTGCCGCTGGGTCATCTGCGCCGATGCCTTCAAGACGTCCGACTACCACGCCATGCTGTCGGGCCTGGTCCCTGGCCTGGCCAAAGGGCACCCCGGCGGGCTGAACTGCGAGCGCTTCCCAGCGCTACGCGGGGTCGTCAGCCTGGCCGTCACGCCGCCACCTGGCTTTCTCGCCTGGCACGACCTGCAGGCCCGCGCCGCTGCCGTCAGCGCCGAAGCGCTGGCCGAACGCCAGGCACAGTTGCAGCCTGGCGACCCGATCAACATTCAGTACACCTCGGGCACCACGGGCTTTCCCAAGGGCGCGACGCTCAGCCACAGCAACATCCTCAACAACGGCTACATGGTCGGCGAGAGCCTGGGCCTGACCGAGCACGACCGCCTGGTGGTCCCGGTGCCGCTGTACCACTGCTTCGGCATGGTCATGGCCAACCTGGGCTGCATGACCCACGGCAGCACCCTGATCTACCCCAACGATGCGTTCGACCCGCTGGCCACGCTACGCGCCGTGGCGGAAGAAAAGGCCACCGCCCTGTATGGCGTGCCGACCATGTTCATCGCTGAACTGGACCACCCACAGCGCAGCGCTTTCGACCTGTCGAGCCTACGCACCGGCATCATGGCCGGCGCCACCTGCCCGATCGAGGTGATGCGCCGGGTGATCGACGAGATGCACATGGCCGAAGTGCAGATCGCCTACGGCATGACCGAAACCAGCCCGGTGTCACTGCAGACCGGCGCCAACGACGACCTGGAGCGCCGCGTCACCAGCGTCGGCCGCACCCAGCCACGGCTGGAGAACAAGGTGATCGATGCCGACGGCAACAGCGTGCCGCGCGGCGAAATCGGCGAGCTGTGCACCCGGGGTTACAGCGTGATGCTGGGCTACTGGAACAACCCCAAGGCCACCGCTGAAAGCATTGACGATGAAGGCTGGATGCACACCGGTGACCTGGCGGTGATGAACGAGCAGGGGTATGTGCGCATTGTCGGGCGCAGCAAGGACATGATCATCCGCGGTGGCGAGAATATTTACCCGCGTGAACTGGAGGAGTTCTTCTTCACCCACCCGGCAGTCGCGGATGTGCAGGTGATCGGCGTGCCGTGCAGCAAGTATGGCGAGGAGATCGTCGCCTGGGTGCGGCTGCACCCCGGGCATCCCGTCACTGAGGAGCAACTGCGCGAGTGGGCGAGGGCGCGCATCGCGCACTTCAAGGTGCCCCGGCATTTCCGCTTTGTCGACGAGTTCCCGATGACGGTGACGGGCAAGGTGCAGAAGTTCAGGATGCGCGAGATCAGTGTCGAAGAGCTGGCTGGTGGTTGATATGTCGCATTCGGTGGCCCTATCGCCGGCAAGCCGGCTCCCACAGGTAATGCGCAACGCCTGAGGCTTGCGTAAAAGAACCTTGTGGGAGCCGGCTTGCCGGCGATAGGGCCGGTACAGGCAGTCGCTAGCTCAGCCCTGCAGCAGGTCGGGGCTATTGAAGTTGCTCAACCGCCGATCATCCTCGGCACACTCCAGCCCCTGCACCGGCTCAAGCAACAGCGCCTTTTGCAAACTCCGCTCACCCGCCGCCCAGGCCTGCTCAAGCACCGGCAGCAACCTGCGCGGCAGCACGCTGAACATCGGCTGCCAATACCCACCCTGGCGCACCATGGCGGCACTGTCATTGGCCACCGCCAGCTGTAGCAATTCCTCGATCAACCCCTGGTCAATCAATGGCGCATCACAGGCCAGCACCACCACCCATTCATGCCGCGCCACTGCCAGCCCGGCAATGACGCCGGCCAACGGCCCGGGGAAGCCCACTTCAGCGTCGGATACCAGCTGATCGGCAAACGGGCGATAAAGATCCTGGTTGCGGTTGCAGGAGATCACCACGTCATCGCTGAGCGCCCGCACCACGCGCTGCACATGCGCCACAAGCGGTTCGCCACGCCACGGCACCAACCCTTTGTCACGGCCGCCCATGCGCTGGCCGCGGCCGCCAGCGAGGATCAATGCAGAAAAGGAGGGCAGGGTGGGCATTGTGTCGATTCCTGAAGTGCAAGGACCGCACCCTCCCACGCTGCAGCGCAATTGTCCAGGCTGGCCGGGGGTGCCCTTACAGGGCAACCCCACCGGCTTTTATTGAGCGTCGATAGCTTGCGCGCCGCCATCGGCCCGCTTGCGGCGGCGCTCGGCCAGGCGCATCACCACCACAAAGAACACCGGCACGAACACTACCGCCAAGGTGGCGCTGAGCATCCCGCCGATTACCCCGGTACCGATCGCCTGCTGGCTCGCCGAGCTGGCACCGGTGGCGATGGCCAGTGGCACTACGCCGAGGATGAACGCCAGCGAAGTCATGACAATCGGCCGCAGGCGCAGGCGGGCAGCCTGGATGGCGGCGTCGACAGCGTCCACACCCTGGTCCACCAGGCTCTTGGCGAACTCGATGATAAGGATGGCATTCTTCGCCGACAGGCCGATCAGGGTAATCAGGCCGACCTTGAAGAACACGTCGTTGGGCATGCCGCGCAGGGTTACCGCCAGCACCGCACCCAGCACGCCAAGCGGCACCACCAGCAGCACGGCGGTGGGGATCGACCAGCTTTCGTACAACGCCGCCAGGCACAGGAACACCACCAGCAGCGACAGCGCCATCAGCAGCGGCGCCTGGCTGCCGGACAGGCGTTCCTGCAGCGACAGGCCCGTCCATTCCAGGCCGGCGCCGGCCGGCAACTGCGCGACCAGGCGTTCAACCTCGGCCATGGCGTCGCCCGAGCTGTAGCCGGCCGCCGGCTCGCCGGAAATCGACACGGCCGGGTAGCCGTTGTAGCGGGTCAGCTGCACCGGGCCGCTGACCCACTGGGCCTGGACGAAGGCAGCCAGCGGGACCATCTTGCCGCTGCTGTTGCGCACGTGGATTTTCAGCAAGTCCTCGACCTGGCTGCGCTGGTCGCCTTCGGCCTGCACCACCACCCGCTGCATGCGGCCCTGGTTGGGGAAGTCGTTGACGTAGTTGGAGCCCACTGCGGTGTCCAGCACCGCGCCGATATCGGCAAACGAGATGCCCAGCGCGTTGGCCTGGCGGCGGTCGATCTCCAGCTGCACCTGCGGGCTTTCGGCCAGCGATGACTCGCGCACATTGACCAGTATCTTGCTCTTGCGGGCACCGGCCAGCAGTTCGTCACGGGCGGCCATCAGCGCGGCATGGCCCATGCCACCGCGGTCCTGCAGGCGGAACTCGAACCCGGTGGATTCACCCAGGCCGTCGATGGGCGGCGGCAGCACCGAGAACGCCACCGCATCCTTGATCTGCGAAAACGCTGCGCTGGCGCGGTCGGCAATCGATTGGGCACTGTCGTCAGCGCCGCGTTCGGACCAATCCTTCAGGGTGGTGAAGGTCAGCGCGGCGTTCTGCCCACTGCCCGAGAAGCTGAACCCGAGGATCACCGTGGTGTTGCCCACGCCAGGCTCTTCGGCGTTATGCGCCTCGATCTGCGCGGCCACCTGCTCGGTGCGCATGCGGCTGGCACCCGGCGGCAGCTGGATGTCGGTGATGGTGTAGCCCTGGTCCTCGGTGGGCAGGAACGCCGTGGGCAGTTGGCTGAAGCCATAACCCAGCACGGCCAGTAGCACGCCATACACCAGCAGGTAACGACCGCTGCGCTTGAGTGCATTGACGACCCAGCGCTCGTAGCCGTTGCTCATGGCCTCGAAACGCCGGTTGAACCAGCCGAAGAACCCTGTGCGCTCGTGGTGCTCGCCCTTGGCCAGGGGCTTGAGCAGGGTAGCGCACAGGGCCGGCGTCAGGCTCAGAGCCAGGAACGCCGAGAACAGGATCGACACCGCCATCGACAGTGAGAACTGCTGGTAGATGACGCCCACCGAACCCTTCATGAACGCCATGGGCAGGAACACCGCCACCAGCACCAGGGTGATGCCGACGATGGCGCCGCTGATCTGGCCCATGGCCTTGCGCGTGGCCTCCTTGGGCGGCAGGCCTTCTTCGGCCATGATCCGCTCGACGTTTTCCACCACCACGATGGCGTCGTCCACCAGGATGCCGATGGCCAGCACCATGCCGAACAGGGTCAGCACGTTGACCGAGAAGCCCAGCGCCAGCATGACGGCGAAGGTGCCCATCAGCGCCACCGGCACCACCAGGGTCGGGATCAGCGTGTAGCGCAGGTTCTGCAAGAACAGGAACATCACCGCGAACACCAGCAGCATGGCTTCGAACAGGGTACTGATGACCTGCTGGATCGACACCTTGACGAACGGCGAGGTGTCGTAAGGGATGTCGTACTTGACCCCTTCGGGGAAGTAGCGCGACAGCTCCTGCATCTTCGCCCGCACCAGCGTGGCGGTTTCCATGGCGTTGGCGCCCGGCGCCAGCTGCACGCTGAAGGCACTGGCCGGCTTGCCGTTCAGGCGCGTGCCGTACTGATACTCCTGGGCGCCGATCTCGACCCGGGCAACATCGCCGATGGTCACGGTCGAGCCGTCCTGGTTCGCCCGCAACACGATCGCGGCAAACTCCTCAGGGGTGCTGAGCTGGCCCTTGACCACCACGTTGGCGGTGATCTCCTGGGTGCTGCGGGCGGGGAGGTCGCCGATGCTGCCGGGTGCGACCTGGGCGTTCTGCGCAGCGATGGCCTCGGCCACGTCATTGGGCGTCAGGTTGAAACCGATCAGCCTGGCCGGGTCGATCCAGATACGCATGGCCCGTTCGGAACCGTACAGCTGGGCCTTGCCGACGCCCTTGAGGCGGCGGATTTCGTTCATCACATTGCGCGCCAGAATGTCCGACAGCGCGGTTTCGTCGAGCGTGCCGTCCTCGGACGTCAGGGTGCCAAGCAGCAGGAAGCCGGTGGAGACCTTTTCCACCTGCAGGCCCTGCTGGGTGACCGGGCGCGGCAGGCGCGACTCGACCACCTTGAGACGGTTCTGCACATCGACCTGGGCCAGATCGGGGTGGGTACCCGGTTCGAAGGTGGCGGTGATGGTGGCGCTACCCAGGCTGCTCTGCGACTCGAAGTACAGCAGGTTGTCGGCGCCGTTGAGCTCCTGCTCGATCAGGCTGACCACGCTCTCGTCCATGGTCGCCGCCGAGGCGCCCGGGTACACGGCATAGATTTCCACCTGCGGCGGCGCCACGTTGGGGTACTGGGCCACCGGCAACTGCGGGATGGCCAGCGCGCCGGCCAGCAGGATGAACAACGCGACCACCCAGGCGAACACCGGGCGGTCGATGAAGAATTGCGGCATGGGTCAGGCCCTCATTGGCCGTTGTGCTGGGCGATGGGCTGGGTGTTCTGGCTGGCGTCGACCTGCACCTGGTCACCGGCCTTGACGTGTTGCAGGCCTTCGACCACCACGCGGTCACCGGCTGCAAGGCCTTCGCTGACGATCCAGCGGTCGCCCTGGGCGTTGCCGAGGACCACCTGGCGTTCGCTGATGCGCGCCTGCGCGTCGACCACCAGCACCTTCGGTACGCCAGCGCTGTCGCGCAGGATGGCGCGCTGCGGCACGCTGATGCCCTTGGGCTGCACGGCCTGCTCCAGGCGTACGCGCACATAGCTGCCGGGCAGCAGGTCCAGGTCCGGGTTGGGGAACTCGCTGCGCAGGGTGATCTGGTTGGTGCTCGGGTCGACGCTGATGTCGGAGAACAACAACTTGCCGGGCAACGGGTAGGCACTGCCGTCATCCTGGATCAACGTGGCACGCGCCTCGCCGTTGCCGGCCTGCTGCAGTTCGCCCGCGCGCAAGGCGCGGCGCAGGGTGTTGAGCTCGCGGGTCGACTGGGTGACGTCGGCATGGATCGGGTCCAGTTGCTGGATGGTGGCCAGCGGCGTGGTCTCGTTCTGCCCCACCAGGGCACCTTCGGTGACCAGCGCACGGCCGATGCGCCCGGCGATCGGCGCCGTGACGGTGGCGTAGCCCAGGTTCAGGCGGGCCCGCTCCAGTGCAGCCTTGGCCTCGGCCACTTCGGCGTCAGCCTGAAGGAAGGCGGCCCGGGCGTTGTCGTATTCCTGGCGGCTGACGGCCTTGTCATCCACCAGGTCGCGGTAGCGCTGTTCCTGCAGGCGCGCCTGGTACAGGTTGGCCTGGGCTTTGGCCAGGGTGGCCCGGGCGCTGTCGTGGTCGGCTTTGAACGGTGCCGGGTCGATGAGGAACAGCACGTCGCCTTGCTTGACGTCGCTGCCCTCGCGGTAAACACGCTTGAGCACCACGCCGGCGACCCGCGCACGCACTTCGGCCGTGCGCGGTGCCAGAATGCGCCCGCTCAGTTCGGTGCTGATCGCCAGCGGCTGCAACTGCAGGGTTTCTACCCCGACGTGGGGCGTGGGTGCCTGCTCGTCCTTCCCGGCGTCGTCGCCACAACCGGCCAGGGACAGGGTAAGCAGTGCCAGAAGCGCCAAAGGGCGCAGGCGATGGGTAAACATGATAGGCATACGGATCTTCCGATGATGACCGTGCGTATGCTAAGGCAGAGGTTGCCTGAGCGCCTGTTAAGCTGTGTAGGGCGAGTGTGAAAAAGTGTGAAGAACAATCCTGTCTGCGGGCGGGATTCTATATCCTGCCGGTCTTTCCCCTTGTGTCCAAGCGCTTATGCCAAACCTTCTTCTGGTCGAAGACGACAGTGCCCTGTCCGAGCTCATTGCCAGCTACCTGCAACGCAATGACTTCCATGTGCGGGTGATCGCCCGGGGCGATCATGTGCTGGAGGCGTTCCGCCAGGACAAACCGGACCTGGTCATCCTCGACCTGATGCTGCCGGGCATCGACGGCCTGCAGGTGTGCCGCCTGCTGCGCCAGGAATCACAAAGCCTGCCGATCCTGATGCTCACGGCCCGCGACGATAGCCACGACCAGGTGCTGGGCCTGGAGATGGGCGCCGACGATTATGTGACCAAACCCTGCGAACCGCGCGTGCTGCTGGCACGTGTACGCACCTTGCTGCGCCGCAGCAGCGTGCACGAGCCGCGCCTGGACAGCGAGCAGATCCTGGTCGGCGGTTTGCGTATCGACCTGGCCGAGCGCGTGGTCAGCTGGCGCGGCGAAGAGGTGGAGCTGTCCAGCGGCGAGTACAACCTGCTGGTGGTGCTGGCCCGCAATGCCGGCGAAGTGCTCAGCCGCGACCGCATTCTCCAGCAATTGCGTGGCATCGAGTTCAACGGCACCGACCGCTCGGTGGACGTGGCCATCTCCAAGCTGCGCCGCAAGTTCGACGACAGCGCCGGCGAGGCGCGCAAGATCAAGACCGTGTGGGGCAAGGGCTACTTGTTCAGCCGCGTCGAATGGGAGTGCTGATACCGCATGCTGAAGATTCTGGTGCGCCTGTACCTGCTGATCATCGTCGCTTACGCCGGTGCGCTGCTGTTGATCCCGGACACCATCGTCGGCCTGTTCCATGACCGCTTCATGGCCTATAACCTGGACCAGGCCAAGGGGGTGCAATCGCTGATCGTCCGCCAGTTCCGCCAGGCCCCGCGCGAGCAGTGGCCTGCGGTGGAGCAGGACCTGGCCAAGGCATTCGCGCCGCTGCAGGTGACGCTGCTGCGCACCGACCAGGCAGGTTTGAGCCCGCAGGAGCAGGCACGCCTGGAGCACGGCCTGTACGCAGTGCGCATTGGCGACTGGGGTTACTACCAAACCGTGCTGGCCCCGCTGGAACAAGGCTGGCTGGTGAGCCTGCACGCGCCGCCAGACCCACTGGACATCAATGTGCTGTCGTGGGGCGTGACGGTGCTGATCGGCGCCGCCATGCTCGGCTGCCTGCTGCTGTGGGTGTGGCCGCACTGGCGCGACCTGGAGCGCCTCAAGGAAACCGCCAGGCGCCTGGGCCAGGGGCAGATGGCCGAGCGCACGCATATCTCGCCGCATTCGAACATCGGTGAGCTGGCCGGGGTATTCGACACCATGGCCAGCGACCTCGAGCGCCACGTCAACCAGCAGCGCGAGCTGCTCAATGCGGTGTCCCATGAACTGCGCACGCCGCTCACGCGGCTGGATTTCGGCCTGGTGCTGTTGTTTGACGAAGTGCCGTCCAGCAGCCGCAAGCGCCTGCTGGAGCTGGTCGGGCATGTGCGTGAGCTGGACGAACTGGTGCTCGAGCTGCTGTCCTACAGCCGGCTGTACAACGCCGACCAGGCCCGCGAGCGGGTCGAGGTGTCATTGCTGGAACTGGTCGACAGCGTGCTCGGCGGCTTTGCCGAAGAACTCGACAGCCGTGGCATCCAGTGGGAGGTGCGCGCCGAAGGCGATCTGCCGCGCTTCGTGCTCGACCCACGGCTGACCGCCCGCGCGGTGCAGAACCTGGTGCGCAACGGCATGCGCTATTGCGACCAGAGCCTGCTGCTGCGCTTGCGCCTGGAGGCGGACGGCGCCTGCCTGCTGACCGTCGAGGACGACGGCATCGGCATCCCGGTGCAGGAGCGCGAGCGGATCTTCCAGCCGTTCTACCGCCTGGACCGCAGCCGCGACCGCAATACCGGCGGCTTCGGCCTGGGCCTGGCGATCAGCAGAAGGGCCATCGAGGGCCAGGGCGGAACGCTTACCGTGGCGCAGTCGGCGCTGGGTGGGGCGCAGTTCAGGATTCGGCTGCCAGCCGGCTAGTCCACAACACGAAGCGGTCCTTGCCGGTGTGCTTGGCCTGGTACAACGCCTGGTCGGCCTTGACCAGCGCCATGGTCAGGGTATCTGCGCTGCCCACCTCGGCCAGCCCGATGCTGATCGTCACCGGGTGCGCACCCAGGTCTTCGCGCACCCGCTTGCACAACGATTCAACCTGGCGCTCGGCGGCTTGCTGATCCAGCCCGTGCAGGAAGATCGCAAATTCCTCGCCGCCGAGCCTTGCGAACTCATGGCCCGCCATCGATGCCTTGATGTGCACGGCCACGCGTTTGAGCACCTCATCGCCGACGTCATGCCCGTAGCGGTCGTTGACCTTCTTGAAATTGTCGATGTCGATCATCGCCAGCCACTGCCCGGGTGGTGCCTGCTGCAACTGGCGTTGAGCCTTGGCCATGAACGAGCGGCGGTTGGGGATTTCGGTGAGCACATCGACGTAGGCCTGTTCCAGCAGCAACTTGGACATGTAGAAATTGTGCAGCTTGGCCTGGCGGATGCGCAGGTAGCTGTAGATCACCAGGCCGCTGAGGAACACCGCATAGCTCACCAACATGGCTGCTTCAAGGTCGTCCAGGTCGATGTTGGTGTCATAGAACGGGTTCAGCATGGTCCAGGTGATGGCCATGGCGCAGAAGAACGACCAGCGCCGTACCGGCAGCACCGAGACGCTGTACAGCACGGTGGAGGTGCCGAGCACCAGCCAGACCGGGCGAAGGGCGATCGGGATGCCTTCGATGACCAGGCGCATGCCCAAGGTGATGACGGCTATGAACAGCAGGTTGAGCACATCGAAGTGGTGGGTCTTGCGGGTAAAACCCAGGACCACGGTGAGGCTGCACATCAGCGCCAGGAACAGGCCTGAAAGCCAGGTGAAACCTTGGTTGCCCAGGTAGCTGACCATCAGGTCGAAGAGCAGCCAGACAGCGATGCTGAGGCAGAAGATCAGATGGCAGAAGCGTCGAGCGGTGTCGTATTCATGCTGGCGAAATTCGGCGCGCAGGGCGGCAGGGGCCACTTGCTGGCGCACGTATTCCTCGATGGTCTTGAACATTGATCTGGCCCTGTTGAGGAGTGCTTTGTCAGTGCCGGCCTCATCGCGGGCAAGCCCGCTCCTACGGGATAATTGCTGACCCAAGGGCGGTGGTCGACCTGTAGGAGCGGGCTTGCCCGCGATGAGGCCCTAACAGACGACTCAATTCTGCGGCAGGATACCCCGAGCCCACGGCCGGTAGCGCAGGGCAAACACCGCTTCGGCATGGCACCCACCCGTCAGCCTGGGCGAGGCCGGCTCGGCCCGAAACGCCTGCCCCGGCGCGCTCACCTGGCGAAAGGCCTCACGCACCACCCCGACCCGGCACGGCAGGGCCTGTTCGTACCCCTGGCGCACCAACGGCGGCAAGCGCCCAGTCCCGGCACCGTCCTGCCACCACACAGTCAAACCCAACCCCACCAGTTGCTCCAGCCACGCGGCGTTGACCCGCGGTGCCAGCGTGCCGGCACTGAACGCACTGATGTGCAGCGGCTTGTCCAACTGCCGGTTGAACGCCTGCAACTGGCCGTACAGTGCTTCACGGCGTGCGGGGTCACGAAAGTGCAGATCGTCCAGCTCCATTGGCAGGTACCAGCCGGCTACCTCCAGGTTCCAGTCCTTGCGCACCTGCTGGTAGTGGCTCAGTGAGCGGCCCAGCTGCGCTTTCCAGTAGCTGTTCAGGCCATCCCCGTCGAGCGCTTCGAGGCGCTGGTAGTAGGCCGGGTCCATGTACAGGCCGAGCACCAGCTCCAACCCCTGCGCGCGGGCTTCGCGCAGGCTGTTGGCCAGCCACCCCTGGGCGCCGCCGAAATCGCTGTCACCGTAGGCGCTCCACTGCACGATCAGGGTCTTGCCGCCGTGCGCTGCGGTGGCGCGCCACAGTTGCTGCCACTGGCCTGGGCTGACCGCGGCGTCGCGGTTCAGGGGTTGGTAGAACAGCCGCTGGTCGGCCATGGCCGGCAGGCACAGGGCAAGCATGCAGATTGCCAGGAAGGTACGCATCAGAAGGTCATCTCCGCGCCCACCAGCACGCCGTTGGCGCGCTCGTAGAGGTTGCCACCCAGCGACTGCTGGTACTCGGCGCGCACTTTCAGCGAGCCGCGGTAGGCGTTGTAACGGTCGTCGTCGAACCACCATTGCCAACGCACACCCACGCCTGCCCGGGCGTCCTGGCGCCAGTCATTGCTCGGGTCCTGGCTGGCAAATTCGAGGAAGCCATAAGGCATCAGGGTTTGCGGCGAGGTGCCAGGCAGCTTCCAGGCATGCCCCTGCTGGTAGCGCGACAACCAGGCATGGTCGCCGGCGCGGGTCCACCAGGCGGCGTCCAGATACAAAAAGCGCTCGTTCCAGTCGTCCTCGTCAACCCGCCAGTCGTTACGCCAGTCGCCTTGGTCGAGGAATGAGGCTGTCGCGCGCAACAGCAAGTCGTTGCTCGATTCGGCGTTGTGGCGCAAATCGCCCCAATTGCCGCCGACCTTGGCCGGGCTCAGCAGCTCGCCAAGGCTCAGCCCGCTGTAATGCTCGGCGTCGATCTGGCGTTGGTGATACAGCTCGGCATACAGGTTGAGGTTGGCCTGGCCCAGCGGCTTGTAGCGCAGGCCGACGCCAGTGCCCATGCTTTGCGCGTAGTCGGTGCGGCTCTGGCCGCCGAAAAGCACGCGGCCGTACACCGACAAGGTGCTGCCATTGCGGCTGGGCTCGTCGCCCAGTGCGTGGTCCCACATGGCCAACTGCACGTTCTGCGACTGTGCCCGGCGAGCGCTGCCACTGCGCTGGCCGGTGTCGAGGAATTTGTCGTTGGTCGAGGTGCCGGCTGGCGACCAGGTGCTGGCCAGGGTGACGCTGTCGCGGCGCGACAGGGTTTCGTGAGCGCGTCGCTGGCGGTACTTGCGCGCTTCGAGGCTGCCATATTCATCGTCACCGTCGACCAGGTGCTGCTCCACGTCGATGATCCGGCGCAGCTCGCGGCGGGCAGAGGCGCTGTCTTCGGCTTCGTCGTAACGCAGAGCGAGGGTTTCGCCGAGGCGGTAGTCCTCCGGAAAATCGCGCGTGGCGCTTTGCAGATAAGGGATCGACTGGCGGCGCTGGGCCTTGTCGGGCGAACCGGCCAGGCGCATGCCGTAGTCGGCGCGGTAGCGGGGCTGGTCCGGCGCCAGGCGTAGCGCCTCGGCCAGCCAGGCCGTGCTCTGGGCGCTGTCGCCGGCCAGTTGCGCGGTGCTGGCGGCTGCGTAGTAGTGGTCGGCACGCGGGTTGTACGCCAGGGCCTGACGCTGGAAGCCAAGCGCTGCCTGCAGGTCGCCCTGGCGCTGGGCGATCGCGGCGCCCAAGGCCCAGTCGTCGGCGCTGTTGTGCGCAGCGGCGTCCCAGTAGCGGCGCGCGGCCTGTGGGTCGCCTGCGTGCAAGGCGCCAGCGGCGGCGGTCAGGCGGGCGTTGTCGGTCCAGGCGCTGTCGGGCAGGCTGCGCCAGATCGGCAGGGCGGCTGTGGAGTCGCCGGCGGCTTCCAGGGCGTAGGCCAGCGGTAAGCGGTTGCCGCTGTCGCCCAGGCGTTCAGCGGCCTGGTAGTAGACCACTGCTGCACCGGGCTGCTCGGGCATGGCGCAACGGCCCAGAGCACGGTACTGGCCAGCTTCGCTTGGGTTGGCCGGGACAGCCTGGTGTACGGCGTCGCACTGGCCGGCCTCGGCCAGGCGCGCGAGCAGCTGGGCGCGTGTTTGGGTATCGACGCGTGGGATCAGGCCCAGTATCCGTTGGCTGTCCAGCGGCCCGTCGTCACGCGCGTAAAAATTGCCCAGGCGCTGCAGCAGCGAGGGCGTCAGCCGGCCCTTACGGCGGTCGTAGGCCTGCTCAATAAGGCTTCGTGCACGTTCGCTGTGGCCCTGCTTTACCAGCAGGAAGGTTGCCTGTTCAAGTGCGGCCAGGTTACCGCTCTGGCGGTAGCGTTGCTCCCATTCGGCGGCCGTGCGCGGTTGTGGCGGTTGCACGGGGTCGCCGTAAAGGCGCTGCTTGAGGATGGCGTAGGCGCGGGGGTCGACGGCGGCGGGGCAGCTTTTGAGCTGCTCACGGGCGACATCCGGGTCATGCCGCGACAGCCAGTCGACCGTTTCCAGGCACGGGCGCTGCAGTTCGTTGCTCAGTCGCCGCAGCAACGGTGCATCGTCGCCTTCACGGGCCAGTTCCCACAGTTGCTGGCGTTGTTCGGGCTGTTGCAGCTGCTCGGCAGGGAGGCTTTGCAGCCAGCGTTGCGCCTGCTGGTTATGGCCCACGGCGATGGCTCGGTTGGCCATGGCCAGCCGGGTCTGGTTGGCGACTTCAGGGGAGGGCGCGCTTTGCAGCAACCGTGTCAGACCCTTTTCATCCACTTGCTGGACATAGGCATTGGCCAGGCGCTGCCAGTCTTCAGCTGGCAGCTGGCCTTTTTCGGCCAACGGCTGCAGCTGTTCGATGGTCTCTTTCCAGTTGCGCAACTGTTCGGCGAAGTTGGCCCGGGCCAGGCGCAGCACCTGGCCATCGTCACGGGGTGGTAACTGGCTGAGCCATTGCAGGGCTTTGCCGGCACCGCCGAACTTGGCCAGGCTCAGGCTGTAGGCCTGCCACAGCCGTACCCGCTGCATGCCGTCGGCCGTAGCCAGCCAGCTTTCAACCTGGCTGGCGGGCGGTGGGTCCTGTTCGATCCAGGTCAGGCGCAGCTGCAGCAAGGCATCGGCATGCTCGGGGCCATCGAGTTGCTCGGCCAGGGCTTGTGCCTCTTTGTAGCGGCGTTGGTGGGCGAGTGCCTCCACCAGCAAGGCGCGCGCCTCGTCATTGTTCGGCACGCGGCCCAGCACATGGCGGGTGAGGCGTTCGACCTCGGCCCAGTTGTCCTTTTTCGCTTCGCGGTAACTGCGCTCCATGAACGGGTAGCTGGTGAAACGCTGAAAGTCCGTCATGGGCGCGGCCAGCGTGGGCAGGGCGGTGGAGCACAGCAACAGGCCGGTGAAGGTGAGGGTGAAACGCGGCTTCATGCCACCTCCCTGATCAGGTCAAAGGCGGCCTGCTGTTCGCTGGCCTGCTCGGCGAGCGCCTGCTGCAGCACGTGCTCGGTGATGATGCCGCGCGCGATCAGGTGCTCGCCAAGGCTCTGCTGCTCGGGGTCGAAGTCGATCAGTGCCTGGTTGAACAAGGTCGGCGGAACCATGCCGCGCACCTGCAGCAGGGCACCGAGCATGACCTGGTGAGTGCTGACCTGTTCGATCAGCTCGGCATTGTCCTGGTGCAGTACGAGCACCTTGAGCATCTGCTGGGTCTCGGCGTGCTGCCAAGGGCTGGGGTAGTGCAAGCGCAGCCCCAGGGTGACGCGGCCCTGGGGCGCCAGGCGGCAACGGACGGGCCGTTTGAGCTGACGGCTGATCACCCCCAGCGACACCTGGCTGACCGGGCTCTCGCTGGCCAGCACCAGCGTACTGCCGTCTTGCGCCACCGGCAGCACGCCGTAATGCGTGGCCAGGCGGCGCGGCAGTTGGGCGATCAGCTCTGCGTCGAGCTTGAACGGGTTGAGCGGCGCCCAAGGCATGTCCAGTTGCTCGGCCAGGGTCTGCACCAGCTGCTCGCTGGTCAGCCAGCCGCGCAGCAACAGCTCGCGGCCCAGGCGCCGGCGTACCGGGCTGGTGATGGCCTGCTCAAGCTGCTGTTCGCTGATGTAGCCTTTCTCGACCAGGCGGTGGCCCAGTGGCGTGCGGGCCGGCGAGGCGAGGGCGGGGAACTCGTGGGTGGTCTTGTCCCAGGCTACCCGGCGCGAATCGCCCATCTCCATGACCTGGCGCAGCGCGCGCAGGTTGGCGAAGAAATTGACGAAGTTGCTCCACATCATGCGCGGTGCCGACAGCAACCCTTCGCCGATGCCGTAATAGCGAGTAACGAACCAGCCGCGCTGGAACAGCCGGTTGATCAGCATCAGGCCGTTGAGCCAGAGCAGGGTGGTGAGCAGCCAGCTGTCACTGAGGATCGACATGAACCGCCAGGACTGCGGCGCGATCACCGTCACCAGCCACATGGCCAGCAACACCAGCAGCAACAGGTTGACGAGAAAGCTCAGCAGGTAGGCGAACAGGCCGCGCCGGTCCCGCCAGAGGAAGTAGTTGAGTGCGCCCGTGCGGCTCCAGCCAAGGTTGCTGGTGCCCTGGAACACGATGCCGACGATCCACCGCGACTTCTGCCGAATGGCGTGCTGCCAGTCGCGCGGGAAATGCTCGCGCACGCAGATCACCTGGGAGAACTCGCGGCTCATCCCCCAGCGCCAGTCGTGCTTTAGCGCCAGGGCCGGGTCGGTCACCGAATAGCGGGCGAAGATGCACTTCATGCCTTTTTGCTTCAGGCGAAAACCGATGTCGTAGTCTTCGGTGAGGCTCTGCACGTCGAAGGCGATGCCGTCGCCGTCTTCGAGCAGTGCGCTGATGGCGCGCCGGCTGAAGCAGGTGCCGACGCCTGCGCTGGGCACCTGGCCGGTGAGTGCTTCGCGCACGATCACGTCCTTGCCATGGTTTTCGGCGAATTCGTCCACATAGTGCCCGGCGGTGAAGCCTTTCCATTCCGGCGCATAGGGGTACACCGGGATCTGGATCATGTCCTTGGCCGGCAGCAGGTAGTTGAACAGCCGCAACTCCATGGGCGAGATCACGTCCTCGGCGTCGTGCAGGATGAAGCCTGCGAACTCGATGCGTGCGTCTTCCTGGAAACGCAGGATGGCATCGATGATGTTGTTCAGGCAGTCGGCCTTGCTGGTCGGGCCGGGGCGCGCGCAGACCACTTTGTGCACGTTGGGGTAGTGCAGGCACACGGCATCGACGTCGGCCTGGGTTTGCGGGTCGTTGGGGTAGGTGCCGACAAAGATCTGGTAGTTCTCGTAGTCGATGGTCGAGGCCGCCAGGCGCGCCATTTCGCCGACCACACCCACTTCGTTCCAGGCCGGGACCATGATCGCCAGCGGTTTTTCCGGCACTTCGAACAGGCGTTTTTCGTCAGCCTTTTCGTACTTGTCGTAGATGCGCACTTGCCGCACCACCTTGCGGCACCAGTAGCACAGGTCGATGAACAGGTCATCGAGGCCGAGCAGGAACATTAAGCTGGCAAGGATGATGGCCAGGATCTTCAGGCCGAACAGCACATAGGTGAGGAAGTCGACGAAAGCCAGGCTCATGCGTCACCCTGTTGACGGGTGGTTTTCTCGAACCAGAGGCTCAAGCGTTCGGCGATGATCTCGCTGGCGTGGCCGTCGCCGAACGGTGTGAATACCCGGGCCATGCGCGTGTAGGCTTGTTCATCGTCAAGCAGCTGGCTGGTTTCCTTGACGATACGCTCGGCCTGGGTGCCGACCAGCTTGACCGTGCCGCCTTCGAGTACCGACGGGCGCTCGGTCACCTTGCGCAGTACCAGCACGGGTTTGCCCAGCGCGGGGGCTTCTTCCTGCACGCCACCGGAGTCGGTGAGGATGATGTGGGCGCGGTCCATCAGCCAGACGAAATGCTGATAATCCTGCGGCGCCACCAAATGGATGTTTTCACGGCCGGAAAGCAGGCCGTAGACGGCCTTCTGTACCTGCGGGTTGAGGTGCACGGGGTAGACGAATTGCACGTCGGGGTAACGCAGGGCCAATTCGGCCAGGGCCAGGCAGATGCGTTCGAAGCCGGCCCCGAAGTTTTCCCTGCGATGGCCAGTGATCAGCACCATGCGCTGGTCGTCGCGCAGGGTGTGCAGGGGTGAGTCGGCCGAGGGGTGCCAGGCCGTTTGGGCCAGGTATTCGCGCATCCACAGCAGGGCATCGATAACGGTATTGCCGGTGACTTCGATGTGCTCCAGCGGTACGCCTTCACGCAGCAGGTTGTCGCGGGCTTTGCGGGTGGGGGCGAAGTGCAGGTCGGCGATCACCCCGGTCAGGCGCCGGTTGGCCTCCTCGGGCCAGGGTTGCTGCAGGTTGCCGGTGCGCAACCCTGCCTCGACGTGGCCGATGGGGATGTGCCGGTGGAAGGCTGCAAGGCCGGCAATGAAGCTGGTGGTGGTGTCGCCGTGCACCAGCACGATATCCGGGTTGACCTTCTCGAAGGCCTTGTCGATCTTGTCCAGCAGGTCACGGGCCAGCCCGTTGAGGGTCTGGTTCTGGGTCATCACCTTGAGGTTCTGATCGACGCTCAGGCCAAAAGCGGTGAGCACCTGCTCGAGCATCTCGCGGTGTTGGCCGGTGGAGCAGATATGCAGGTCGATGTCCGGCCATTCGCGCAATACCCTCGCCAGAGGGGCCATCTTGATCGCTTCTGGGCGGGTACCGAATACCATCATGACGGTGTTTGCCATCGTCTTGTTCCTCGTACGATTCCCTGGACGAAGTTGTACGAATTCGGGTTGCTTGCAATGGATAGATACAAGCAGTCGAGGGAGGGGTTGTCCAATGTGAGGGGTAGAGTGCTTGTCGGGAATTGGTGTCAGGGCTGACAGGCGCTTGGCTGGGGTTTTGTTGTGAGGCGAAGATCGAGCGCCGCCCGCGCGGCGCTTCGCGGGGCAAGCCCGCTCCCACATTTGTTGCAACGCGCCGTTCCAGTCAGGCCATGGTTGTCCGCCTTGGCGCATGACTGAAGAGAGGTGAGGCGGCAGCAGTGCCAGCCGAAAAACCTCGTCGAGCCTCCAAGGCTAACAACTATGGCCTATCAGGCCATGGTACGTTGCAACAAATGTGGGAGCGGGCTTGCCCCGCGAAGCGCCGCGCGGGCGGCGCTCGATCTCAAGGGCGCTGAAGATCCCAAGCCAAGCGCCCCGCGATGCGCCGCGCGGGCGGCGCTCGATCTCAAGGGCGCTGAAGATCCCAAGGCAAGCGCTTCGCGATGCGCCCCGCGGGCGGCGCTCGATCTCAACAACGACAACATTTCAATGGCAAGCAAAAAAGGAGACCCAACCATGCAAGGCAAGGCCCGCAAGATCGTCCAGGCCATCCTCTACGAGGCTATCGCCGTGGCCTGCGTGGCGCCGGCGCTGGAGCTGGCGTTCGGTGCCGGTATGGCGCAATCGGCCGTGCTGTCGATCCTGATGTCGGGCATCGCCATGAGCTGGAACATGGCCTTCAACTGGGCCTTCGAGCGCTGGGAAGCCCGCCAGCAACAACGTGAACGCACCTTTCTGCGCCGGTTGTTGCACGCGCTGGGCTTCGAAGGCGGGCTGGTAGTGCTGCTGTTGCCGCTGGTGGCGTACTGGCTGGATGTCAGCCTGTGGGCGGCGCTGCTGACCAACCTGGCGCTGTTCGTGTTCTTCTTCGTCTATGCCTTCGTGTTCCAGTGGGGCTTCGACAAGGTGTTCGATGTGCCGCTGTCTGCCCAGCAGGCCAAGTGTTGACACGCCCGCCCGTGGCGGGATAAGTTCCCACCCCATGAACACTTTCCTGCACGTGAACGCCATTATTATTACCGCCATTATCAGTTTGGCGGGCTAGCGCGTACGTGCACCAAACCCGCCCTGGAGGCGGGTTTTTACTCTTCGACTCCTGGGCAACGTGAAAACAGCCAAGGAGTTGCACCGATGACCAGCCTCAACGTCAGCCCACGTACCCCGCTCAGCCCGCAGCAACTGTTGTCGGAGCAGGTGCGGCGCATCTTGTCTGCGCCGGTGTACGACCTGGCCATCGAGACGCCCCTGCAAGCGGCACCGGCACTGTCTGCCAGCCTCGGCAACCAGGTGCTGCTCAAGCGCGAAGACCTGCAACCCACGTTCTCGTTCAAGATCCGCGGTGCCTACACCCGGCTGTCGCGGCTCACCACAGCCCAGCGCGAGCGCGGTGTGATTACCGCATCGGCGGGCAACCATGCGCAAGGCGTGGCCCTGGCGGCTTCGCATCTGGGCCTGAAAGCCACCATCGTGATGCCGACCACCACGCCATCGCTGAAGGTCGAAGGTGTGCGTTCGCGGGGTGGCCATGTGGTGCTGCACGGTGAAAGCTTCCCGCATGCGCTGGCCCACGCGCTGACCCTGGCCGACAGCGAGGGCGCAACCTTCGTGCCGCCGTTTGATGACCCGGACGTGATCGCCGGCCAGGGCACGGTAGGCATGGAAATCCTGCGTCAGCAGCCGGGTGCGCTGGACGCGATCTTCGTGCCGGTCGGTGGCGGCGGGCTGGTGGCGGGGATTGCCGCGTATGTGAAGTACCTGCGCCCCGAGGTGAAGGTGATCGGTGTCGAGCCGGAAGATTCCAACTGCCTGCAGGCCGCCATGGCCGCCGGCGAGCGGGTGATTCTGCCGCAGGTCGGCACCTTTGCCGACGGCGTGGCAGTGGCCCAGGTCGGGGCCCACTGCTTTGAACTGTGCCGGCACTTTGTCGATGAGGTGTTGACTGTCAGCAGCGACGAGCTGTGTGCGGCGATCAAGGACATCTACGACGATACCCGCTCCATCACCGAGCCCTCAGGCGCCCTGGCGGTAGCCGGCATCAAGAAGTACGTGGCGCGCGAAGGCGTGCAGGGCCGGACCCTGGTGGCCATCGATTCCGGCGCCAACGTCAACTTCGACCGCCTGCGCCATGTGGCCGAGCGCGCCGAGCTGGGTGAGCAGCGTGAGGCGATCATCGCCGTGACCATCCCCGAGCAACCCGGCAGTTTCCGCGCCTTCTGCCAGGCGCTGGGCAAGCGGCAGATCACCGAGTTCAACTACCGCTATTACCCGGGCAAGGAAGCGCGGCTGTTCGTAGGCGTGCAGACGCACCCGCTGCACGACCCGCGTGAAAAGTTGCTGGCCAGCCTGGCCGAACAGGGCTACAGCGTACTCGACCTGACCGACAACGAGCTGGCCAAACTGCATGTGCGCCATACCGTGGGCGGGCATGCGGCGCCGGGGGCGGATGAGCGCGTACTGCGCTTCGAATTCCCCGAGCGGCCGGGGGCGCTGTTAGGTTTCCTGGAGCGGCTGGGCAAGCGCTGGAACATCAGCCTGTTCCATTACCGCAACCATGGCGCGGCCGAGGCGCGGGTGTTTGCCGCGCTGGAAGTGCCGGCGGATGAGCAGGCCAGGTTGCCGCAGGCGCTGGATGAGATGGGGTATCGGTATTGGGATGAGACTGATAACCCAGCGTACGCGTTGTTTCTTGGGTAACCGCGCACTAGCGGGACTGCGTGAATTATCGGGGGCTGCTTTGCAGCCCTATCGCGACACAAGGCCGCTGCCACAGGGAGGCAGCGTATCTTGATCAGCGCTCGCGCATGAAGAACCCGGCCACAAACTTGCGGAAGGTCTCCAGGCTCTTGAAATCCGCATACCGCTTGAAGTTCTCGGCATCCGGCTCCGGCCCCACCGGCTGCTCGAGCAGCGACACCGACAGCACCCGGTCCTGATCCGAGGTCAGCACCAGCTCATCCATCACCTGGCCGCCAATCACCGGCCGGCGCATCTGCACCTTGACACCCTTGCTGGCCATCCAGTCGATCAACGACACCAGCGCTTTGAGCGGCTCACGTTCTTCGTCGCGGTATACCGGGAACAGGTGAGCGCGTGACAGCACCGGCACGCTGGCCACGTGGATCAGTTCGTAGAAGTGACTGCCCGCCGTGGTCGGCGAATACAGCGCCAGTGCCAGCAGCGGCCCGGACGTCCGGCTGCCGCCCCAATACAGATGATGCCCCTGGAAGTCGAAACCATCCTCGCTGCGATTGTTGAACACCTTGCGCCCCTTGATCTGGTCGATGCAATCGAGCATCAGGCCATGGCGGCGGTGGTTGCCGAACACCGTGGCCTCGCGCAGGCGGGCCTTGAGCATCAGCATGTGCTTCATGTCCAGCCGGGTTTCCAGGTAGTTGCTGGCGGGCACGCGCTCGAGCAGCGGGTAACGGCTGGCGACGCTGCGCAGTTCGGCAAACTGGCTGGTGAGGTCTTTTTTCAAGTGCGTGGCGTAGAGGTTCAAGCCACTGGTTTCGATCCAGGTCAACAGCAGCGACAGCAGACGCTGCTGCTCACGGCGCTCGCTGCCGTCAGGGGCGCCGCCAGCGCTGTCGCTGGCCTTGCGGAAATCACCCAGCAGGCGCAGCGCGGTGTCGGGGGGCAGCCAGGCGGCGGGCGGGGCGGGGTCTTGCTCGCGCTCGGCCGCCTCGCGCTCGTCCTTGGTGAACGGGCACCCCGGCGCATGCTCGGCGGTGCCGGGGTTGTTCTTGAGAAACAGGGTGCCGGTGCTGCCATTGAGGGTGACATTCAGTACCGGCAGGGCATCCTTGCGGCAATCGCAGGCCAGCCACTGGTTGGCGCTGCGCACCCTCATCAATAACTGGTTGGCCTGCAGCAGGCGGGGGCCAACGAGGGTGCCCGCGGCAAATGCCTGCAGCAGTTCCTCTTCGGCCGGGGTCAGGCTACGGACCTGCGCGGCGGTTTTGTCGATGATTCGCATGAAGCAGCTCCAAGCTACGAGCCACAAGCTTCAAGCAAAGTCGCGCCGCTTTCAACTTGCTCCTCAACTACCACCGAACATCTTGGCGGCGCGGGCACGGATTTCCTCTGGGCTGAGGTCCTCTTTGTGGGTGGAGACGAACCACATGTTGCCGAACGGGTCTTTCAGCGTGCCGCTGCGGTCGCCGTAGAACTGGTCTTTTACTTCATGCAATTGCGTGGCGCCGGCGGCGAGGGCCTGGGCGTAGACTTTGTCGCAGTCCTCGACGTACAGGTGCAGGCCGACCGCAACGCCATTGAGTGACTGGCTGGCGGTGAGGCCACCTTCCATGTCGCACGGGTCGGCGAGCATCAACGACGAATCGCCGATCTTCAGTTCGGCATGGCCGACACGGCCGTCAGGGCCTTCGAGGCGGAACATCTCGACTGCGCCAAAGGCTTGCTTGTAGAACTCGATGGCCCTCGCAGCATCCTTTATACCCAGGTAAGGGGTGATGCTGTGCTGGCCTTCGGGGATGGGTTTGGCTGCCATGTTCGAATCTCCTTTGCCGGGGATGCAAGAGGGGCGCGATAGGCGCCCCTGTTGCATAGAGTCGTTTAGCAAAGCGCAAGATCGACACGCACCCTAGATCAAATGTCTATAACCAAGGCGGCATCAGAAGATGTAATCGGTGGTCAGGAAACTCGATTGCCGGTTGCGGATGATTTCGCTGATCAGTTCCTTGTTGGCCTCCTGGAACCGGGTTGCGACCAGCGTGCGGATGGAGAACACGCGCAGGGCGTCATGCACCGACAGCGTGCCTTCGGCGCTGTTCTTGCGGCCGTTGAAAGGGTAGGTGTCCGGGCCGCGCTGGCACTGGGCGTTGAGGTTGATGCGGCCCACCTGGTTGGCGAAGATATCGACCAGGCTGCCGATGGTCTGCGGGTCGTTGCCGAACAGGCTCAGCTGCTGGCCGTAGTCGGAGTCCAGCACGTAGTCGATCACTGTCTGCAGGTCGCGGTAAGGCACCACCGGCACCAGCGGGCCGAACTGTTCCTCGTGGTACACGCGCATGTCGCTGCTGACCGGGTAGAGCAGGGCGGGGTAGAAGAACGAGCCGCGGCTGTGCCCACCACCTTCATTCAGCACTTGCGCGCCCTTGGCCGTGGCGTCGGCCACCAAGCCGTCGAGGTAGTCCACCTTGCCCGGTTCCGGCAGTGGGGTCAGGGCCACGTCTGGCTCCCACGGCATGCCCGGTTTCAGCGCGGCAAGCTTGCGCTTGAACTTGTCGAGGAACGCGTCGACCACATCCTCATGCACGAACAGGATTTTCAGCGCCGTGCAGCGTTGGCCGTTGAACGACAGCGCGCCGGTTACCGCTTCTTCAACGGCGTTATCCAGGTCGACCTGCGGCAGCACGATGCCCGGGTTCTTGGCGTCAAGCCCCAGTGCGGCGCGCAGACGGTGTGGGCGTGGGTGCAGTTTCTTCAGGTCGCTGGCGGCCTTGTGCGTACCGATGAAGGCAAACACATCCACCTTGCCGCTGGCCATCAAGGCGCTGACCGTCTCGCGGCCACGGCCATAAATGACGTTGATCACGCCAGCTGGGAAGCTGTCGCGGAAGGCTTCGAGCAGCGGGCGGATCAGCAGCACGCCGAACTTGGCCGGTTTGAACACCACGGTGTTGCCCATGATCAGGGCCGGGATCAGCGTGGTGAACGTTTCATTCAGGGGGTAGTTGTAAGGCCCCATGCACAGCGCCACGCCCAGTGGCGCGCGGCGGATCTGGCCGAGGGTGCCTTGCTCGAGCTCGAAGCGGCTGGAGCGGCGGTCAAGGTCCTTGAGGGCGTTGATGGTATCGACGATGTAGTCGCAGGTGCGGTCGAATTCCTTTTCGGAGTCCTTGAGGTTCTTGCCAATCTCCCACATCAGCAGCTTGACCACCGCCTGGCGCTGTTCGCGCATGCGTGACAGGAAGGTTTCGACATGCTGGATGCGCTCGGCAACGCGCATGTTCGGCCATACCCCGCGGCCCTTGTCGTAGGCCTGCACGGCGGCATCGAGTGCGGTCAGGGCGGTATCGGCGTCGAGCAGCGGGGCGCTGCCGAGGATGACCTGGCGCTCGCTGTCGCCCTCCTTGAGCCAGACCGGGCTGCGCACGGTAGCCAGTGGGCCGTCCCAGCGGCGCAACTCACCGTTCACCAGGTAGTCGCGTTGCTCGAGTGGCTCGCCCAGGCGCCAGGCCTCGGGGATGTTCTCGGCGGCAGGAAACAACGAATCGAGCAGACGGTCCATGGGTACTGCACCTCACATGTGTTGGCTAGGTGAAACGCTTCAGCTTCGAGCATGCACCGGCCTGAAGAAAAACACCAGTCTGGCTCAACATTGCCGAAGCTGCGCCGATACAGAAGCAATCGAGTGCGTCCGCAGGCTTATGATCCCGTCCAATTCCCCGTATTCCGATGAGCAGAAGCCGGCTGCCGGCACCCTGCGCAAGACCGTCAAGCGCTTGCTGCCGGTGGCTTTCGCCCTGGCCGGCATCGGCTTGTCGGTGGCGCTTGGGCACCTGGACGCACAGCGCCAGCAGGCGCCAGAGGGCGCAGGCGTGTTCGCTTCGCCGCTGTTCTGGCTGGGGCTTGTGTGCACCGGCCTGAGCGGCCTGTTGGTCGCCCAGATCAATCGCAAGCAGCGCCAGTTGGTGCAGCGCAACCGCGAGTTGCAGCGCTCCCAGGCACAGCTCGAGCGCCTGGCGCATTACGACACTATTACCGGGCTGCCCAACCGCGTGCTGTTCCAGCAACAGTTGGCCGACGCCACCCGCCAAGGCAACGGCCTGGCAGTGCTGATGCTGGACATCGACGGCTTCAAGCAGGTCAACGACAGCTTGGGCCATGCCATGGGCGACTTGCTGCTGCAGCAGGCCACCGCGCGCTTTCTGCAGGAGCTGGACACCACCGACCGGCTGTGCCGGCTGGGCGGTGACGAGTTCGTGTTCATGCTCCAGGGCACCCAGGGGCAGATCAACCATCAGGTCCGCCACCTGCTGCGTTGCCTGCAACGGCCCTTCGACCTCAACGGCAATGCCGCGCTGGTCACCGGCAGCATCGGCCTGGCCTGGTGCCCGCAGCATGGCGCCGACGTTGGCAGCCTGCTGCGCCACGCCGACACCGCGATGTACGTGGCCAAGGAGGGCGGGCGCAATACCTGGCGGCCGTATCACCGCGACATGACCGCGCGCCTGCAACAGCGCCTGGAGCTGGAGCGCAATTTGCGTCGGGCCCTGCAGAACAACGAGTTCGAGCTGTGGTACCAACCCAAGGTGGACCTGTTCAGTGGCCAACTGGAAGGGGTTGAAGCGTTGCTTCGCTGGCGTGACCCTGAGCATGGCCTGGTTTCACCTGGCGAATTCATCCCGCTGGCGGAGCGCACTGGCCTGATCATCCCGCTGGGTGAGCGGGTGCTGGAATTGGCCTGTGCGCAATTGGCGGCCTGGCGTGCCGACGATTGCCTGCCTGGCCCGCTGGCCATCAACGTTGCCGCCCTGCAGATCGAGCGCAGCGACTACGTGTCGAGCCTGGCGCTGGCGCTTGAACGGCATGCTCTGTCGCCCAATATGCTGGAAGTGGAAATCACCGAGAGCCTGTTGATGGAAAGCCAGCAGCAGGCCTGCGCCGCGTTGGCCCAGCTGCAGGCCATGGGGGTGGCCACGGCAGTCGACGACTTCGGCACGGGCTACTCGTCGCTGGCCTACCTGCGTGCCTTGCCGATCGACCACCTGAAGATCGACCGTGCGTTCATCAAAGACCTGCCCGGTGATGACGACGCCGTGGCCATCGCCCGGGCAATCATCGACCTGGGCCACGCCCTGGGCTATCGCATCACGGCTGAAGGGATCGAAACCCAGGAACAGTATGACTTCCTGCGCAATGCAGGTTGTGATCAGGGGCAGGGCTACCTGATGGGGCGGCCGATGCCTGCGCCTGACCTGGCGCTTTGGTTGGCCCGTCAGCCCGACCGGGCGAGGGGTAATGGCAACGCCGAGAGATAGTCACTTGTCGATAGGTGCCAGGTGCACCTTGCCGTGTTACTTATCCCTTATTTGACGCCATTAAATAGAGGCCGGTGATATCAATTGGCCGCTTGCCAAGACGCAGCCTTGCATCTTAAATTGTTACTGAATATTAAGGTGGTAGAGCGGCTAAGTTCCCATTTATATCAATGCGTTACGCGGGTTATCTGCACATTTCCGATACTCTTTTTCGATCACGCCCATGGGCAACATCTAAGGACGTCGAAGCAGACATGAAACAGCACCTGGCAGCGGTAGCCCGAAAATTCATCTCCCCCTCCATGCGCTACGAGCTCAGAAACGTTTCAAACGTGATACGCGACATGCTGGGGCGTGCGTGTTTCTGGCGCTGGGAAGTGGCCCGTTTCAGGCTGCAGCAGGAGAGCCCCTACGAAATCCTCTACATTGGCAGAAAGCAGCAGCGGGAAATGGCCAAGCTGCTGATTGGCGGCAAGGGCCAGCAGCAGGCCCAGGGGCCCGAAAGCAGCGCGGCAGCCACCACGGCGAACCGTGTGGTGGTGAGTGAACTGCCGACCCTCGGCGCGTTGTCCGTGCCGCACTACCTGAGTGCCGTCGTGCCACTTGGCCGCTCGCTGGACGACATTACCGCACGCTATGACAGCGAACTGCGCCGCAGCATCCGCAAGAACCGCCCGTTGTACGAGATGAGGCAAACCCTGGCGGATGACGACATCGCCATGGCCGACCGCGACCTGCTGCGCCCGTACGCCACCGCCAGGCAGGGCATCCATGCGGCGCAGTTCCCCACCGAAGAGGTATTCCGCCTGGCCAAGGGGGTAGGCCGGCTGGACTTGATTACCCTCAATGGCGAAGTGGTCGCCTGCCACCTGGGCTGCGAGATTACCCGCGCCGGCAAGCGTTACTGGAGCACGCTGCGTTTCGGTTACTGCGAAGCGGTGTTTTCCGACGCCAAGAAGCTGCGCGAAGTCAATTCCATCACCACCTTCATGGCGCTGGAGTGGGCCTTGGCCAACGGCTTCGACTACTACGACATCGGCCTGTGCCTGGCACGCCCCGATGACGGGCTGCTGAAATGGAAGCGCCGACGCGGGGGCGATGTCGATTCGCTTGGCAACCACGCCTACATGTTCATCCGCCTGCCCCGCACGGGCGTTGCGCAGTTTCTCTGGGACACGCCGCTGTTTGCGGTAGAAGGCAACAAGTTGACGCTGCACCTGGGGTTGCCCGACGGGTCCAGTGATGAAGAACTTGCCAGCCGTTATCACGAGATGGTGTTTGGTGGCCTGCACAAAATATACCTTTATGGTGCCAGAAGTTCGGGCGAGCAATTTCTGCAGAACTTGCGCGAGCGTTACGCGAGCGTAAAGTCGCCGCCGACGATGGAGCGGGTCTTGTCCAATTAAGTTGTACGCAGGTTCGGCATCGAACAGGGTGTCGTTTGCCACGTTATTGACGTTGTCATTGATAGGGGACGTTTGATGGGAAGCGATATCTCGAAGTTTAGCCAGGCGCTGACCGCCCGCGAAAACACCTGGACACTGGCGGCGTACAGGAACATGGCAAGAAAGCGGCTGATGCGCAAAGCTGATATCGATATAAAAAGCCTGGCGGTTAAAACCTGGGATATTGCACCGGGTGAAGTCACCCTTTCGCCTCCAGCCATTTACCTGCCCGGCCAGCTGGAACGTGTCACGGGCTGGGAGGCCAAGCGCTTTTACCCCTACATACACCCCGCCCGCACCATGGAGGGTGGCATCAGTGCGCAACAGGGGCCGACCCGTGGCTACTTGATCAAAGATGTATGGATGATTGACGGGGCGCTCTACAAAGGCAATGCCAGCCACTGGCTGTCGCTGAAGCCGGGCAACTTTCCCCGGGTAAAGGTCGAGTATGAGATCGAACGGGGGGCTGCTTTCTGCACGCAAAACGGCAATACATGGTTTGGCACCTGGTTGATGGAAGACTGCCCGACCTATGCCCTGGCCATCAACGAGGGCATCCCGATCACCACCGCGCCGTCGGCGCGCTACCCGATATTTGCCCAAGGGCCGGCTTATGAAGACTGGTTAGGTATGCAGCCGCTGCGAGTACGCAGTGCTTATTTCAAGGAACTGGTGCTATTTGATGACGTGAGCAACAACCGTAGCCGTCACCAGCGTTACCGCGCCATGGGTGACAAGTTGTTGTCGCATGTCGATCACAGCGCACACCCCGGCGTGTTCATCCTGCGCGGCAGTGAGGGTGACTTGCGTCTGATGCGCAACGAACTTGAAGTTGCCGAACACCTGCGCAGCCACCGCGGGTTCCGTGTCATCAACCCGCTGAAGTGTGATGTGCCGACCATCGTTGCAGCCTGCGCGGGCGCAAGGACGGTAATTGGCGTGGAAGGCAGCCAGCTGGTCCACGGTGTCAACGTGCTGCGCTCGGGGGGCGCTGTAGTGGCACTGCAGCCACCGAACCGCTTCGTCAGTTACTACAAATACCTGACGGACCGAGACCATCAGCATTTCGGCTTTGTCGTGGGAATGCCGGAGGGTGAAGGCTTTACGATCGATGTCGAAGAAGTCGAGCGTACCCTGGACTTGCTACCGTCATAAGCGTGACGGTAAGCGCAATGATTCTCAGGCATTCTCGTTGATGAAACACATTAACGTTGGCCGGGCTTCGGCCAGGCGGCAAAACTGCCCCAGTTGAGCCTGCATTCACTGCGACTGGTTTATCAGGATTATCAGCAACTTGGATTGGTATATCAAGGCGGGGTCGAGGCTGCAAATTCTGCATGTCGAGATATTGACGAAGCCAAGGCATATCGATTGAGATTTATTATGGTGTCGGATCGTTGACGTAATGGCATCGTGCCCATAAGCTCCAATCAACAGCGATTAAAACCCCTGCCAAAAAACCCTTGCCACACTTTCCTCTTCGTAGGAGGGGACCATGCGTTCGACACTCTTCATCAAATCGATTTTTCTGTTGGTATTATTGAGTGGTGCGGCGCGCGCAGCGGACTCTTATATGAGCCAGACCAATATTGTACCGCTGGCGACAGCCGGTTGGTTGTTTGCATTTGCGGTTATTGGTTTTGTCGCGGTGGCAAACAGGAAGAAAATCTAGTTTCAGGCAGTGCCGTTGCAAAGTTGTACATGTATTACCGCGCTGCCGGTGAATTGACGCTAAATAAGGGATATTTGCGTTGAGGGGGGATTCGCCGCTTGTCAATTTTCCAGCTATTGCTATATTCCAGTAGCTGACGCCCCAGGGGCTGATTGGCAGTGGCACAAAAGCAGCATCGCGGTACAAGGCCTCCAGGATGCTCGAGGCCATCGCAGTGGGTCACCCCTGCGAAGCGGAGCGAGAGGTTTAGTGTTGTTCTCATTCAGTGCTCTTGAACCTGGGCCGCAAGGCCGGAGGGATCCCTCATGGCGCGTTTGCTGATTTCCATCTTCTGCGTACTCGTAGCATGGTCCGGCGCCAGTGTCGCCGATCAAGGCAACTCGGCGTACCTGCTCAGCCCTGGCGACAGGGTGTTGATTTCGGTATGGCAGGAAGACACCCTCCGCCAGGAAACCGTTGTCCTTCCCGACGGCAGCATCACATTCCCCCTGGCTGGCCGAATCGATGTGGCCGGCCTCGATGTCACGGCGGTAGCCAGCAAGGTCACGGCCGGCCTCAAACCCTATCTTGCCGACCCTAACGTCAGCGTTGTCGTCACCGGCACTGCTGGCAATCAGGTGTATGTCCAGGGCAAAGTGGTCAAGCCAGGCCCAGTACCGATGACAGGCCCTACTGCGGTGCTGCAGGCGCTGAGCATGTCGGGTGGAATGGACAAATTCGCCGACGAAAGTGCCATCAAGGTAATCCGTGGCAACGGCCCTTCGCAAAGGGTAATGCCAGTGCGTTACAAGGATCTGGTCTCCGGGCGGGACATGTCCACCAACTTCCAACTTCAGGCTGGCGATACGCTGGTCGTACCTTGACCCTTCATATAAATAAGAATCTCCAGTGCCTATTTTTCGACCAACACGTATTGCGACGGCGATCATGATGATGCCGTTCGCAGGGGTGGCTCACGCCGCCATCTGGCAGTCTTCAGTCGTGGTACCCACGTCTGTCGAGTACGACAGCAACCCATTGCTCCTGACGTCCGAGGAGAAAGGTGTGACGCGTACCATCATTGCACCCGACTACACCCTCACAGGCCAGTTCGATCGTGACCAGCTGCGCTTCGGGTTGGGCGTGAACGTGCTGCGTTCATCCGACCGTTCGGTCGTGGATGACCGCGAAGACCCCAAACTGAGCCTGGGCTGGCAGCGCGAAACCGAGACCGGCGGCTTTGGCCTGCTGGCACGCTATGAAGAAAGCTCCACGCTGTCCGGGGCCGTGCAGGATACCGGTGTGGTCACCACCGACGGCACCCAGAAGATGACCACGCTGGAGGGTAACTGGACAAGTGCGGTGACCGAGCGCAGTACCCTGGCGAACGTGCTCACGTACTCGCATGCACGTTACGACATCAGTACGCTGACCGGCTACGACGAGTTGTTCAACAAATCGACCTGGACCTACGCCTGGAACGAGCGCACCGACATCATCACCGGTTTCAACGCCAGGCGTTATGAACCGCAGGATGACACCACTGCGGTGTCCTCCAACAGTTACAGCCCGAACATCGGCGTGCGTCACCGGTTCTCCGAGCGCTTCGAAGGCGAGATGCACGTTGGCGTCAACAAGACCACTGGCCCAGGGGGCGGGCGCCGCGGTGAAGGCGGCATGTCGCTGTTCTATCGCGGCGTACGCGCCGATGCCAGCTTGAGCGCCGAGCGCAGCACCGTCGCCAACGCCGAGGGCGGTTTTGCCGAACTCGACATGGTCCGCGGCAGCTGGAGCTACCTGGTCACCGAGGTGGACCGCGTGGGCGTCGATGCATCCTGGCAGGACAGCAAAGGCGTATCACCGAATACCTTGCAGACTTACGGCGTCTGGGCCAGCCGAGCGTTTTCGCCGGCCTGGGACCTGCGTTTCTCTCTGATGTACAAGCAGCGTAAGCAAGACGGCTTGCCCGATGCTGACGCGACCATTGCTGGGCTGACGCTGACGTATAGATATCCCGACATCTGACTCTCGCACGGGTGGCCACCATGAAATCCGAGTACGAGCTTTCCCTCAAAGATTACATCGCCATCATCAAGGACCGCGCCTTGTTGCTGGGGGTGAGCATCGTCGTCGTGGTTGCCGCAACCGTGGGGGTCGCCGTCACGGTGCCGCCGCTTTATCAATCGACCGGCACCATCCTGGTGGAGTCGCAGCAGATTTCCCCGGACCTGGTGTCGGCGAACAACAACAGCTTTGCCGATGAGCGCATCGAGGTCATCCGCCAGCGCGTGATGACCCGCGAGAACCTGCTGAAGATCATCGACAAGTACAACCTGTTTGCCGACAAGGGCCGGCAGTTCAGCGAAACCGACAAGATCGACCAGATGCGCAACGCGATCGTTGTGGCCACGCTGAGCACCTATGTCAAAGGCCGAGGCGAAGCCACGGTCGCATTCACGGTTTCGTATGAAGACAAGCGTGCCGACGTCGCCAAGGAAGTGGCCGACGAACTGGTAACGCTGTTCCTCAACGAAAACATGAAACAGCGCACCGAAAGGGCCACCGAAACCACCGAGTTCCTCACCCAGGAGGCGAACAAGCTCGGCGCGGAGCTTGCCGACCTCGAAAACAAGCTGGCGGACTTCAAGCAGGCCCACGCCAATGCCTTGCCCGAGAACCAGCAGTTGCGCATGAGCATGCTGTCACGCTCGGAGCTGGAGTTCCGTGAGGTTGACCGCGACTATAAATCGGCCCAGGAAGAACTGCGTTACCTCGAATTGGAACTGTCGGCCGCCAATGCGGGCGTGCCCAGCCAGGGTGCCGGCGGCAGGCCTGCACCAGCGGACCAGCCGCAAGACCTGGCCAGCCTCAAGGCCGAGTACGCCCGGCTGCTGACCAAATACACCTCGGCGCACCCTGATGTCGTCGCGGTCAAACGCAAGATCGACCTGCTGCAGGCGTCGGGCGGGAAGGGCATCGCTGCGGCAGCGGCCATGAACCTCGATGCCGCGAGGGTGCGTACCAAGATGGCTGCGGCGCAGTCGCGCATCAGCTCGCTGGCCGAACAGAAACGCCAGCTTACCGCCAAGATGGAAGGCTACGAGGCCGATATCCTTGAAGCCCCGCAAGTCGAGCGTGGGCTGGTGACCTTGATGCGTGACCACGACAACGCACGCAAGAAGTACGAAGAAATCCGCAACAAGGAAATGGGCGCGAAGATCACCGAAAGCCTCGAGCAGGAAAACAAGGCCGAGCGCTTCGTGCTGCTGGAACCCCCTTTGATGCCGGAAAAACCGGTCAAGCCCAACCGCAAGAAAATCGTCGCCCTGGGCCTGGTGCTGGCACCGGCCATTGGCGGTGGCTTGGTGATGTTGCTGGAAATGCTCAACCAGCGGGTACGCGGTGTGGGTGCGCTGGAAAGTGTGCTGGGCAAGCGTGTGCTGGTGGCTGTCCCATACATTCCCACGCAGGCAGATGCAGCCAGGCGCCGCAAGTGGCGGTTCTGGTTGCTGATCGCGGGGTTGGTACTGGTTGCTATGCTGATGGTGGTCGTCCATGTGTTCTATATGCCCTTGGACCTCCTGCTGTTTAAAGCTATGGCTCGGTTTGAATAGGGAAGCGCAGCGATGGACAGAATTACGCCGGCTATCGGAAAGAACATTCATCAGGTTTCTCCCAGCCCTGCAGAAACGCCCAAGGCGCCGCTGTTGGCGGACAAGCCCGAGGCCCTGGGCCAGTTCGATTATGTGCAGACCAAGGTGGTGCCGCTGAATGCGGAGCACCTGGAGCGCAACCGCATCGTCTCGTACAACAAGAACTCGAACATGAGCGGCGCCATCGACCTGCTGCGCACGCAAGTGCTGCAGGCCATGGAAGAGAACGGCTGGCGTACCTTGGCGATCACCTCGCCAACGCCTGAGGCGGGCAAGACGGTGCTGGCGGTCAACCTGGCCATGAGCATCGCCCACCACACCACCAAGACCGCCTTGCTGGTCGACTTCGACCTGCGCCGCCCACGGGTTGGCAGCAGCCTCGGCTTGCCGATGGACAAAGCGCTCAACGAACTGCTCAAGGGCGAGGCATGGCTTGAGGAGGTGATGGTCAACCCGACCTTGCCGCGTTTTGTCGTGTTGCCAACGCGCGAGCCGATCCCGATGTCCACCGAGATGCTCTCGTCGCCCAAGGTGAACAGCCTGATCAACGACCTGCGCGATCGCTACGACTCGCGCATCTGCATTTTCGACCTGCCGCCGCTGTTGAGCTCCGACGATGCGCTCACCGTGTTGCCGAAGTTCGACTGCGTGTTGCTGGTGGTGGCCAACGGGATGAACAGCAAGAAGGACATCGAGGATTGCCTGCACCACCTGGCGACGGCGAACCTCATCGGGGCGGTGTTGAACAAGGCGGATGAGAAGCCGCGGGCTTACTACTAGATACAGGTTCGCTGCAAACGGGAGCAGGCTGGGCAAGCCTGCTCTTTTCTGTTCTGTATCTCAGTTCATCGCCACGGGTACTGCAGCTCCCACTCCCAAGCATGGCGCACAATCTGCTCCAGTGAATCAAACCGTGGCTGCCAGCCCAGCACCAGCCTGGCCCTGGTAGCATCTGCCACCAGCCTGGCCGGGTCGCCATCGCGACGTGCGGCCTCGACCACATTGATCTGCCGCCCCGTTACATCGCGGGCTGTATCGATCACTTGCTGCACCGAAAACCCCAAGCCATTGCCCAGGTTGAACGCCGTGGTAGTGCCACCTTTCGACAAATACTCCACTGCCAGTTCATGGGCCGACGCCAGGTCGGCTACATGCACGTAATCGCGGATACAGCTGCCGTCCGGCGTGTCGTAATCGTGGCCGAACACGGTAATCGCCTCGCGCCGCCCCGCGGCGGCCTGCAGGATCAACGGGATCAGGTGCGTCTCCGGCTCGTGGCATTCACCTAGCAGCCCTTCCGGGTCGGCGCCCGCTGCGTTGAAGTAGCGCAGGCACACCGACTTCAGCCCATACGCCCGGTCGAAGTCCTGGAGGATCTGTTCCACCATCCACTTGCTGCGGCCGTAGGGGTTGATGGGCGCCTTGGGGTGCTGCTCATCGATGGGCACGTACTGCGGGTCGCCATAGACGGCGGCGGTGGAGGAGAAGATCAGGTATCTGATACCTGCCCGCACCATGGCGTTGAGCAGGGTAAGGGTGGCAGCGACGTTGTTCTGGTAATACTTGCCAGGGTCGCTGACCGATTCCCCTACCTGAATGAAAGACGCGAAATGAAAGACGGCATCGAAGTGGCAATCGCCAAACAAGGTGTCCAGCGCATGTGCGTTGGCGATGTCCAGCTCGACCCATTCGATGCCCGGGTCGGCGGCCGCGGTGTCCGCCACCACGACTTCATGCCCGGCGCGCAGCAGGTGCTTGACCATGTGCGAACCGATATAACCTGAACCCCCGACCACCAAGTACTTCATCCAATCCTCCTGGAACAGACGCAGCGTCGAATGCCTGGAATTCAGGTCTGAATTGACTCTAGATGGCGAAATGCCCTATTTCAAGAAAAGCCAGTTGGTCATGTTCTGGCCATCGAACGTGATCAGGTAACGCCCATCCTGATAGTTCGCCGCCAGCGTCTTTTCCTGGCCGTCGGCAGTGCGGCTGTAAAGTTTCAGGCCCGCGGGTGCCTTGATGCTCAAACCACCTTCAAGCGGTTCGACGTGGAACGGCGTCATGTCGTCGGGCCGGGGGACAGCACGGCTGCCGAGCGAAATCAGCAGGTTCCGCGACTGACCGAGCGGCTTGGCATCCAGGCTTTGCACTGCCACGCTGGCATAAGCGGTTTTCAGCTGCAGCGTGACGTCGCCAAGGCTCATCGACTGGCCGCCCAGCCAGCCAGTGGCGGCCTGGGTGAGGGGGGTGTCGATGGTGTAGACGCCCTGTTGCCAGTTACGCCGCAGCTCACCGGTATCGGTGACCGCTTCGCTGGCGTTGGCATCCAGCAGGGACTGGTCTGGATCGTGCAGCACCTGGGCATCGGCCGGGATGGCGTTGGCCTGCAACCAGGGCAACTGTGCGGTCTGCGGCATGGCGATCTGCAGCCGGCCTTTTTCCATGGCGGTACGCAGCAGCACCGAGGTGTTGGGGGTTATGAGCGTGTTGTAGAGGGTGTCGGGGGTAGGCGCGAACACATAACGGGTTTTGGCCAGCTGCACGTCTTCGCGGCGGTAGAGCAGGGCGGCGGCGGGCATCGTGGCCATCAGCCCGGGGTCGTTGTAGGCGTTCCAGTTGTCGGCCCGGCGCCACTGGGCCAGAAAACCCTGCTGGCTGTAGGCATATTGCATGATCGCGTCCCAGCCCTGATGGCTGGCGGTGGCCGCGACGTACAACGGCAGCGAGTGGCGATCAGGCAGCGGGAAGGGTTCGGCGTTCCACTCAGTCACGGTCATCGGCAGCCCGACCACTTGAGCGGCACCCAGCCAGTTGATCAGGCCGTCGCTGGTCAGCGGGTTCTTCTCCAGCTGGCCGATGCCGCCATAGCTGTGGGCGTCGATCACATCACCGGTGGTCAGCGAAGGCAGCGACGACAGCCCGTTGCCGCCCCAGGTGCTGGTGGTGGCGATGGGTACCTTGACGCCGAGGCTGCGCAGGTCCTTGATCATGTCATCGAAAACGCGGTGCTCCAGGTCATTGAGGAACAGTTTCGACGGGCCCTGTTCCCAGGCGCGCCAGGTCTTGTCTGCGGGCAGGTTCTGGCGGGCGGCGAAGGCCTTGGCTTCGTCCATGTACAACTTGCTGTGTTTGGGCACGCCCTTGTCTGGCAGCAGGGCGTTGCCGAAGTGGTGGGTGATGTCGTTTTCGTTGGTGATCAGGATGGCGGCGATGGCCGGGTCGTCCTTGTAGGCCAGCCCGGTGTAGCTGTTCACGTGGGTCATGTACTGCTGGGCAAAGCGCTTCATGGCCTGTTGCAGGGTGACGTTGACGTAGGCATAGCCTTTCAGGCCGGCAACCTCGTGTTCCTTGGGCAATTCGTCGAATGCATAGATGTTGTCGTTGGCCGTCAGTACCCGCGACACGTTCATGTCGAGCCACACATAAATGCCTTCGTCCTTGAGGCACTTGATCCACCAGTCGATCTTCTTCAGCGCATCGGTATCGAGTTGCCCGGTGTCCTTCAGGCGCTGCAGGTCGCCGAAGACATTCGGGCTGACCCAGGGCGAGTCATGGTGGTGCAGCCTGACCAGGTTGAAGCCCAGTGCCGACAACCGCTTGGCCTGGGCCTTGATCTCTTCGTCGGGGGTCTTGAACAGCGCGTAAGCCGACAGGTTGGTGCCCCAGAAGCGCGCCGGGGTGTTGTCGGCAAATACCAGCTGTTCACCGGCCGCCTTGACGAAACCGCGCTTGCCCGCAGGCTTTTCGGGGGCATTGAGGAACGACAGGTCCACCGGCGACGTGCGCCAGTCGAGCTGGTCATCAGGCCATTGCGTGGGGTCGGCCAGGCCGAAGCGTTCGCTCGGGGTCGGGCCGATGGTGACGTCGCCGGTCACGTTCAGCACCGCCTTGATCTGCTGGCGACCGGGGCGGATCGGGTCGGTATAGAAGAAGGTACGGATCTGGCGGGTGTCGCCCCGTTCGAAATACACCTTGGCCAATGGCGGGTCGAAGCGCATTTCCACGCGCGGGCCTTGTGCGTCCTTGCCCCACGACCAGCCGCGATTGCCCGGCAGCAGCACCGGGTCGCCCATCTCGCCGGCGATCAGCGCAGGGTCGAAGTCCCAGACGATGCCGCCACCCATGACATCGGCCTGCTTGCTGTGGGCTTGCAGGTCAAAGCTCCAGGTCAAGGTTTGCGCTTCATCCTTGCGGATGTCGGCCTTGAGGTCGAAATCCAGGTCCTTGTTGTTGCCCGCCAGGGTGTAGTGGTAAGGCCCTTCGACCTTGAACGTCGGGTAAAACCCTGTCCAGCTCCAGTTCGCCCCCCAGAAGTTGAAACTCGACGCCATCGCTGCGCCGCCGCCGCGTGTCAGGCCTGGCAGGCCATTCTGTTCGTTGATGCTGACCACCCATTGCGATCCCCAGCCGGCCAGCGGCAGCAGCAACAGGCCAGCGAGTGCCGTTGCCCGGGTAAAAGGGCAAAGGAGTGTGCGGATCATCGCGTTACCTCGGTTGCAGGCTGACGTTGGCGGGCTGGGTGGCATCGGCCTGGCCGAGCCTGCGCACCATCTGGATGTAGGCAATGCCGAGGCCGCCGACAGACCAGTAGATCACCGGGATCACCGTGATGCTGCTGACCGTGAAGATGGTCACCAGAATGCCCAGCAAGGTCGCCAGCAGTACCCGGCCCAGTTCGCGGTACGGGTCATCCCGGTCGGTAAAGGTGCGCAGGGTCTTTCTGATGCCCAACACGACGCAGGCGAAAAAGCCTACGAACAATGCCAGGCCGACCAGGCCGATGCGCAGGGCCAGGTTGATGTAGGTGTTGACGATGTCGATGATGCCTTCGCCCTGGATCATCGACTGCATTTCCGGGGTGTTGCGGAAGTCGAACGAGCCGAACAGCGGGTAACGCTGAATGACGATCCACGAGTTGTCGAGCAGGCGCTCGCGGTAGGTGATGTTCTCGTGGTCCACATTGCCGATGAAAGGCAGCAGGTCGAGCACTTTTTCGCCGCCAGGCATGATGCTCAGCAGCGGGATGCTCAGCAGCCCGGCAAGGCCCAGCAAGGCCAGCCGGCTTAGCGCACGGCGGCCCATGGCGATGTACACGACGATCAGCACCACCGCGCCCACCCAGGGGCCGCGGGACAGCGGTGCGAACAGCCCGGCGGCCAGCAGCAGGGCGCCCAGGTAGCGCTGCATGCGGTTGCGCACGAAGCCCTGGACGAACAGGAACAGGCCGATCGCCACGGTGATGACGTAACCCAGGGCGATGGCCTGGCCGGTGGTGACACTGGCGCGTAACGCACCGCCGCGGCTCAGGTAGCCTTTCATGCTCCACTGCACGCCCAGGGCATCGAGCAGGGCGTTGTACAGCAGCCAGTGGCGCACATACTCGGCCACCGCCAGCAGCGACAGCACGAACGCGGCAATGACGAAGGCCAGCATCACATCCTTGAATTCGCTGATATCCCGCACCCCGCGGCTGGCGACGTAATAGGGCAGGAACACGTCGATATACAGGTACACGCCCTGGCGCAGGGTGTCGGTGACGGTCGTTTCGCGCAGGTACAGCAAGGCCATCAGCAGCAGGCTGGCGGCCAGCAGCTTGTCGGCCCACAGCCGGCCGAAGCGCAGGGTATCGCCTTGCTTGCTCAGCACCAGTGCGGCGGGTAGCAGTACGCACAGGGCCAGAATGCGCTGATGGTTGAGTTCGATGAGGTAGTTGACCACGCCAAACCCCGGCACCTCGATCGACGCCGGCGGGATGACGAACAGCAGCATGAAGAACAGCGCCATGGGGTTGCGCTCGCGGCGCCTGGCCGTTAGCAGGATGACCGCGGCCACGGCCGTGTAGATCCAGTAGCTGTGGGCAAAGAACGCCACCAGCGTGAGGGCGAACCACAGGTTGCGGCGGCGCTTGAAATCACCCTCGGGTATCAGGTCGGTTGCCGGGTTGCGGGCGAGGAAAAACACCACACCCGCGACGAACAGAATGACGACCAACGCACGAATATGTTCTGGCATCTGAAGGGTCACCTGTCCCTGGGTGGGTGGGCACTAGCATCATGGCTAATTGAAACTATAGTGACTTCTAGCCAATCAGTCAGAGATTGAAGTCATGCCGTCGATTGATGTGCAAGCCTCATCCAGTCTGCGCAAGCGCGCCTTGGGCGCCGGGGCATGGAACCTGGTGTCGCTGGTCGCCTCACAGGTACTGCGCCTGGGCGGCAACCTGATCATGGCCCGGCTGCTGCTGCCGGAAATGTTCGGGGTGATGGTCATTGCTACCACCGTTTCGGTACTGCTTCACCTGCTGTCGGATGTCGGCCTGCGCCAGAACATCATCCAGAGCCACCGCGGCGACGACCCGCTATTCCTCAATACCGCCTGGACCGTGCAGATCGTGCGCGGTTTCATGCTGTTTGCGCTGACGCTGCTGCTGGCCCTCGGTGCCTGGGCCGCGCAAGTGGCCGACCTGTGGCCGGCGCACTCCACCTATGCGGCGCCCGAGTTGCCCCTGGTGCTGGCAATCACCGGCCTGTCGGCGATCATCTGGGGGTTCCAGTCGACCAAGATAGACGTGGCCGTGCGAACTTTCCAACAGAAGCGCGTGGTACTGGTCGACATCGCGTCGCAGGTCGTCGGTTTGATCACGATGCTGGCCATCGGGTATTTCACCCGGTCGATCTGGTCGCTGGTGATCGCCGGCCTGACGTCCGCCCTGGCCGGTACGCTGCTCGGCCACCTGGCCCTGCAAGGGCCGCATAACCGTCTGCAGTGGGACCGCGAGGCGTTGAACGAACTGATCGTGTTTGGCCGCTGGATACTGCTGTCATCGATGGTCGGTGTGCTGGCGATGTATGGTGACCGCATCTGGTTCGGCGGCACCATGACGGTGGCGCAGCTGGGGGTCTATTCGATTGCGGTGCTGATACTCGGGTCACTGCAGACCGGCCTGATGAAGCTGTTCGGTACGGTGGCGCTGCCGGCGTTCAGCGAGGCAGCCCGGTCGGGGGACAAGGCTCGCCTGAAGAAGCTGTACTTCCACTTCAGGCTGATCGTGGACCTGGTCATGCTGTTCTTGTGTGGCGGCTTTCTGACCGGCAGCCCGTTGCTGATCGGCTGGTTGTACGACGCGCGCTATGCCGACGCCGGCCCCATGCTGGCCATTCTGTCGCTGTCGTTTTTCACCCTGCGCTACACCTTGGCCCATCAGCTGTGGATCGCCCTGGGCCACACCAAGTACCAGGCGATGGACAACATCATCCGGCTCGTGTCGCTGTGGACCCTGCTACCGTTGCTGCTGGCCTTGGGCGGTGTGAAATGGGCGATCTGGGGCGCAGCACTGCATACCTTCCCAACCCTGATCCTGATTTTCTACGTCAACTGCAAGCTAGACATTTTCAGTGTGAAGCGCGAACTTGTGGTGCTGCCGATGATTGTGGTCGGCGCGCTTTGTGGCTTTTTGCTCACACGCCTTTTCGACTGGCTGTGAAGCCCTGCTGGCACGTGCTACCTAACAATAACGAGCTCAATAAAATCAATGACATAGGTCTTGTGATCATGGGGAAGCTGCAGTTTCTTACTCGGCAGTTGGGGCGCAGGGGCTTTCTTCGTAATTGTGTCTTGTTGAGCGCCGGAGCTGCCGTGTTCGGCGTGGGCGCCAGCGTGCCGCGCAAACCTGCGGTAAAGGGCGAGTTTGTCGTGATCAACGGCTGGGTGTTGCCTTCCGAGTACTTCAAGGACGGGCGAGCATGATCAAGGACTATGAGGCTGAGAAAACCCTGCGCAAGGCTTACGACGTCTGCATCATCGGCGCCGGGCCGGCCGGCATCACTCTGGCCTTGCGCCTGGCCGAGGCGGGGTGGCGCGTGGTGCTGCTGGAGGGCGGTGGCCATGAGTATTCACCGCGTTCCCAGGCATTCTACAGGTGCACCTCCACCGGGCTTGAACTGTACGCTGAGGAAACGCGCCTGCGTTACCTGGGCGGCACCTCCAATCACTGGGCAGGCCGTTGCCGCCCCTTCACGGCGTCCGACTTCGCCAATGCACCGCCAGTCGATCTGCCTGGCTGGCCCATTCCCTATGGGGAGATAGAGCGTTACCTGCCCGCAGCCATGGATATCGTGGACCTGCCGCAGGGCGCCGAATTTCGAACGGTCAACGCTGGCCTGGGCGGCGATGAATTCGACGCCGACCGCTTTCTGCTCAGCCCGCCAACGCGGTTTGCGCAAAAATATGCCAAGGCGCTCGACGAAACGGCAGGGCTGGACGTGTTCATCAACTGTAATTGCGTCGACCTGGATTTCGACGAGGCTGCCGGGCAGTTGAAAGCGGCAGTGGTCTGCGATTACGCGGGTAATCGTCAACGGGTCGTGGCGAGCACATTCATTCTCGCCACCGGCGCCATCGAGAATGCCAGGCAGTTGCTCAACAGTACGACGCTGGTGGGCGCAGGCGTGATCAAGAAGGATGGCCTGACCGGCTGTTGCCTGATGGAACACCTGAACGTCGATATGGGCACGTTCATCCTCAAAGACGGGCAAGGTACCGAGCCACGTCAGTACTACACCACCGATACGTTTGTTTCCGAGTACCGCGCCGGCAAAGGCAATGTCTCGACCACCGTGCTTACCGATGTGCAGACCTATGGCAGAACCGCCGAGGTGAAGCACTTTCTGGAGAACCTCGCCTGTGAGATGGGCCTGGCCAGCAAGATCGACTTCGTGGCCAAGTTCAGTTGCCCGGGCGATGGCGTCATCAGCACGATGATCGAACAGTTTCCCAATGCCCACAGCCGTATTTCGCTGCTCGACGAAAAGGATGAACTGGGTGTCTCCAAGGTCAACGTCAATTGGGCGCTCAGTGCCACCGACAGGCATACCATCAAGTGCATTGGCAGTGAACTGGCCAAGCAGTTCGCCGAGATGGGGCTTGGCTTCGTCAAGCTGAACGACTACGTCTACGACACCGAGCTTGCCTTGAAGGTGCAGCCGCATGCCCACCACATGGGCACCACGCGCATGGCAGCGTCGCCTGAGTTCGGCGTGGTCGATACCGACTGCAAGGTGTTCGGCACAGACAATCTCTACGTGGCCGGCAGCAGCATTTTTGCCACGGGCGGCGCTTCGAACCCGACGATGCCGCTGTTGCAGTTCGCGCTCCGCCTGGCCGACCACCTTGATGCACGGTTGAAGGCGGCCAGGGGCGCGCGGGTTTGATGAAGGCTTGAAGCACAGGGTAAAGGGTTGAGAGCGTTGCGGTCAGCACAAAGAAGAACGAGACCGGTTCGCCTCAGGGACAGTCCAGGAGCGCTTGACTTGCGAGGCTAGCAGTATGAAAGGATGGATACGGAATGCCATGACGCAGTACTTTTACTCGACAGGGCGGGGACGCTCGGCATACAAGAAATTCTGCAACCCGACACCCCTGGAGTGGGGCACCTACCTGGCGCGGTGGGGGAGTTTTCACTCCGTGGGCAGCAACGTGTATATCAACTGCGGCTGTAACGTGACCGACCCGACACTGGTACGCATTGGCAGCAATGTGGGCCTGTCGGACTGCACATTGATCGGCCACGATGGGGTGGTTGCGCTGATCGAGATCTGTTACGGCAAGCATCTGGATTCGGTCGGCTACATTGATATCAGGGACAACAGCTTTGTCGGCCACGGCGCCATCGTCATGCCAAGGGTCACCATCGGGCCGGATTCGGTTGTCGCTGCCGGTGCCGTGGTCACCAAGGATGTGCCGCCCGGCACGGTCGTCGGCGGCAATCCGGCCAAATTCATCTGCACCACCGAAGAGCTGATCAAACGGGTCGAGGCGCGCTGCAATGCCTATCCTTGGATCGACATGGTGAAGAACCGCAAGGGCGCTTACGACCCCACGGTGGAGCCTGCGCTGGCGCGGCAACGCAGCGAGTATTTTTTCGGAGACGGTAGCAATGGATAGAAAACCCGTCGATGTGATGGTCGTCAACTTCAATACCGCATCGTTGCTGCAGCCGATGTTCGATGCCTTGCGCCAGGCCGGCAGTGAGCGGCTGGCCAAGTACCTGGTAGTGGACAACGCCTCCGTCGACGATTCGGTGCAGCGCATGGCCCAGGTCTGCCCCGAGGCGGTTTTGCTCAGCAACAAGCTGAACGTGGGGTTTGGCCGTGCCAACAATCAGCTGCTGGCCCACCTGCAAGGCAAATACGCGCTGCTGCTCAATACCGATGCGTTCGTTGCCGACGACAGCCTGCAGAAAACCATCGACTACATGGATGCCCACCCGGAGTGCGGTGTGCTGGGCGTGCGGCTGGTGGGGCGCGACGGCGACCTGCAGCCCAGTTGCCGGTACTTCCCTACGCCGTTGAACGTGTTTGTGGCACGCACCGGTCTCGGGCGCTTTTTCCCCGGCTTGAAAATGGTCGACGAGATGAACTGGGACCACGGCTCGGTGCGCGAATGCGACTGGCTGCCTGGTTGCTTTTATCTGGTGCGCCGTGAGGTGCTCGACCAAGTGGGGTTGTTCGACCCACGGTACTTCCTTTATTACGAGGAGGTGGACCATTGCAAGCGGGTCAAGGAGGCCGGCTGGAAGGTGGTGTTCTACCCGCACACCACGGTCGTGCACATCGGCGGTGAGAGCTCCAAGTCGGTCGCCGAGCTCGAGGCGGCGAGCCGGCAGATCTCCAGCTACCAGATCGAAAGCGAGCTGCTGTATTTTCGCAAGCATCACGGTGTCGCCGGGTTGGCCCTGCACATGCTGCTGGTGAGCCTGGGTGACCTGGTGCTGGCACTCAAGGCGCTGCTCAAGGGACGCGGCTGGGGCGCAATCAAGGCCTGCTGGCGGCATACCCAGGCGACCTGGTCGCTGCTGCTCAAGACCCGGTTCGCGAGCCAACCCACACGGTAGGTGAAGCCATGTTCGATAACATTCGCGCGGACTTGCGCGCACACGGTGGCGATTGGGGCGCCCAGGGGTTCTGGGTGCTGGTGGTGTACCGCTTTGGCCGCTGGCGTTATGGCGTGCGGCCGGCGCTTTTGCGCAAGCTACTGTCGTTTGTCTACAAGGTGCTGTTCAAGTTCGTGCAGATCATCACCGGGGTCGAGCTGCCATGCGAGGTGGTGATTGGCCGCAACTTCGTCATTGACCATTTCGGCGGGATTGTCATCAGCGGCTATGCTCGATTTGGCGACGACTGCCGGATTCGCAATGGCGTGGTGGTCGGCCTGAAGAACGTCAACGAACCGATAGCACCGGTGTTTGGCAATAACGTCGACATCGGCGCCGGGGCCAAGGTGCTTGGCAACATCCGCATTGGCAACAATGTGGCGATCGGCTCGAACGCCGTGGTGTTGATCGATGTGCCCGACAACTCGCTGGCGGTAGGCGTGCCCGCGACCATCAAGGCCAGAAAGCACAGCGAAGCCATGGAGTGCTCATGATTCAGGCTCTGTACGTAATGGCTTGAGACGCAGGGCAGGCGAGGCTGTTTGCAACGCAGCATGGACAAGTATCAAGGCTTTTCGTACAGAGCCTAGCCAATGAATGGCCGCGCAAAAGGGTCGTTCCGTCAAGCGCGCGAGTGAGGCCCCATGGTGACAGGCATTGGAGTGGTGGTGATCGGCCGTAATGAAGGCCAGCGCCTTGAGCGCTGCCTGGCGTCGTTGGCCGGGCGTGCGGACAAGATGGTTTATGTGGACTCCGGCTCCACCGACGGCTCCGTGGCGCGGGCGTCGGCGCTGGGTGTCGAGGTGCTGGCGCTGGACATGTCGATACCGTTCACCGCTGCGCGCGCGCGCAACGAAGGCTTCGCCTGCCTGCAGAAATCGCTGCCAGCAATCCGCCATGTGCAGTTCGTCGATGGCGATTGCGAGGTAGATGCCGGCTGGCTGGCCAAGGCACAAGCGTTTCTCGACACGCACCCCCAGGTGGCGGTGGTCTGCGGCCGGCGCCGCGAACGGTTTCCCCAGCACTCGATCTACAACCTGCTCTGCGACCTGGAGTGGGACACGCCGCTGGGCGAGGCCAAGGCCTGTGGTGGCGACGCGCTGATGCGCGTAGATGCCTTCCTGTCGGTGTCTGGGTATCGGCCGGAGCTGATAGCCGGGGAAGAACCCGAGCTGTGCGTGCGTCTGCGCGCCGCTGGCTGGAAAGTCTGGCGCCTGGGCGCCGAAATGACCCTGCACGATGCGGCCATGACCCGCTTCGGCCAGTGGTGGCGGCGTAGCCTGCGGGCAGGTTATGCCTACGCAGAGGGCGCCTACCTGCATGGCGCGCCGCCAGAGCGCCATTGGTTGCGCGAGTCGCGGCGCGCCTGGTTTTGGGGGCTGGGCATTCCGCTGCTGATTGTTTTTGCCAGTGTGTGGCTGGGGCCTTGGGGGCTGCTGCTGCTGTTGCTCTACCCGCTGCAAATGCTGCGGCTGGCGCGGCGTGGCGGCAGGTCGGCGCGTGAGAACGGCTTGCAGGCGGTGTTTCTGGTGCTGGGCAAATTCCCGGAGATGCTCGGCCAGGTGAAGTTCCTGCTTAACCGCCACGCGGCCAGCAAGCCGGTGTTGATCGAGTACAAATGAGATGCCTATGATTTTCACATCGTTAGCGAAAAGTGTGCTCACCTTGCAGCCCGGCTACTCGTTACGGGCGCTGAACAACAAGCGCAAGTTGACGGCAGCGATGATCACGCAGTGGCCGCAGCTGCGCGCGTTCATCCAGCGCATGTCGGGTGCACTGGGCGACGAGCGTTTCGCCAGGCTGGGGGTGGACTGCATCGGCATGGTGCAATGGCCCTACATCAGCAAATGCTGGGAGGCACCCGAGCGTTTCGAGGTGGTGGCGTCGCACTACGAAGTGGTCGCCAAGGATTTCCCTGCACTGTTGCTGCTGGGGCGTGACGAAAGCCGAGTGGTTTGCGACCTGTCGAGCTACGCCAGTGGCTGCACCCTGGTGCTGGACCGGCCCATCTGGTTCAAGCGCGAAGGGGAGCTGGTACTCAACCTTTTTCAGGCTGACCTGCGCGTGGCGTCACTGGCGTTCACGCTGTGCCGCGCCGAGGGTGGGCTGTGCCTGTTCATTGGCGCGGTGCAGGGCATCCACAAGGGCATCGACAGCGAAACGTCGCTGAACATCTACCGCGACCTGACCAAGGATTTCCAAGGGCTGCGCCCCAGAAGCTTCCTGGTCGAAGCCCTCAAGTGCCTGGCCAGAGCGATTGGGGCCACGCACATCTATGCTGTGACTGACCAGTGCCGGCATCACCGCCACCCGTATTTCGGTATTGATAAGGCCCAGGACCTGGCCGCCAACTATGATGTGATATGGCAGGAGAACGGCGCCGAAGGCTCGACGCGCGAGGATTTTTTTGCCGTGCCGATGGCGCCGGCACAGCGCACCCTGGAGGACATAGCGCCAAAGAAACGCGCCATGTACCGCAGGCGCAATGAACTGCTGGACGATGTGTTTGCCAGGATAGAAGCAGCGCTGCCCCGTACGACCGGGCAAAAAGAGCTGCCGCTGCATCCACAACTGGCCTGCAGTCAGTGACGAACAGCAAGAAGAAGGCCAGGGTCTCGCGGAGTCGACCTGGCCATTCGGTAAACGGACTTCGATTTGGGGGCGTATGCGCATTGCTTATTTCATCAATCAGTATCCCAAGGTCAGTCACAGCTTCATCCGGCGCGAAATCCTGGCGCTCGAGCGTCAGGGCATCGAGGTGTTACGCATTGCCTTGCGGGGTTGGGATGCCGAACTGCAAGACAGCGAAGACCTAGCCGAGCGGGAGAAAACCCGCTACGTGCTGCAAGATGGCGTCAAGGGCCTGATGAAACCGATGTTCCAGGCATTGCGCGCTGACCCACGGCGTTTTCTCTCCACTTTGGGCCTTGCCCTGCGCATGGGGCTGCGGGCCGACCGCGCCTGGCCGTATCACCTGGTCTACCTGGCCGAGGCATGCCTTGTCGTGCAGTGGTTGCACGCCTTCGGTGCCGAGCACGTGCATGCGCATTTCGGCACCAACTCCACCGAAGTGGTGATGCTGGCCAATGCGCTCGGCGGGCCCAGTTACAGTTTTACCGTGCACGGCCCGGAGGAGTTCGACAAACCGCAGTTCCTGCACATGGGGGAAAAGGTCCGCCGCGCAGCCTTCGTCGCGGCGGTCAGCTCTTACGGGCGTAGCCAGCTGTTCCGCTGGGTGGCCCACGAGCACTGGGTAAAGGTCAAGGTGGTGCATTGCGGCCTGGAGCGCAGCTTCCACGAGGGCGCTGCCGTTGCCCCCCCGGCCGCGCCGCGGCTGGTATGCGTGGGGCGCCTGTGCGAACAGAAGGGCCAGCTGCTGTTGCTGGAAGCTGCGCGCCTGCTGCTGGCCAAGGGCGTGGCGTTGGAAATGGTGTTGGCCGGTGATGGTGAGATGCGCGAACAGATCGATGCCCTGATCGCGCGCCATGGCATGCAGGCGCAAGTGCGCGTCACCGGCTGGATCAGCAGCGCCCAGGTGCGCGAAGAAATCCTCGCCGCCCGGGCGTTGGTCTTGCCCAGTTTTGCCGAAGGGTTACCGGTGGTGATCATGGAGGCGATGGCCCTGCGCCGTCCGGTACTGACCACTTATGTCGCGGGCATCCCCGAGCTGGTTCGCCAGGGTGAAAACGGCTGGCTGTTCCCGGCAGGCGCTGTCGAGGAGCTGGCCACGGCCATGGCGGACTGCCTGGCGCAACCTGCCGAGGCCCTGCAGCGCATGGGTGAAGCTGCATATGAGCGCGTGCTGCAACGTCACGACATCGACACTGAAGCGGCCAGGCTGGTCAGCTATTTCAAGGCAACTGCATGATGACTTTATTGAGTTGGCTACTGGGCATATTGGCGCTGCTGGTGCTGTTGCCGGTATTGGTGCTGTTGGTCCAGGTGCTGTTGGCCTGCTTGCCGGCGCGGCCGGTGCCTGCATTCAAGGGGCCGCGCCCGCGGGTAGCGGTGCTGGTGCCAGCGCACAACGAGGCGTCGGTGATTGCCTCGGCACTCGCCACTATTCGCCCGCAACTGGTCGAGGGTGATCAGCTGCTGGTAGTGGCGGACAACTGCACCGACGACACCGCGGCACTGGCGCGTGCCGCCGGCGCGCAAGTGATCGAGCGCCAGCACGCGCAGCTGCGGGGCAAGGGCTACGCCCTGGACTACGGTGTACGGCACCTGGCCGAGGCGCCGCCGGATGTGGTGGTGATCATCGACGCGGACTGCCAGGTGAGCGCGGGCACGGTCGAGCGCCTGGCCCACTGTTGCATCGAGTCCGGGCGGCCGGCGCAGTCGCTTTACCTGATGCATGCGCCTGCAGGCGCGGGGCTCAAGGTTCAGGTCGCCGAGTTTGCCTGGCGCGTGAAGAACCTGGTGCGCCCGCGCGGCTGGACCCGGCTGGGGCTACCGTGCCAGTTGATGGGCGCGGGGATGGCGTTCAGCTGGCAGGATGTCACCGCCGCTAATCTGGCGACCGGCCATCTGGTCGAAGATATCAAGCTGGGCCTGGAGCTTTGCCGTGACGGCAAGCCGCCGCTGTTCTGCCCGACAGCGCAAGTCACCAGCCAGTTCCCCACCAGCCAGGAAGGCCTGACCAGCCAGCGTACGCGCTGGGAGCATGGCCATTTGGGGTTGGTGCTGGCAGAAGGGCCAGGGTTGATCGGCCGCGCGCTGGCGCAGCGCAACTGGCCTTTGTTGGCCATGACCGTCGACCTGCTGGTCCCGCCACTGGCGTTGCTGTCGTTGGCCATGATGGTGGTGTTCACGGTGGCCTGGCTGGCGTTGCTGGCGCTGGATATCGTGCTGCCGGCGGTGATCGCCACGGTCAGCCTGGCCTTGCTGGGTGCCGCGGTGCTGCTGGCCTGGTGGCGCTTCTCGCGTGAGCTGATTCCGTTTTCCGTGCTGTTGTATGCGCCGTTCTACGCGGCGAAGAAGATCCCCCTGTACCTCGGGTTTCTGCTCAAGCGCCAGGTGGAATGGGTGCGCTCAAAACGGGATGACAACTGATGGGTGACTGGGCTTGGCTCAAACGTTGGAAGTCGATCATCGGCAAGTTGCGCGTGGTCAGTGACGCGGCCGACGAGCAGCAGGTACTCGAGGCGCTGCGTGCTCCGCAAACCGCTACTGTGCTCGGCTTCGTCAATGCCCATGCGATGAACCTGGTGGCCGCCGACAAGCACTACTGCGAGGCGCTGGCGGCCGCCGACGTGCTGCTGCGCGATGGCTCGGGGATCGCAATACTGTACCGGCGCCTGGGGCTGGCCCCCGGTTTGAACATGAATGGCACCGACTTCATTCCCGAGTTACTGGCAGCGTACGAGGGCAGGCGGGTGGCGTTCTGGGGTACACAGGAACCTTACCTGTCCCAGGCAGCGCAGCGCAGCGAGGCCTTGTACGGCGTGCAGGTGGTTTCGGTGCACGACGGGTTCTCCGGGGCCGAAACCTACCTCGAGCTGGCCACGGCGCTACAGCCCGAGCTGATCGTACTGGGCATGGGTATGCCTAAACAGGAAAACGTCGCCGCGCGACTGGCCGACATTGGCAGGCCCTGCCTGATCGTCTGCGGCGGGGCGATTCTGGATTTCATCGGCGGCAAGGTGACACGGGCACCGAATTGGCTGCGCCGGCTGGGTGGCGAGTGGCTTTACCGGTTATGCAGGGAGCCCAAGCGGCTGTTTGTCCGCTATGTGGTTGGCAACCCGCTTTTCCTGCTGCGCGCGCTGATGTGCTCGAAAGCGACCTTTCCAGGTGCTCAAGGCAAGCCCGGGCGGATCTGAAGGGCGCTGGCTGGACAGGGTGAAAACGCCAGAACGGACGGCATGAAGGATTGGCCACCGGCGCTGCTGGCGGTGTGCTGCTACAGTGAAAGCAATGGCGTGGGGTGCCGTACGTTGAATTTAATGATTTTGTATTAAATCTAAGGTTGGTTTTATCGCATTGATGTAATGGGCATGCGTAAGTCGCGCACCTGAAAAAGAGGCCTCATAATGGTATTCGAGCCTAGAAGCAGCCGTTCCTTGCTCCAGCGTAGAAGCAGCGTGAGTAACGCCATTCAAGCAGGGCTCGATGGAATCGCTGTCACCGGTGTGGCGTGGTACTTGATATATGATCGGTTCGGTTACATTACCTCTGACTATGTAATCATGCTGCTGTTGCTGATTGGTGCGTTAGCGGTCATTTACGACCATTACGCCATTTACCGAAGCAACGTGGGGTTGTCGGTCAAAGCCTTCCGGTTATTCAAGGCCTGGTCGGCAACGTTCTGTTTTTTAGTGGTGATCGCGTTCGTCACCAAACAAAGTGAAACCTATTCCCGGTTATTGGTTGGCCAGCTGTTTGTTATTGGCTACGTCGTTCAGTTGCTGTTGCATATTGTCATGCGTGAACTGCAAAAGCGTTTTACCGCGCGTGCCCGCCTGGACAATGCCTTGATTATCGGTGGTGGCGATCTGGCCAACTTCCTTTATCAGAAGATCAGCAATAACCCGTGGTTCGGTGAACGGGTAGTGGGTTGTGTGCTTATTGATGAAGCCGACGGGGGGGACACGGGCGATACAAAACTGCGTTTGCCAGTGCTGGGGCGCATTGGCGACCTGGATGAGATTATCGCCAAGCAGGCGATCCGCACGGTGTACCTGGTAACGCCGCTTGGCGGCTCTGAACTGATCAACGACGTCTACCTGAGGCTGCTGGACAAGTGCATCGCCGTCAACTGGGTGCCGGACATCTTCTCCCTGCGGCTGATCAACCACAGTGTGCGTGAGATAGCCGGTATTCCGGTGCTGACCTTGTCTGAAACACCGCTGACCGGGATGAGCCTGTTCCTGAAGAACCTGGAAGACCGGGTGCTGGCGGCGTTCATTCTGCTGTGCGCCTCACCGGTATTGCTGGTGGTGGCCGCCGTCATCAAGTTCGACAGCCCCGGGCCGGTGTTCTTCCGCCAGGAACGCACGGGCTGGACGGGGGAATCATTCCGTATCTGGAAGTTTCGCAGCATGCGGGTGCACCAGCCTGAGAGTGGCGTGGTGCAGCAGGCGCAGAAGAATGACCCCAGGCTGACGCGGGTGGGTGCCTTCATTCGCCGCACCAGCCTGGATGAGCTGCCCCAGCTGTTCAATGTACTGACGGGCGAAATGTCGTTGGTGGGCCCACGCCCACATGCGCTGCAGCATGACACGCTGTATTCCCAGGACATCGTCGACTACTTCGCCCGCCACAACATCAAACCTGGCATGACCGGCCTGGCGCAGGTGCGTGGCCACAGAGGCGAGACCAAGGACATCGAACAGATGATCCAGCGGGTGAATTCGGACATCGAGTACATCAACAACTGGTCGCTGTGGCTCGACTTCGTGATCCTGGTACGAACGCTCAATGCCTTCACCGGCAAGCAGGCTTACTAGGGTCTGTAAGAAAACTGTGTGTGCAGGCGCTGGCTTGCCTGCGCCTACAGGACATTCACCCGCGTTCACGCGCTCATCCGGGTCATCGAATATGAAAAGCAGGTCCCGGTTTGGTGAGGGTGCGGCGAAGGTAGCGAAGGCAGAATGGCCGACTCTGTTGTTGTGGTCGTTCCTGCTGTCGCCGTTGCTGATCAGGTTGCTGGCAGACTGCAGGTGCTCGAAAACGGACCTGCTGGTGTACTACACGCTTGGCATTTCACTGCTGTGGCTGCTGGCAATACGCTTCGTTTCAGGCAATCAATTCAAGGTTCATGTGTACTTGCTGCCGTTTTATCTGGTGGCGAGCGTAGACCTGTTCCTGGTACTCAACTTCGGCTCGAGGTTGACGGCCGCCTATCTTTTCATCGGCCTGACCAACTACAAGGAAGCGGGCGATTTTCTGAGTACCTACGGGTCTTCGATCATTATGGTATTGCTGGTGTTCGTGTTGTGTTATGGCGTCGGCCTGGCGGGCCTTTACCGGCGAACGTTATACAAGAGCAAAGCTGTTTTCTGTTTCGCAATCGGTGCCTTGCTGGTTGGCTACGGTGCCTATTTTTATAAAACCGTGAAACTCAATTCGTTCGGCAAGAGCGCCGTTCTCGACCTGGCGGCAAAAGACCAAAGTACGCCGGTCGGTTATCTGTCACAAATCGGATTGACCGCCAGCTTGTACACAGAATCGAAAAAGTACATCAAGCAGCGCCTGGAGTCCGAAGTCAATATAACGTCGATATCGGACCAGTCCGGTATAGAGACCTTGGTGTTCGTGATTGGCGAATCCTCGCGCCCGCACAACTGGTCGCTGTTCGGCTACCCCAATGCAACCACGCCCAACCTTGATAAAGAGACGGGGGTTTTCAAGTTCACCAGCATGTGCACCACCGCCCCTTACACCTCGGTCGCGGTGCCTTCGCTGCTCAGCCTCGAGCCCATCAAGCACTGGGACCTGATTGCCTCGACCAAATCCCTGGTCGGCATCTACCGTGCGGCCGGCTACAAGACTTACTGGCTGTCATCGCAGGAGGTCGACAGTTTTGGCGGGATCATTCCGCAAATTGCCGCCGAGGCGCAAAACCGTCAGTATTTTGAACGCAGCTATGATGGGGCGTTGATTTCAGCGTATGAAAAAATAATTCAGCAGGGCGCGGGGCAGAAGCAGGCGATCTTCATCCATATCAAAGGCAGCCATTTCGACTACGCGCGGCGTTACCCGCGGGAGTTCGCCAAATTTACGCCTGCAACGGACAGTGCCAAGGACAGGATTACCGCCAACTACGACAACTCGGTGTTGTACACCGACTGGCTGCTAGGCACGATCATCGAGCAGTTGAAGACCAGCCAACGCAAGGCGCTGCTGGTCTATTCGTCAGACCATGGTGAAAACTTGCTGGATGACAGCCGTGGCCTGCTCGGCCACGGCATGGGCAATGAGTATGATCTTTCGGTGGCGGCGTTTATCTGGGCCTCTGCCAACCTGCCTCAGCAGCAGGCGCAAAAGCTGCAGAAACTTCAAGAGAGGGAAGGGCAGCGCATCAGCATTTCCTCCTTGCCGCATACGCTGCTGACCATCACCGGTATTTCGATGCCAGGTTACGACAGCACTCACGACTTGCTGAGCAACGATTTCGTCCCGTCGCAATGCCCTTTTCTGCTTGGCACCGGTTACGTTCCGTCGTTCGACTTCGATGTGAATCGGGTCGCGGCTGAATGATCACACTCATGGCCCGTTGTTGGCCGTGTCTGTTTGAATGGGGTGCTGAGCAAGAAACGTCTTCGCTTCAGCCACCAACCAGTCGTGCACCGCGCGTGCCCCCGGCTGGTTGAGGCCGCCAGGTGGGTAATGCACCACATAACGTTTGTGGTTGGCGATCGGCACGCCGAACGGCACGATCAGGGCGCCTCGCTCCAGTTCGTCATTGAGCAGCGTGCGCCGCGCAATCGCCACGCCTACCCCGGCAATCGCCGCTTCGATGGTCAGGTGGTTGCGGTTGAAGGTGTGCCCGCGTCGCACATCCAGGCCGGGTGAGCCAATGCCCTCCAGGTAGAACTCCCATTCGGCGAAATCCGAGCTGCCACGCCAGGCGGTGATGTCGTGCAGCAATGGGTAATGCGCCAGGTCCGCAGGCCCGTGCAGCGGTGGCCGGCCACGCAGCAGGGCAGGGGAGCAGACCGGAAAGATCTGTTCGTCCAGCAACGGCGTCGAGAGCATGCCGGGGTAGCTGCCGTCATTCAGGTCGATGGCCAGGTCGAAGTCGCCCGGGTGCAGTGCCTGCGCGCTGTCCTCGGCCACCAGGCGCAGTTCGATGTCTGGGTAGCGCTGCTGGAACCGCGGCAGCCGCGGTGTCAGCCACTTGGCCAGGAACGAGGGGATTGAGCGCAGGCGCAGGGTGCCACGGATTTCACCGGCGTCCAGGCGCAACAGCTCGGCCTCGATGCTGCCATAGGCCTCGGCAACCGTCTGCGCCAGGCGCTGGCCTTCGGCGCTCAATTCAACGCCGCGGGCGCGGCGCAGGAACAACCGGTAGCCCAGGCGCTCTTCCAGCTGGCGCATCTGTTGGCTGACTGCACCGGGGGTAATGTGCAGTTCCTCGGCGCAGCGCGTGAACGACAGGTGCCGGGCCGCACAGGAAAAGACATGCAGCCAGACGAACATCTGGCCGTTGAGCTGTCGCCGCATCGTTTAGCTCCACTAAAGCCTTGCTTAGAAAGTTTCGTTGGTCATCAACGACTGAGCGCGTCAGTATCGCGCAAATCCGCAGTTGCGTTCAATTTACTCAGTTAGCCGCGTATCGGCGTTTCATGCCGGCGCGGTCAGGCATTAGCATGGCTATCAGTGTTTTCGACCTTTTCAAAATTGGCATAGGCCCGTCCAGCTCCCACACCGTCGGCCCGATGCGGGCAGCGGCAACCTTCGCCCAGGCCTTGCGAGCGCAGGGGCTGCTGGGCCAGGTGAGCCGTGTCGAGGTGCGCCTGTATGGCTCGCTGTCAGCCACCGGGGTGGGCCATGCGACTGATCGTGCCTGCCTGCTTGGCCTGATGGGGCAGTGGCCGGACCGGATCGACCCGTCCACCATCGATTCGCGTATCGGCCAGGTGATGCAGGAGCAATGCCTGATGCTCGATGGCAGCCAGCCGCTGACCTTCGTCTACGCCCGCGACATGTTGCTGTTGGACGAGAACCTGCCGTATCACCCCAATGCCATGAGCCTGGAGGCCTTGGACGGGCAGGCCAGCCTGTTGTGCCAGACCTACTACTCGGTGGGGGGTGGTTTTATCGTCGAGCAGGGCGAAATCGATGCGCCGCAGGCCGAGGCCAATGCCGTCACGCTGCCCTACGCGTTTTCCAGTGGGGCCCAGCTGCTTGCCCTGTGCAAGGCCCACCAGCTGAGCGTGGCACAGCTGATGATGGCCAACGAGTGCGCCTGGCGCCCTGAGGCCGAGGTGCGTGAAGGCTTGCTGCAGATCTGGGCGGCGATGCGCGAGTGCGTCGACAATGGCTTGCGCAACGAAGGCATCCTGCCGGGCGGCCTGGGCGTCAAGCGCCGCGCCGCGCGCCTGCACCGCAGTTTGCAGGAGCTGGGCAAGCCCAACGTCATCGGCTCGACCTTGAGTGCCATGGAGTGGGTAAACCTGTTTGCCCTGGCGGTCAACGAAGAAAACGCCGCTGGCGGGCGCATGGTCACCGCACCGACCAATGGCGCGGCGGGCATCATCCCTGCGGTGCTGCACTACTACATGAAGTTCAACCCCGAGGCCTGTGACGATGACGTGGTGGCGTTCATGCTGGCTGCTGCCGCTGTAGGCATCCTGTGCAAGACAAACGCTTCTATATCCGGTGCAGAGGTAGGCTGCCAGGGTGAGGTGGGGTCTGCCTGTTCGATGGCCGCGGCCGGCCTTGCCCAAGTCCTGGGCGCCACGCCGCCACAGCTGGAAAACGCCGCCGAAATTGCCCTTGAGCACAACCTCGGGCTGACCTGCGACCCGGTCGGCGGGTTGGTCCAGGTGCCCTGCATCGAGCGCAACGCGATTGCTGCGGTCAAGGCCATCAATGCTGTGCAGATGGCCCTGCGGGGTGATGGCGAGCACTTCATCTCGCTGGATCGGGTTATCCGCACGATGCGTGATACGGGTGCGGACATGCATGCCAACTACAAGGAAACCTCCAGAGGCGGCCTTGCGGTCGCCTTTGTGGAGTGCTGATCAGCCGTCACTGGCTCATTTGGCCTTGTTGCGCAGGGCCACGAAGCTGCTACGCATGTCCTTGGCCCAGCCATCGAGCACAGGCTTGACGTCGTTCAGGGTGAGTTTCTGGGTATCGTTTTCCAGTTCCTTGCCTGTGCCCTTGCGCACCACCTGCGCCAGTACCTTCTGGCTGGCGCCATCGAGGAATGCGGCCTCCACGCCGACGTCCACCTCCTGATCGCGACCGCCCATGGCGGTATTCACCCCGGCCGCAACCAGCGCGATCGGGATCACTTCGTAGGGTTTGAGGCCTTCATTGCCGGTCGATACGGCAGTGATCGCCGGGCGCACCACGATCGTGCCGGGGCCGGGGGCCTTGACCAGTGTCAGCACGCTGCCCATTTCACGGCGCAGAGCGTCATTGAAGTAGCGGGTGATTTCCTGCAGGGTCTGTGCGGAGATGACTGCGGTGGGTTGAGGCTTGGGATAGAACTGGCTGGGCTCGATGAAAATCTGGGTGTACTGGCTGGCACTGACCTTCGGGTCGATCCAGCGCATCACCGGCGCGCCTGAGGGGCTTTCAGCTGGCTGCAGCCGGCTGTAGTCCTGAAGGAAACCTGAATAGTCCTTCGGGTCCACGCGGTTGCTCGAGCAGGCGGCCACGGCGAGCAAAGCAGCGCACAACAGGGTGATGCGAGGCAGTGATTTCATGATGGTGATGCGTCCATGAGGGGGTGGCCAGAACAACGCTAGCAGGTGCGCGGCGGTTGGCCAGTGGTCAACCCGTGATTGACCTTTAGCTCACCCCTTCAAAGCGAAGCCTCCTACGACACGGGGCGAATTCGCCATCTTTGCTTCTGTGAGTATTAATGGAAAATATGCCCGCAACGGGTATAGTTTTGAGGAAGCGTTCATGGACGTGTTGAAGCGCAAGGATTTCGCGCGGTGGCAAGCGGCGCAGGGGCTTACTGACGGCATGTTGTGCCATGCAGTGGACGAAATGCGCAGGGGCTTGGTCGATGCCGCCCTCGGTGGTGACCTGTACAAGAAGCGAGTAGCGAGGCATGGCTGCGGCAAGCGCGGTGGCTACCGAACCCTCCTTTCTGCGCGTGTGGGTAACCGGTATGTTTTTTTGCACGGCTTCGCCAAGTGCGACAAGGCCAATATTTCGTTGGAAGAACAGAAGGCGCTGCGCTTTGCTGGCAGGGTTTTCCTGGAGTTGTCACCGCTGGCACTGTACAGGGCATTGAAATCAGGTGTGTTAATGGAGGTCTGCTGTGAGCAGCAAGCTTGTTGAATCGTTACGGGAGGATCTTGAAGCCCTCCATGAAGCAGGAGCTGTTGGCAAGGTGACCCTCAGGGATTTCGAAATGCTGTGTCCTGCACCTGTGCGGGATTTCAGCGCCCTTGATATCCGGCGGTTACGCGAAACGCTGAATTTCAGCCAACCGGTCTTTGCGCTGCATTTGCATACGAGCGCGTCGACCATTCGTAAATGGGAGCAAGGGGAAACGCGCCCGGCCGGCCCTGCGCTCAAATTGCTAAATGTCATTGCAATCAAAGGCTTGCAAGCAATCCTTTGATTGCATTGTGAACTCGTGCCATTTCCGTAAAAACGTCTACTAATCAAGAAGATGCATCGTTGTCTTGAAGTAGTTTCCGAAATTTGCAGGCGGCGAGCCGCATGCCCACCGTAAAAGGTTACTACCCCAACACCTCCCGCAACCGATACCACAACATCCCCAACGCCAGCAGCGGCGAGCGCAATGCCTTGCCGCCCGGGAAGGTCAGGTGTGGCACAGCACTGAACACATCCAGCCCCTGACTTTCCCCAACGGCGATCCCCTCTGCAAGCAGCTTCGCCGTCCAGTGCGTCACGTTCAGGCCATGCCCGGAATAGCCTTGGGCGTAGTACACATTAGGGTACTGGCTGAGCCGCCCGACCTGGGGGAAGCGGTTGGCGGTAATGCCGATCATGCCGCCCCACTGGTAATCGATGCGCACGTCGCCCAATTGCGGGAACACCTTGAGCACTTTTGGCCGCATATAACCGGCAATGTCCTTGGGGTCGCGCCCGGAATAGTGGCACGCACCGCCAAACAGCAGGCGGCGGTCGGCGGTGAGGCGGTAGTAATCCAGGCCGACTTTCTGGTCGCACATGGCCATGTTTTGCGGGATCAGCGCCTGGGCGACGGCCTCGGGCAAGGGTTCGGTGGCGACTACGTAGCTGCCGGCGGGCAGCACCTTGCCGCTCAGGCGGGGTTCCAGTTCGTCGAGGTGGGCATTGCAACCCAGCACCAAGCTCTGCGCCCGGACCTTGCCGCGCGCTGTGTACAGGGTCACCGTAGGGCCATGCTCGATGCGCAGCACCGGGCTCTGCTCAAAGATGCGCACGCCCAGGCCATGGGCCGCGCGCGCTTCGCCCTGGACCAGGTCGAGCGGGTGCAGGTGGCCCGAGCCCATGTCTACCAGGCCGCCGGCGTACTGTTCGCTGGCGACGATTTCATGCAGCCGCTCGGGGCCGACCAGGCGTGTTTCGTGGCGGTAGCCAAGCGCTGCCAACTCAGCCTGTTCGTCCTTGAAGGCGGCGAACTGGGCGGGCGTATTGGCCAATTCGCAGAAACCCCAGCGCAAGTCGCAGGCAATACCGTACTGCTCGATGCGTTCGGCCACCAGGGCCACCGAATCGATGCCGGCCTGCTTCAGGTAGCGCACCCCGTCCTGGCCGACGTAGCGGGCAAAACCGCTGACATCATGGCCGATGCCGCGAATCAGCTGGCCGCCGTTGCGCCCGCTGGCGCCCCAGCCGATGCGCCGGCCTTCCAGCAGGATCACCGACAGGCCGCGCTCGGCAAGCTCCAGCGCGGTATTCACGCCCGTCAGCCCGCCGCCGACTACGCACACGTCGGCGCTCAGTTCACCGTCGAGGCTGGGGTAGGGCGCGGTATCGCGCGCAGTAGCGGCGTAGTACGACGCGGTGTGTTGAGTAGTGAAAGGCATGGCGCGTTCTCGGCTCAGCGGTTGGACTTGATCTTGCTCCAGGAGCGGGTCATGACCCGCATGATCTGCGGGGTCGGGGTGCTTGAGATGTACAGCTTGTCCAGCACCTCCTGGGGTGGGTAGATCTCGGGGTTGTTGACCAGCGAGGGGTCCATGTCGGCCTTGGCATCCGGGTTGGCGTTGGCGTAGCCGACGGTGGCGCTGACCTTGGCGATCACCTTCGGCTCCAGCAGGTAGTTGATGAACGCCAGGGCCTGGTCGGGGTTGCCGGCATCCTTGGGAATGGCCAGCAGGTCGAACCACAGGTTGCTGCCTTCTTTCGGGATGCTGTAGGCGATCTTCACGCCGTTGTTGGCCTCCACTGCGCGGTTGGCCGCCTGGAACACGTCGCCGGAGTAGCCGAAGGCCACGCAGATGTCACCGTTTGCGAGGTCTGAAACATACTTGGAAGAATGGAAGTAGGTGATGTAAGGGCGCAGCGCCAGCAGGCGTGCTTCGGCCTTGGCGTAATCCGCCGCCTTTTCGCTGCGCGGGTCCATGCCCAGGTAGTTGAGCATGGCCGGGAACAGCTCGTCGGGCGAGTCCATGAACGCCACGCCGCATTGCTTGAGCTTTTTCAGGTTTTCCGGCTCGAACAGCACCGCCCAGGAGTCGATACGCTCGATACCCAGCGCGGCCTTGACCTTTTCAACGTTGTAGCCGATGCCGTTGGTGCCCCACAGGTACGGCACCGCGTACTGGTTGCCCGGGTCGTTCTGTTCAAGCTGCTTGAGCAGCTTGGGGTCCAGGTGCTTCCAGTTCGGCAGCTTGCTGCGGTCCAGTGGCAGGAACGCGCCTGCCTGTGCCTGGCGGGCCAGGAAGTGGTTGGACGGCACGACCACGTCGTAGCCGGTGCGGCCGGCGAGCAGCTTGCCTTCGAGGGTTTCGTTGGAGTCGAACACGTCATAGACGACCTTGATCCCGCTGCTGGCCTGGAAGTCGGCCAGGGTGGTGTCACCGATGTAGTCGGTCCAGTTGTACACGCTGACGGTGGGCGTGGCCTGCGCGGCGGCGCCGAACAGCAGGGTGAATGCTGCGGGTATCAGGGATTGCAGATGACGCATGTCGACACCTCGTTGGTCTTGTTATTTGAATTCGGTGTTGTGGGGCTGCTGTGCAGCCCAATCGCCGGCACGCCGGCCCCCACAGGTACAGCGTTGGCAACACCTGCCCCTGTGGGAGCCGGCTTGCCGGCGATGCGTTACACGCTGAGCAGCAGGAACTCACGCTCCCAGGAACTGATCACACGCTTGAAGTTTTCATGCTCGGCACGCTTGACCGCCACGTAGCCCTGGACGAACTGCTTGCCCAGGTAGCGCTGCACGGTCTGGCAGTCCTCCATGTGCTGCAGGGCGTCTTCGATGGTGATCGGCAGGCGCAGGTTGCGCCGCTCGTAGGCGCGGCCTTGTACCGGCGCGCTGGGCTCGACCTTCTCGACCATGCCCAGGTAGCCGCACAGCAGGCTCGCGGCAATCGCCAGGTAAGGGTTGGCGTCGGCGCCCGGCAGGCGGTTTTCCACGCGCATTGCCTCGGGGCTGGATGTGGGTACGCGCAAGCCGGCGGTGCGGTTTTCCTCGCCCCATTCGACGTTCACCGGTGCCGAGGTGTCCGGCAGGAAGCGGCGGAACGAGTTGACGTTCGGGGCGAACATCGGCAGCAGCTTTGGGATGTACTTCTGCAGGCCGCCGATATGATGCAGGAACAGCTCGCTCATGCTGCCATCGTCGTTGGCGAACACCGGCTTGCCGGTGGCGATGTCGACCACGCTCTGGTGCAGGTGCATGGCGCTGCCCGGCTCATCGGTGATCGGCTTGGCCATGAAGGTGGCGGTGACGTTGTGCTTGAGCGCCGCCTCACGCATCGTGCGCTTGAACACGGTGATCTGGTCGGCCAGGTCCAGCGCGTCGCCGTGGCGGAAGTTGATCTCCATCTGCGCCGGGCCGTCTTCGTGGATCAGCGTGTCGAGGTCCAGGCCCTGCAGCTCGCACCAATCGTAGACGTCTTCGAACAACGGGTCGAATTCGTTGGCAGCGTCGATCGAAAACGACTGGCGCCCGCTTTCGGCGCGGCCCGAGCGGCCCAGCGGTACTTGCAGCGGCAAGTCTGGGTCTTCGCAGCGCTTGGTCAGGTAGAACTCCATTTCCGGCGCGACGATCGGCTGCCAGCCTTGGTCAGCGTAAAGCTTGAGCACCTTTTTCAGGACGTTGCGCGGCGACAGCTCGATCGGGTTGCCTTGCTTGTCGAAGGTATCGTGGATAACGATCGCGGTCGGCTCGATGGCCCAGGGTATCTGATACACCGCCGTAGGGTCGGGGCGGCAGACCATGTCGATGTCGGCGGCATCGAGCAGGCTGTAGTAGATGTCGTCGTCGACGTAGTCGCCAGTGACGGTCTGCAGCAGCACGCTTTCAGGCAGGCGCATGCCACGCTCGTGGAGGAACTTGGCAGTCGGTGCGATCTTGCCGCGGGCGATGCCGGTCAGGTCGCTGATCACGCATTCGACTTCGGTGATGCGGTGTTCTTTCAGCCAGGTAGAAAGCTGATCGAAAGGGGCGTTCATACAGACCTCTTGATTGGGTTTTGTTGTGGGAGCGGGTTTACCCGCGAAGGCCGTTGCCGGCTTTGCAAAGGGGTGAACCCTTCCCAGGTGACGCGCTGGAGACTATCTTGGTCGCAGCCCCCCAGGGCGATCTATCCACTTTCTTCAGCATTAAATGCACCAAAAGAGTGCAACTAGGACAAAGCGTGACAACGCCCAATGCCTTGCAAGTCCAGGCTTTTCACACCACCGACGTGACCGAGCAGGTGCGTGCCACCCCCGGTTGGCAACAGCAATACCGGCAGATGTCGCCCGGCCATTTCAGCGGCGAGTTGCGTTGCCTGGGCCTTGACGGCGTGGAGGTGTACGAAGAACGCCTGAACACGCGGGTCGAGCAATTCTTCCGGGCCCCGAGCGGTTCACTGGCGTTCTGTTTCGACCGCAGCGAAAACAGCCTCTACCTGCTCAACGAACAGAGCCGCAATATCTGGATCACCCCGGAGAACTACCGGGAGGTGGCCGTGGTGTTCGACCAGCCGTTCCTCGCCCGTCATGGCCTCGACCCACAGCGCCTCGAAGGTTTGTTCATGGTGCCGCTTGGCAGCGGGCAGAATGCGCTGTTCGGCAGCTGGCTCAGCGCCACCCTGACGCGCCTTGGCGACGCAGGCTGCCCGCTGGAAGGGCAGGCGTTGGCCGAGCAACTGCTGGAAGACTGCCTGTTCATCCTCGACAACGCCTGCCAGCGGCTGCAGGGCGGCGCCCTGGGCCGGCGGGCAGAGGAGCGGGCAATCATGCAACGGGTCAGCGCGTGGGCGGCAGATTGCCCGGAGGAAACCCTGAACCTGCTGGAGCTGGCCGATGTTGCCGGCGTTTCGCTGCGCCAGTTGCAGCAAGCGTTCAAGGCCTTTACCGGCATGCCGCCCGCCCACTGGCTGCGCCTGCGGCGCCTCAATGGGGCCCGGCGCGACCTGTTGCGTGGGGGTGGGGTGACCATCGCCGAAGTCGCCATGCGTTGGTCGTTCTGGCATTTGGGAAGGTTTTCAGAGAGTTATCGGCAATTGTTCAAGGAGCTACCGAGCGAGACGCTCAAGCGCGGCCGGGCCTGAAACCTGCTATCGTGCCCGGCAGTTTCCACCCGAGGTCCTGATGTTCTACCTGCCCTTGCCCAGCGACCAGGCCGACCGCCTGGCCAGCGCGCCCACAGCCATCGACTACTTCCCGACCGCCAGCCTGCTGGAGGCGGCCGCCGTGCTGTTCGTGCAGAATGTGCCGCGCCAGCCAGCCGGTGTGTCCGCTGACGCCCAGGAACGCCGTTTTGCCGAGATAGTACGCATCGCCAACGAAGTCGAAGCGGCGGCCCCAGGGCGCTTTCAAGGCCAGGTGGCACAGCACTTTGACCGCGAGGCGTTCGCCATGGGCCTCGGCTTGCTCGGTGAAAACGGTGTCGGCCTGGTTTCACCGGAGGTCGAGTACCCGGCAGACGAGTTTGTAGACACCGAGGGCCAGTGGAATTTCCAGTTCGCCGACAGCTACCGCCAGCGCGTGACCCCGTTGCACCCGGTGTACCTGCCGTCACTGGCCAGCGACCTGATGCTCAGTGACCAGCAAAACCGCCTGCTGCGCGAATTTCTTTGCGGTGTGGACGAGTCGGTGGCGGTGCAGGGTTTCGCCGGCACCGGCAAGACCTTCCTGATTCACCAGTTCGCGCGCCTGCTGGACCCGCAGCGCACCTTGCTGCTGGCCCTCACCGAAGGCCAGTTGCGGGCGCTGCAGGCGCGGGTCAAAGACGCCGCAGCCTACACTGCGATGACCTTCGGCCAGCTGGCCGACGAAATCCTCAACCGCGACCTCACCAGCAACGGCTGGCGCCTGCGCGACCCCTATCGCACCAAACTGTCGTGGCGCCCGCAGGAAGCGCACGTGGTGAAATGGCTGGCTATCCCCGACATCGGCCCGCTGGCCGCCTGCGACGTGGTCGCCCTGTGCATCAAGGCTGTGCGCAGTTTCTGCCGCAGCGGCGATACCCAGGTGCAGTTGCACCACTTGCCCTGGGCCGGCCCGGGCACCTCGCCGCTGGACCAGGAAGTGCTGCTGGAGAAGGCCCGCTTGTACTGGCACGAGCTGATCCGCCCTTCATCGCGCGAGGTTCAGTTGCCCGTGCGCGATTACCATCGGGTCAAGCTGCTGTCGCTGACGGCCGAGCTCATCGACAGCCGCTACACCCACGTGATCGTCGACGAAGCGCATGAGTTGTCCGCGCCGATGCTCAGCGTGCTGGACCGCAGCCCGCAGTCGGTCATCGCCCTGGGCGACGAGCTGCAGAACCTCAACGGCCTGAGCCCGCACCATGGCGGTTTCATCCGCCAGCGTTACATCGACCATTCACTGCGCGCCGGGCCCGCCATGGACAACGTGCTCAACCCGTTGATCCAGGCTCACCCGGCGGCCATCCAGGCCGCCTTCAGCGGCAGTGCCGAGCATTACACGCGGGTCAGCTTCTTCGATACCGTCACGGTGCCCACGCAACCGACCGCGCTGATCGTCGATGACGAGTGGGGGCTGTTCGGCTGGTTCCAGCGCCTGACCCACCAAGGCGTGCCGTTCGTGCTGCTGAAAAGCGCACGCAAGGACTTCGAGCTGTTCGTCGAGGACTGTATCGAGCTGTACCGCCACGGTACGCGGCCACGCCACCCGATGTTGTTCCGTTACCCCAGCTGGCAGGCGCTGGAGCAGGACAAGGGTGACGACAAGGCTTTTGTCGCCGTGGCCAACATGCTGCGCAAGGGCTACACCGCGGAGCACTTCGCCAAGGCCAAGAGCCGCTACCGCTGGGACAAGGCGCCCAAGCTGTTCCTGGGCCGCGTGCGGGATGTGAAGAACATGGAATTCGCCCGGGTGATGGTATCGCCGGAGCTGATGGTCGCACCGCTGGCGGCGGGCAACCGCAATGAGCGGGCGCGGATGCTGGCAGGGTTGTATACCGCGTGTTCGCGGGCGCGGCATGAGTTGATCGTGCCCGGGGGGATGCTGGACTGGGTCAAGGATCAGGTGCGGGATTGAGACCGTTTGGGGCCGCGAAGCGGCCCCATGGCTAATCAGTTACGGTCCAGCCAGACCGTCTGCGCATTGGTGAACTCGCGCACCCCAAAGTGCGACAGCTCGCGGCCGAAACCACTCTTCTTCACCCCACCAAACGCCACGCGGGGGTCGGAAGCGCAGTAACCGTTGATGAACACACCACCGGTATCCAGTGCTGCCGTCATGCGCTCGGCCAGGGCGTAGTCAGCGGTGTAGATGGTCGACGCCAAGCCGAATTCGCTGTCGTTGGCCAGCTCCACTGCATGGTCGGCATCGCGGGCAGTGATAATGGCCGCTACCGGGCCGAACAACTCCTGTTTGAACGCCGTCATGTCCGGCGTGACGTTGGCGAACACGGTGGGTGCGTAGAAGTTGCCCACGCCTTCGACCTTGTTGCCGCCCAGCAGCAGGGTGGCACCTTCGGCGAGGGTCGCCTGAACCTGGCCATCGAGCTCGTCGCGCAGGTCGTAGCGGGCCATCGGGCCGATGTAGGTGTCATCTTCAAGCGGGTTGCCGACTTTCAGCTGGCGGGTCGCCTCAACGAACTTTTGCGTGAAAGCCTCGGCGATGCGCTCTTCGACAATCAGGCGCTTCGCTGCAGCGCAGACCTGCCCGGTGTTCTGGTAACGGCCGATGACGGCTGCCTTGACTGCGGCATCCAGGTCGGCGTCAGCCAGCACGATGAACGGGTCGGAACCGCCCAGCTCCAGTACGCACTTCTTCAGCGCAGCACCGGCTTGGGCACCGATGGCCATGCCGGCGCGCACGCTGCCGGTGAGGGTCACGGCGGCGATGCGCGGGTCGTTGATGGCGCGGGTGACGCCTTCAGGCGTGACGTTCAACACCTCGAACACGCCTTCTGGCAGGCCAGCGTCCTTGAACAGTTCGCCCAGCAGGTAGGCGCTGCCCATCACGTTCGGTGCGTGCTTGAGCACGTAGGTATTGCCGGCCAGGATCGCCGGCACGGCGCCACGCAGCACCTGCCAGATCGGGAAGTTCCACGGCATCACCGCCAGAATCGGGCCCAGCGGGCGGTACTCGATACGTGCCTTTTCGACCTGGGTCGGTTCGGCGGCGAGCATCGCCGGGCCGTGTTCGGCGTACCACTGGCACAGGCCCACGCACTTGCTCACTTCACCGCGGGCCTGGCTGATCGGCTTGCCGATTTCGCGGCTGATCATCTGCGCGAAGGCTTCAGCCTTGGCCTGCAGTGTATCGGCCAGGGCCAACAGGAACTCGCTGCGCTGACCCAGCGACACCTGGCGCCACTGGCGGTAGCCAACCTTGGCACGTTGCAGCGCCGCTTCCAATGCGGCGTCGGTGTCGAAGGGGTAGCTGCCGATCTGTTCGCCGCTGTGCGGGTCGACGGAGATGGCGTGGGTCAGGCTGCTGATCGCGCTCATGGTTGGACACTCGTTGTTGTTTATCAGTGAGGCCAGACTAGTGGGCTAGGGGTTTAATGAAAACTGAATAATAATGAGCGAAACATTCACGTTTGGAGAATGACTGTGGACCTGGTGCAACTGGAGATCTTCAAAGCCGTGGCCGAGCAGGGCAGCATCAGCGCCGCCGCCCAGCACATCCATCGGGTGCCGTCCAACCTGACCACGCGCATCAAGCAGCTGGAGGAGGACCTCGGCGTCGAGCTGTTCATCCGCGAGAAAAGCCGCCTTCGGCTGTCACCTGCAGGCTGGAACTTCCTCGAGTACACCCGGCGTATTCTCGACCTGGTGCACGAGGCGCGCTTGACCGTGGCCGGCGAAGACCCGCAGGGCACCTTCGCCCTGGGTTCGCTGGAGAGTACCGCTGCGGTGCGCATCCCGGCACTGCTGGCGGCTTACAACCAGCGTTACCCCAAGGTCGACCTGGATCTATCCACCGGGCCGTCCGGCACCATGCTCGAAGGGGTGTTGTCCGGGCGGCTGGTGGCGGCCTTCGTCGATGGCCCGCTGCTGCACCCGACGCTCGAGGGCATGCCGGTGTTCGAGGAGGAGATGGTGATCATTTCACCGCTCAACCACGCACCGGTGACCCGCGCCCAGGATGTGAATGGCGCGAGCATCTACGCCTTTCGCGCCAACTGCTCGTACCGCCACCATTTCGAGAACTGGTTCGTCCAGGACCAGGCCGTGCCGGGCAAGATCCACGAGATGGAGTCGTACCACGGCATGCTCGCCTGCGTCAGCGCCGGGGCTGGCCTGGCCATGTTGCCACGCAGCATGCTCGACAACATGCCCGGTTGCAGCACGGTCAGCGCCTGGCCGATGTCGGAAGATTTTCGCTTCCTCAAGACCTGGCTGGTGTGGCGCCGTGGCACCGTATCGCGCAGCCTGAGCATGTTCGTGAAACTGCTCGAAGAGCGGCGGGCGGCGTGAACCCGGCGGCAGGGCAGGGATCAAATATCAGGTAAGCCATCTCCTCAAGGAGGCGCTGACCATGCGTAATCATCACTATGCCCTGGGTGCCACGCTGCTGCTCGCGCTGGCGTTCCCCTGGACCCTGGCCGCGGCGGCCGATCTCAATGCCCCCATCGATATGCAGGCGGTACAGCTGCAACCGCAAGAGCAGAACGGTATTCGCTATGTGTGCCTTGGGATCTTCAGCGCCCTTGAGATCGAGCGCCGCCCGCGCGGCGCTTCGCGGGGCAAGCCCGCTCCCACATTTGTTGCAACGTGCCGTTCCAGTCAGGCCATGGTTGTTCGCCTTGGCGCATGACTGAAGACAGGTGAGGCGGCCGCAGTGCCAGCCGAAAAACCTCGTCGAGCCAACAGGGCTGGCAACTATGGCCTCACAGGCCATGGCACGTTGCAACAAATGTGGGAGCGGGCTTGCCCCGCGAAGCGCCGCGCGGGCGGCGCTCGATCTCAAGGGCGCTGAAGATCCCAAGACAAGCACTTCGCGATGCGCCGCGCGGGCGGCGCTCGATCTCAAGGGCGCTAAAGATCCTAAGGCAAGCGCTTCGCGAAGCGCCGCGCGGGCGGCGCTCGATCTACTGGGCCCTGAAGATCTTGAGCCATATAAATAGCCATTAGTGGCAATTCACTTTCAACTTTCTGATTATCTGGACAATAATCAGAAAAGTATCACCCCGTGTGACCGGCTGGATGCACCGGCCACCAAAAAAATCGAGGGGCGAAAAGCCCCCGTTTGCCCGTGTTGACCATCAGGAGAAGTCATCGATGAAAACCCCTCTTGCCACTGCGCTGGCCGCTGCCGTATTGGCTTTCGCCGGGGCCAACCTGGCCCAGGCGGCGCAGGTTTCAGGTGCCGTTGGCGCCACCAGCCAGGGCGACATGACCTACCGTATCGGCTTGTCGTTCGACTGGGACAAGAAATGGCTGCAAAGCAGCACCGGTTACGTGAGTGGCTACTGGGATGCGGCCTACACCTACTGGGAAGGCGGTGATGCCAGCGGCGCCCACTCGCTGTCGTTCAGCCCGGTGTTCACCTACGAGTTCAGCGGCTTCACCTACACCCCGTACATCGAAGCCGGCATCGGCCTGGCGGCGTTCTCCAAGACCGAGGTGGGCGACCAGCGCCTGGGCTCGTCCTTCAACTTCGAGGACCGCATCGGCTTTGGTCTGAAGCTGCCGGGCGAGCAGAAGGTCGGCATTCGCGCCATCCATTACTCGAACGCCGGCATCAAGCAGCCAAACGACGGCATCGAGTCGTACTCGCTGTTCTACACCAAGGGCTTCTGAAGCGAAGGGGCCGCATCGCGGCCCCGGCAGCTTAGAAGGTGTAGGAAACCCCAGCCTGCACCGTACGCGGCGCGCCCGGATAGACGTAGGTATTGAACGCCCCCTCGTCATAGCCCTTGTTGAACACGTTCTTCACATCCAGGTTCAGCCGCACGTGCTCGTTGACCTTGTAGAAGCTCAGCAGGTCGACGACGCTGTAACGCTCCATGGTGTAGGTGGTCGCAGCGGTCTGCCCGGCACGGTCATCGATGTACTTCACCCCAACACCCAGGCCCAGCCCTTTGGCCACGCCATCCTGGAACTCGTAAGTGTTCAGCAGGCTGAAGCTGTTACGCGGGATGTTCGCCAGGCGCGTGCCGGTCGGCACCGTGTTGTCCTGGGTGACCTCGGCGTCGACATACGCGTAGCCACCGATCACACGCCATTGCGGCGTGAGGTTGCCGGCAATGTTGATGTCCAGGCCGCGGCTGCGCACTTCGCCGGCCGCGATGCTGTAAGTGCCGCTGGGGTCATTCGGGTCGCGGGTCAACACGTTCTCTTTGACGATGTGGTAAATCGCGGCATCGACACTCAGCTGACGGTCCAGCGCCTCCCATTTCACGCCCAGTTCATACGACTTGCCCTTTTCCGGGTCAAAGCCGCTGCCTTGCAGGCTGGCCCCACTGTTGGGCTTGAACGAGCGCGCGGTATTGGCGTACACCGCCAGCGTATCGGTCAGGTCGTAGAGCAGGCCGAACCGCGGGGTCACACCGTTCTCGCCCTTGCTGAAGTCGCCCGCAGTGTTGAGCTTGTTGTCGTAGTCATGCTCGTAGCGCTCGAAACGCACGCCGGCGAGGGCCTTGAGGCGATCGGTCAGGGCGACCTGGTCCTGGATGAAGGCCGCCCAGGTTTTGAGGTTTTCCTTGTCGTGCGTGGTCGTACGGGTGAGGGCAGGGCGCGCCTGGCCCTGCACCGGGTCGAAAATGTCGATTGGGTAGGCGCCGGTGCCGGCGGCCGAGCGCTGGATGATCGAGTTGTAATCGTAGTCTTCGTACTCGATGCCGGTCAGCAGGGTGTGGGCAAAGCCGCCCGCGTCGAAGTGGCCGGTGAGGTTGAGCTGGTAATCGCGGTCGGTCCACTCCAGCTTGCGGTAGTTGAAGTTGCGACCCAGGGTGCGGCCGTCCGCCTGCAAGCCGTTGGCTTCGACGGCGTTGCCCTTGAGCGAGCCGTCCAGCCATTGCATGCCGCCGCCGAGCGTCCAGTCATCGTTCAGCGCGTGCTCGAAGCGCAGCTGCGCCATGTTGTTATCGTTGTGCAGCAGGTTGTCGCTGCCTTTTTCCCAGATGTTGGTATCGCGTGACGCCGTGCCGCGCTGGCCGGGCAGGCGAGTGAGGCCGCGGTCCAGTGGGTGGTTGTTGCGCATGAAATCGCCCTCGAAGACGATCCTGGTGGCGTCGTTGACCTGCCAGCTGAGTACCGGCGCGACGTCGTAGCGTTCGCTCTCGACATCGTCACGGAAGCTGTCGCCGCCTTCCCCCAGCACGTTCAGCCGGTATGCCAGCGAGCCGTCCTGGTTGAGCGGCCCGGTGGCGTCCAGGGTGGCCCGGTGCATGCCCTGGTCGTCGAACTGGCTGCCGAGGGTCACCTTGGGGTCGGCCAGCGGCTGCTTGCTGACCACGTTGAAGGTCCCGCCGGGGTCGCCACGGCCATACAGGCTGGTGGCCGGGCCGCGGATCACTTCCAGGCGTTCGACGCTGTTGGCGTCAGGCGCGTTGGGGTAGCCCCGGTTGATCGGGAAGCCGTTGCGGTAGAACTCCCCGGTGGTGAAGCCGCGCACGGTGAAGGTGGTCAGGCCCTGGCCGCCAAAGTTGTTGGCGCGGCCGACGCCGCCAGCGTAGTCCAGGCCGTCCTGCAGGCGGGTGGCACCGGTATCTTCGAGCACATCCTTGGGCACCACGCTGATCGATTGCGGGGTGTCGTGCAGGGCGGTGTCGGTGCGGGTGGCACTGGTCGAGCGGTTGGCCTTGTAGCCATCGACTGGGCCATCGGCGCGCTCGCTGTCGGCGCTGCCAGTAATGCTCAGGGCCTGGAGTTCGATCTGCCTGGGGTCGTTGAGCGGTTCGGGCTCGGCGAAAGCCAGCGGGGAGACAGCATGGAGCACACAAAGCGAAACGAATGTGCGACGCATCGACGGTACGATCCTGAAGTAGGGCGTTAGGGATGGGGAGGAAGCGCCGCGAAACTACTACGAATCATTATCAAATGCATTCTTTTTAAATGGAGCTGGAGTGCCAGGTTGGGGGCGAGGCTGGCCTGGAGGATAGTGGGGGGATCGCGAGGCGCTTGCCGTAGGATCCTCAGCGCCCTTGAGATCGAGCGCCGCCCGCGCGGCGCATCGCGGGCAAGCCCGCTCCTACATTTGTTGCAACGCGCCGTTCCAGTCAGGCCATGGTTGTTCGCCCTGGTGCATGGCTGAGGACAGGTGGGGCGCCGGCAGCACCAACGGAAAAATCGCGTCATGCTACCAAGGCTGACAACTATGGCCTCACAGGCCATGGCACGTTGCAACAAATGTGGGAGCGGGCTTGCCCCGCGAAGCGCCGCGCGGGCGGCGCTCGATCTCAAGGGCGCTAAAAATCCCAAGGCAAGCGCTTCGCGAAGCGCCGCGCGGGCGGCGCTCGATCTCAAGAGCGCTGAAGATCCCAAGGCAAGCGCTTCGCGATGCGCCGCGCGGGCGGCGCTCAGTCTCGAGGGCGCTGAAGATCCCAAGGCAAGCGCTACGCGATCTCATGACCGGCAAAAACGCCAAGACATGCCTCAGCCAGCCCCTTTGATCGCCAACACATTGCACAGCGGATGTTCCAGCACATGCGCAGTAGTCCCGCCAAGGAATGTCTGCATGGCGTCATGCCGGTGGCTACCCATCACGATCACATCCATCCTGCTGTGGCTGACAAACTGCGCAATCGCGCGTATCGCCGGCCCTTCAAGAAAATGTCGACGTTCCAGCGGGACCTGATGGTGGTCACCCAGCCGGTTGAACGCCGCCCGCTGCGAGGTGCGCACACTGCCATCAAAGCCGGGCATGGTCACTGTGCCGGCGCCGAAATCGGCGATATGGGTCCGTGCCGCATCGCACACGTGCACCAGATGAACCTCGCCGTTGCATTGCAGCGCCAGGGCATGGGCGCAGTGAATGACCTGCTCGTCCAGGTGTTCGCCAGCGCCGTGGCTGTTGAGGTCGACCGCTGCGGCGATCTGCCGTGGCAGTGGCAGGCGAATGTCGCTGACCAGGTGCACCGCCACCGGGCTGTCCTTGAGCAGTTGCCAGTCCAGCGGCGTCACCAGCAGGCGCTTGAGCACCGGTTCGTGCTGCACGTCCTTGACCAGCAGGTCGCAGCCTAGCTGCTCGATACGCTCGATGGCACTGCCCAGCGGGTCGCGGGTCAGCAGCAACTCGGTGGAGACATCCAGGCCGGCAGTGCGCAACTGCTCGGTGGCGTCGGCCAGCCATTGGCGGTTGTCGGCGAGCAATCGCTCGCGTTCGCGGCCGTCGCCCATCAGGCCGAAGGTGTCGACATCGTCGACGAACACGTTGATGTCCAGCAATGCACCACTGGATTCGGCCAACGCCGCCGCGCGTTGTAGCGCCGGCGTGTATCGCATCTGCGGGCCGAGCATGATTAACAAACGCTTGAACTGGCTCATCGCACACCTCCACGTGTGGGCAGCCCCCCGGTTCATGCCATCTGGTCTGTTCAGTCTAGCCCCTGTGGGGAAGCGCTGCGGCCTACAGTTGCCTGCCAGGTGCCCCAGCCTCCTGCCACCCCCCGCCCAGCGCTGCATACAGGTTCACCTCGGCCACCAGCTGCGCCAGTCGGTCGCTGATCAAACCCTGCTGGGCGGTGAACAGCGAGCGTTGTGCATCGAGGAACGTCAGGCTGCTGTCTACGCCAATGCGGTAGCGGTGTTCGGCCAGGTTGTAATAACGCTGGTTGGACGCCACCAGGTCGCGCTGCGCCTGCAACTGCCGCTGGTAGGTGGCCCGCGCCGCCAGCCCGTCAGCCACTTCCTGAAAGGCGCTCTGGATGGCCTTTTCGTACTGGGCCACCTGGATGTCCTTTTGCAACTGCGCGTAGTCGAGGCTGGCGCGCAGGCTGCCGGCGGTGAAAATCGGCAAGCTGATCTGCGGTTGGAACAGCCAGGTGCCGGAGCCTGCGTCGAACAGCCCGTTCAGCTCCGGGCTGGTGCTGCCGGCATTGGCGGTCAGGCTGATGCTCGGGAAGAACGCTGCCCGCGCTGCGCCGATATTGGCATTGGCCGCGCGCAGCTGGTACTCGGCCTGCACGATGTCCGGGCGGCGGCGCAGCAGGTCGGAGGGCAGGCCAGCCGGCAAGCCCGCGATCTGTTCGTCGCCCAGGGGCAGGGCGGCCAGGTCAGCGGCCACCGGTGCGCCCACCAGCAAGGTCAACTGGTTAAGGTCTTCGGCCACCTGGCGCTTGTAGCGCGCCACCGCAGCACGGGTGCTGTCGACACTGGTGCGTGCCTGGATCTGGTCCAGCGCCGACACCGTGCCTGCGCGGCGCTGGTTGCTGGTCAGGCGCAGGCTGCGTTCGTCCGCAGCCAGGGTTTCCAGGGAGAGCGCGAGCAGTTCCTGGTCGGCACGCCAGGTCAGGTAAACGTTGGCAACACTCGCCACCAGGCTCAATTGCGTACTGCTCCGCGCCTGATCGCTGGCCAGGTAGGTGAGCAGCGCCTGGTCGCTGAGGCTGCGCACCCGGCCGAACAGGTCCAGCTCGTAGGCGCTGACGCCCAAGGTTGCCGCATAGGTCGAGGAGATCACGCCCTGGTCAGTGCCGGTCATGCTGCGCGGCAGGTACTGGCGCGTACCTTGGGCGTCGGCGGACACCTTGGGCAGCAGGTCGGCACGCTGGATGCGGTACTGGGCGCGATAGGCCTCCACATTCAGCGCTGCGGTGCGCAAGTCACGGTTGTTGGCCAGGGCAGCGTCGATCAACTGGCGCAGTACAGGGTCCTGGAACACCTGGCGCCAGTCCTGCGCAGGCTGGCGTGCCAGCGCATCGCCCTGGTAAGCCGGCCCTTGCGGGAACTGTTCGGCCACCGGCGGCGCCGGGCGTTGATAATCGGGCGCCAGGGAGCAGCCGCACAGCAGTACAGCGCACAGGGTAAGGGCATGTCGGGGCATTACCGGTTCTCGCACAGTCAGGCGCCCGCCATCCATTTCGCCAGGCCGTGGCGGCCACTGACCCCCAGCTTGGCGGTGGCGCGCTTGAGGTAGGTTTCGATCGAACTGTTCTTCACATTCAGCCGTTGCGCCATCTCGGGCACGGTGCCCCCTGTCAGCAGGCCCAGGCAGACTTCCTGCTCGCGGGTCGAGAGCTTGACGGCATCCTGCGCCAGGCGTTCGGTCAAGGATTGGCGCAGCGAGCCGGCGTCCACAGCCGAAGCGGCTGTACCGGCCCGGCGAGCCGTGCCTTGGCCCAGCAGCTGGCCATGGTGCTCCACCAACGGCAGCAGGGTGTCGGAGAGGCTCTTGAGCTGCGACAGCTCACTCAGGCTGAAGGGCCGCTGGCTGGGCAGGCGATGGAAACAGATGACCCAGCGGCGGTCGCCGCTGCGCGAAACCAGGTTGCACTGGTGGGCACTGTGGCAGGCGTTCAGGGGGGCCTTGAATTCGATCAGCAGTGGGTCCTTCATCTGCATGATGCTTTGCAGCAGCGGGTGGCGCACGGTATCCACAGCCTGCGGTTGCTCAGGCCCGGCGCTGCCCAGCAGCTTGATCCGGCTGACACTGGCCTGGCGCGGGTCGAGGGTCCATTCGCTGAGGTCGAGCCTGTGGACCGGCACCTGGGCATCGACCAGGCGATACATCTGCTCGGCGAAGTCATCGGCGCCGCTGCTGGCGATCAGCTCGCCCAGTTGCAGATACAGCTGAGGGTCGGGGCGGTAGTCGAGGCTGGCGGTCAGCTTCATAGCGTTGTCGTCCTTGATTCAAAGCGTTACGGCGGGTGGTCTCGCAGTCGAGTCTCCGGGTGGCAAGCGGGTGATAGCGGTATTCAAGCGTGCCCGGATTGCTGCGTCTGTAGCGGGAAACCGGGACAGAAAATGCCAGTAATGGCTGCTTGCAATGTAGGCATGAATGCGGCGCCGCAGCACGCGTTGCGGCCAGCAGCCAGCGAATTGACGTCATAAGCCTGTCGGTTCGCGGCTGATCCCGCACTATGCAGCTGGGCGTAGGCCATCAGGGGCAGCTAGTTATGGCCAATCTCCTACAGATATTTAAGCCGCCGTGGACGGCCACCGGGATTGTCCGGGTTTAAGGGGCCATACAGGGTGGGGTGGCGATGCTTGAATCCGCGGATGATCAATCAGAAGGACCTGAGCCCTCATGCCTGCCGCCCAAACCTTTGCCCTGACCGTTGCCCAGCGCGACATCTGGCTGGACCAGATCAGCCACGGCGACTCGCCGCTTTACAACATAGGCGCTTACGTCGAGCTGGGTGGTGCTGTTGACGTCGAACGTCTGCGCGCGGCCCTGGCGCACCTGGTGGCGTTGCACGACGGGCTGCGTACGGTGCTGGTGCCCGGGCAGGGTGTACCCCGCCAGCGCTTTGCCGAAGACCTGGCGGTGGGCTTGCCCGAGCACGATCTGCGCGCCAGCGACGACCCGTTTGGCGCCGCCCGGCGCCTGCTCAGCGCCCAGATGCAAAAGGTCTTTGCCTTGGATGGCGGCGCCCTGTGGGCCGCGCAGTTGGTCAGGCTGGAAGATCAGCGCTACCTGCTCGCCCTGCAGGCGCACCACCTGATCCTCGACGGCTGGGGCGTTGACCTGTGGTTCAAGCAGCTCGCCGACTGCTATGGCCTGCTGGGGCAGGGCCTGCCTTTGCCTGCCACGGGGCCGTCCTACCGGGAATTCATCGACGACGACGCCCAGTATCAGGCATCGCCCCGTCATGGCCGTGACCGCGACTACTGGCTGGGCAAATTCACCCAACTCCCCGACGCCTTACTGGTACCGCGTGAACGTGGCGCGGTACAGGCCGGCGAGCCGAGTGCCGCCCTTGAGCAACCTTTCGATGCCGGCCTGCTGGCGCGGATGCGGCAGCTGGCAACAGACCTGCAGGCTTCGGCGTTCCATGTACTGCTGGCGGCGATGCATGTGTGCTGCGCGCGCACCTGGCAACGCGACGAGTGGGTGGTCGGCCTGCCAGTGCGCAACCGTGGCAACGCACGGTTCAAATCGACCATGGGGCTGTTCACCCAGGTCAGTGCATTGCGTATGGATTTTGGTCGCAGCCGTTCGTTCGCTGAACTGGTGCAGGGCATACGTGACGCACTCAAGCAGGATTTTCGCCACCAGCGTTTCGCCTTGAGCGAACTGAACCGGGCGCTGGGTGCGCTGCGCGAAGAGCGGCCGCAACTGTTCGAGCTGATGGTGTCGTTCGAGGAGGACAGCAACGACCTGCGCTTCGGTGAGGTCAGCGGCCATACGGTGATGGTCTGCAACAGCCACGAGCCGACGCCGCTAAGCGTGCACCTGCGCAGCAACAGCTACAGCGACCAAGCCTGCCTGCACCTGGTGTACAGCCGAGCGTGGTTCAGTGCCGACGAAGTCGACGCGCTGGCTACCCGGCTGCTGCATGTGCTCGAGCAAGGGTTACAGCAGCCTGAATCGAGCATTGGCGCCTTGCACCTGCCGACCGCCAGCGAGCAGGCACAACTGCAGCAGTGGAACGATTCGGCGGTGGCCAGGCAGCAGGGCGAGATGCTGATCCACCGCCGCATCGAAGCCCAGGCCAGGGCCCGGCCGCAGGCCATCGCCGCGCTACACGAAGGTAATAGCCTGACCTACGCCGAGCTCGACCGGCGTGCCAACCATCTGGCAAAACACCTCATCGGCATGGGCGCAGGGCCCGACCAGCGGGTCGCGGTGGTCGCCCAGCGTGGCCTGGATACCCTGGTTGGCCTGCTGGCCGTTCTCAAGGCCGGGGCTGCGTATGTACCGATCGACCCCGCTCACCCGCAGGAGCGCCTGGCCTACCTGCTGGACGACAGCGCGCCGCGGGTGGTGCTGACCCTCTCGCACTTGCGTGACCGCCTGCCCGCCCACGGCCGGCCACAGGTCGAGCTGGACCGCTTGTCATGGGCCGGGGCAACGGGTGATGCGCCCGCCGTCGCCCAGCTCGCAGCCAGCCACCTGGTCTATGTCATCTACACCTCCGGCTCCACCGGGCTGCCCAAAGGGGTCATGGTCGAACACAGGATGCTGGCCAACCTGGTCGATTGGCACTGCGCCAGTTTCGACCTGGGGCCAGGCCGGCACCAGTCGAGCCTCGCCGGTTTCGGCTTCGATGCCATGGCCTGGGAAGTCTGGCCGGCGCTGTGCAGCGGCGCCACGCTGCATCTGGCACCGGTGCGCGACGGCGCCGAGAATATCGACGCCTTGCTGCAGTGGTGGCGCGACCAACCGCTGGACGTAAGTTTCCTGCCTACCCCGGTGGCCGAACATGCCTTTGCCCAGGGCGTACTGCACCCAACCTTGCAGACCCTGCTGATCGGCGGCGACCGCCTGCGCCGCCTGGCGCGCGAGCGCCGCTACCGGGTCATCAACAACTACGGCCCCACCGAGGCCACGGTGGTAGCGACCTCCGGCCTGGTCGAGGCGGGCCGGCCACTGCATATCGGTGGCCCGGTGGCCAACACTCGCCTGCATGTGCTGGACGAGCATCGCCAGCTGCTGCCGATTGGCGCGGTGGGTGAGCTGTATATCGGCGGCAGCGGCGTAGCCCGTGGCTACCTGAACCGGCCCGAACTGACCGCCGAACGCTTCCTCGACGACCCGTTCTGCCCCGGCGCTCGCCTGTACCGCACCGGCGATCTGGTGCGCTGGTTGGCCGACGGCACGCTGGAATACCTGGGGCGCAATGACGACCAGGTGAAGGTCCGCGGTGTGCGGGTGGAACTGGCGGAAATCGAAGCGGCGTTGGCCAGTCATGCTGCGGTGCGCGAGTGCGTGGTGCTGCTGCGCGACGGCCAATTGCAGGCGTGGTTCATTGCCGAGGCGGCGGTGGCACCCCGTGAACTGCACGAGCACCTGCGCGAGCGGCTACCGGCCGCCTTGCTGCCAACGGCCTACATCAACATCGCAAGCTGGCCGCTCACCGCCAACGGCAAACTCGACCGCCGCGCGCTGCCGGCCGCCGACGAGGCAGCCAAGGTGCGCCGCGAGCACCAAGCGCCGATCGGTGAGGTCGAGCAGCGCCTGGCACTGCTGTGGGCCGAACTGCTGCAGGTCGAGCGGGTAGGGCGCCAGGACCACTTCTTCGAACTGGGCGGCCATTCGCTGTTGGCGGTGCAACTGATCGAACGCATGCGCCAGCAGGGCCTTCAGGCTGACGTGCAGGTGCTGTTCGGCCAGTCGACCCTGGCCAGCCTGGCTGCCGCGGTAGTGGTGGGGGAAGCCGCAACGGTACCGGGCAATGGCGTGCTGGCGGGGTGCCAACAGATTACCCCCGACATGCTCACGCTCGCCAACCTCAACCAGGCCGCTATCGATCGGATCGTCGCGGCAGTGCCGGGTGGCGCTGGCAATGTGCAGGAAATCTACCCGCTGGCACCGTTGCAGCAGGGTTTGCTGTACCACCATGTCACCGATGCCCAGGACCCCTATCAGCAGCAGGCCCTGTTCGCCTTTGCCAGCCATGCGCAGCTGCAGGCCTTTACCGATGCCCTGCAGCAGGTGATCGAGCGCCATGACATCCTGCGCACCAGCCTGGCCTGGGACGGCCTCGAGCAGCCGCAGCAAGTGGTCTGGCGCCAGGCGCCGTTACCCGTCGAGCGCTGGGCGCCTGAAGTGCAAGGCGGCGATGTGGCGGCGCAGCTGCGCAAGGCCTACGACCCGCAACAACGGCCGCTGGACTTGCGTCAGGCGCCGATGATGGCAATGGTCTGCGCCGAAGACGCGGCGCAAGGCCGCTGGCTGGGCCTGCTGCGCTTCCACCACCTGGTCAACGATGCCGTTTCATTGCAGGTGCTGTTCGGCGAACTCGACGCGTTCATGCAGGGCCGGGGCGAGCAAATGCCGCTGCCGGTGCCCTACCGCAACTACGTGGCGCTCAGCGGCGCGACAGAGCGCCAGGCCCACCATGAGGCTTACTTCCGTGAGCAGCTGGCTGGCGTCGAGCCCCCGGCCCCCGTGCCGGGGCTGGGCGCCGTGGCGGTTGACGAGCAAGACCTGCAGACGCATGCCGTGGCGCTGGAGGGTGGCTTGAGCGAGCTGCTGCGTACTCGGGCCCGTGCCCACGGCGTGAGCCTGGCCAGCGTGCTGCATTTGGCCTGGGCCCAGGTGCTCGGCAGCTTGTCGGGCCGTGACGAGGTGGTGATCGGCACCGTGCTGCTGGGCCGGGCCATGGCCGGTGAGGGCGCCGACCGTGCGCTGGGCATGTTCATCAACAGTTTGCCGCTGCGCATCAGCCTGGGCGACCAGCCGCTGGGCCAGGCATTGACGCAGACCCACGCGCGCCTGGCCGCCTTGCTCGGGCACGAAGACGCGCCCTTGCTGCTGGCCCAGCGTTGCAGCGGGCTGCCGGCCGCCACGCCGTTGTTCGAAAGCCTGATCAACTACCGCCAGGGTGCGCTGCCGCAAGGGCAGGTGCTGCCCGGCGTAGCGCTGATCGCGGCCAGCGAAGTGCTGAGCCACGGCAGGGTGCTGACCGTGGATGACCTGGGCGATACGCTGCAACTCACCCTGCGTGCACCCCGTGCGATCGGCGCAGCGCGGTTGCTGGGCTATTTGCTGACCACCTTGCGCCAGTTCGCCGACGGCCTTCAGCAAAGCCAGCCGCTCAATACCCTTTGCAGCGTGCCCGCCGATGAACTGCGGCAGCTGTTGCACACCTTCAACCACACCGAAGACCGGCAAAGCCCGTTGGGCAGCACCCTGCCTGCGCTGTTCGAGGCCCAGGTGCGGCGCACGCCGCTGGCCATTGCCTTGCAGGCCGAGGACATCAGCCTCGACTACCAGACGCTCAATGCCCAGGCCAACCGCCTGGCCCACCGCCTGATCGCCCTGGGCGTTGGCCCCGATGCGCGTGTAGCCATCTGCGTGGAGCGAGGCGTGTCGATGATGCTGGCGCTGCTCGGCGTGCTCAAGGCCGGCGGCGCCTATGTGCCGCTGGACCCAGGCTACCCAGCCGAGCGCCTGCGCTTCATGCTCGAAGACAGCGCGCCCACCGTGGTGCTGGTGCATGGCGCTACGCTGGGCCTGTTCGATGCGCTTGCAGCGCCGGTGCTGGACCTGGACCGCGACGATTGGCCAGCCTGCAGCGCCGAAAACCCGCAGGTGGCGGGCCTGGGGCCTGGGCAATTGGCCTATGTGATGTACACCTCCGGCTCCACCGGTACGCCCAAGGGCGTGATGATCGAACACCGCGGCCTGTGCAACCTGATGCACTGGGGCTCGCAGATCTGTCCGCCGCAGCCTGGGGATGCCTTGCTGCAACGCGCGCCGTTCAGTTTCGATGGCTCGGTCTGGGAGCTGTTCTGGCCGTTGTGTGCCGGCTTGCGCCTGGTACTGGCGCGCCCCGACGGCCACCGCGACCCTGCGTACCTGGTGCAGTTGATCCAGGCGCGGCAGGTGACCACGATGAAGTTCGTCCCAGCCTTGCTGCACCAGTTTCTCGAAGAGCCGGGCGTCGAGCGCTGCACCAGCCTGACCGACATCTTCTGTGGCGGTGGCGAGTTGACCTTGGCGCTGTTGCGCAGCCTGCGCGAGCGGTTGCCCAAGGTGCGCGTGCACAACGTGTATGGCCCCACCGAAGCGACGGTCGACAGCACCGCCTGGACCCTGCAGGCCCATCAGCCGCTCCCCGCGCTGGCGCCACCGATCGGCCGGCCCATCGCCAATACCCGCCTGTATGTGCTCGATGCCCACGACCGCCCGGTGCCCTTGGGCGCGGTGGGGCAGTTGCACATTGGCGGCGTTGGCGTTGCCCGTGGCTATCTGGGGCTACCGACGCTGCAGGCCGAGCGCTTCATCGCCAGCCCGTTTGCCCCGGGCGACCGCCTGTACCGCACCGGCGACCTGGTGCGCTACCGTGAGGATGGCGAGCTCGACTTTGTCGGGCGTAACGATTTCCAGGTCAAGCTGCGCGGGCTGCGGGTCGAACTGGGTGAGATCGAAGCAGCCTTGGTGGCGCACCCGGCCATTGGGCAAAGCGTGGTGCTGATGCGCGAAGAACGCCTGGTGGCCTATTTCACCTGCCGCGACGCCAGCCCGGCGCCCGCCCTGCAAGTGCTGCGCAGCCATCTGCTGGCGCGCATGCCCGAGTACATGGTGCCGCAGGCATTTGTCGCCCTGGCGCAACTGCCGCTGAGCCCCAACGGCAAAGTCGACCGCCAGGCGCTGCCGGCGCCCGGTGAAGAGGCGGTGATCAGCCGTGAGTACCGGGCGCCGGAGGGCGAGTTGGAGGCAGCGCTGGCGGCGATCTGGACGCAAGTGCTGAAGATCGAGCAGGTGGGTCGCGAGGACAACTTCTTCGAGCTGGGCGGCCATTCGTTGCTGGCGGTAAGCCTGGTGGCGCGCATGCGTCAGGCCGGGTTGCATGTCGATGCCCGCACCTTGTTCAGCCAGCCGACCCTGGCCGGGTTGGCGGCCAGCACCCGACGCGAGCAGGTCGAGGTGGTGATACCGCAGACCACCATCCCGAGCCTGGGCAAGCGCAGGCGGATTTGAGGGTGTTCGCTGTGGATTTAGGGGAGATTAGAGTTGGGGCTACCGGAGGCCTGGCTTGGATTTGTTGGTGATGCACAAATCGAGCGCCGCCCGCGCGGCGCATCGCGATGCGCTTGCCTTGAGATCTTTAGCGCCCCTGAGATCGAGCGCCGCCCGCGCGGCGCTTCGCGAAGCGCTTGCCTTGGGATCTTCAGCGCCCTTGAGATCGAGCGCCGCCCGCGCGGCGCTTCGCGGGGCAAGCCCGCTCCCACATTTGTTGCAACGCGCCGTTCCAGGCAGGCCATGGTTGTTCGCCTTGGTGCAGGACTGAAGACTGGTGGGGCGCCGGCAGCGCCAGCCGAGAGATCGCGTCGTGCCAACAAGGCTGGCAACTATGGCCTCACAGGCCATGGCACGTTGCAACAAATGTGGGAGCGGGCTTGCCCCGCGAAGCGCCGCGCGGGCGGCGCTCGATCTCAAAGGCGCTATAGATCCCAAGCCAAGCGCTTCGCGATGCGCCGCGCGGGCGGCGCTCGATCTCAAGGGCCCTAAAGATCCCAAGCCAAGCGCTACGCGATGCGCCAAAAACCTCATGACTAGCACTTCCGCCCCCCCCAAGACACGCCCCTGTCCCCGCTTCCCATGTCAGACCGTCCGGTCACGATCCTTTAGCGTGTCCCCGATTCCCATTTCCAGGCAAAGCAGGATGCTTACCGATGCTCTTCAGCGAACTGATGGCTGCTCTTTCCACCCGTGCGATCCGACTCCAGCGCGAAGACCAGGACCTGATCGTCCTGGGCGATGACGACACCCTGGACGATACCCTGTGGGAGGCGCTGTCTCGGCACAAGCCGGCCTTGCTGGAGATGCTCGCCGAACGCGATGACGACTGGCTGAGCCCGGCGTTTCGCATCACCCCCGACATGCTGCCGCTGGTGCAACTCGACCAGCAGGCCATCGACCGCATCGTCGCCAGCGTGCCGGGCGGCGCGGCCAATGTGCAGGACATCTACCCGCTGGCGCCGCTGCAGCAAGGCATGTTGTACCAGCACCTGGCAGCCAGCGATGGCGATCCGTACCTCGCCCAGGTGCAACTGCGCTTCACCAGCAAGGCGCACCTCGAAGCCTTTGCCCAGGCCCTGCAATGGGTGATCCAGCGCCATGACATTCTGCGCACGGCGCTGCATTGGGAATACCTCGACGAACCGGTGCAGGTGGTATGGCAGGAGGCGACGCTGGTGCGCGAGGCCATCGCGGTCGATGGCAGCGATGCGTTGGCCAAGCTGTGCGCGCGATTTGACCCACGGCACTACCGCCTCGACCTGCGCCAGGCACCGCTGATGCAATTGATGCATGCGCAAAGTGAAGGCGATGAGTGGGTCGCCTTGCTGATGTTCCATCACGTGGTGATGGACCATACCGCGCTGGACATCGTACGCCGCGAAATCCAGGCGCATCTGGCCGGTGAATCGGCGCAGCTGGCTGCGCCCATGCCGTTTCGCAACGTACTCGCCGCCGCCCGCCTGGCGCTGGACGAGCAGACCCACGAGCACTTCTTCCGCGACATGCTGGCCGACATCGATGAGCCGACCTTGGCCTTCGGCCTGCAGGATGAAGGCGACCAGGCCCTGGAACAGGCGCGCCTGACCTTGCCTGCGCCGCTCAGCCAACGCCTGCGCAGCCAGGCGCGCTTGCTTGGGGTAAGCCCGGCAAGCGTGCTGCACCTGGGCTTCGCCCGCCTGGTAGGGCAATTGTCGGCGCGCCAGGCCGTGGTGTTCGGCAGCGTCCTGCTGGGGCGCATGACCACCGGCGACGGCAGCGAGCAAGCCTTGGGCATGTTCATCAACACCCTGCCGCTGCGCATCGACCTTGGTCAGCAGGGGGTGCGCGATGCACTGCTGGCGACGCATCGACGCCTCACTGCCTTGCTCGGCCATGAGCAGGCTTCCCTGGCCCTGGCCCAGCGTTGCAGTGGTGTTGCCGCGCCGGCGCCGCTTTTCAACAGCATGCTCAACTACCGCCACAGTGCCGCCGGTGATGCGGCTGAAATCATTCCGGTGGCACCCGGTATCGATATCGTCGGCGCCGAAGAGCGCACCGACTACCCGCTGACTGTCAGTGTCGATGACCTGGGCGACGACCTGCGCCTGACCGTCCAGAGCCTGCCGCAGTGGGGCGCGGCCCGTTTGAGCGAGCAGTTCGCACAAGTGCTGGCAAGCCTGGTGCAAGCACTGGAGCACCAGCCTTCGACCCCCCTGCAGGTGTTGCCGGTGCTACCGGCGCGCGAGCGCGAGCAAGTGCTGCAGCAGTTCAACCGCACCACCCAGGCCTATCCGCAAGGGCAGACCGTGCATGCCCTGGTCGAGGCCCAGGCCGCGCGTGCGCCGCATGCGGCAGCGCTGGTACAGGCTGAGCAGGTGCTCAGCTACGCCGAGCTGAACCGGCGCGCCAACCAGCTTGCCCACCAGTTGATCGCGCAGGGGGTCAAGGTGGGTGACCGGGTCGCCCTGTGCCTGCCACGCAGCGCCGAGCGCCTGGTCGGCCTGCTGGCGGTGTTGAAGGCGGGCGCCGCCTACGTGCCCGTGGACCCGGCGTACCCGGCCGAGCGCATCGCCTATCTGCTGGCCGACAGTGCGCCAACCCTGGTACTGGCGACGACGGCAATCCAGAACCTGCCTAACCTGCCGCGCCTGGACCTCGACCAGCCCGATGCCTTCGCGGCGGACGACTGCAACCCGGCACTGCCCGGGCTGGACGCGCAGCAGCTGGCCTACCTGGTCTACACCTCCGGCTCCACCGGCCAGCCCAAAGGGGTGATGGTCGAGCACCACACCCTGGCAAACCTTGTCCATTGGCATTGCCAGGCATTCGAGCTGCACGCCGAATCGCACAGCTCCAGCGTCGCAGGCTTCGGTTTCGACGCCATGGCCTGGGAAGTCTGGCCAACCTTGTGTGCCGGTGCCACCTTGCACCTGCCGCCTGTGCACATCGGCCACGAACACGTCGACGAGTTGCTCGACTGGTGGCTGCAGCAGCCGCTGCAGGTCAGCTTCCTGCCGACCCCGGTGGCCGAACAGGCCTTGCGCCGCGACCGCCAGCACCCAACCCTGCGCACCTTGCTGATTGGCGGTGACCGCCTGCGCCAGTTCGATCGCGACCCAGGCTTTGCCGTGGTCAACAACTACGGCCCAACCGAAACCACGGTGGTTGCCACCTCCGGGCAGCTCACCCCCGGCGCGGCGCTGCATATCGGCCAGCCAATCGCCAATACCCGCGTGTATGTACTCGATGAGGGCCTGCAGCCTGTACCGGTAGGTGTTACCGGTGAGTTGTATATCGGCGGTGCGCAGGTCGCGCGCGGCTACTTCAATCGCCCTGAACTGACCGAACAGCGTTTTCTGGCCGACCCGTTCAGCGAGGCTGCCAACGCCCGCATGTACCGCAGTGGCGACCTGGTGCGCTGGAACACCGACGGCACGCTGGACTACCTGGGCCGCAACGATGACCAGGTGAAGGTCCGCGGCGTGCGGGTGGAGCTGGGCGAAATCGAAGCCGCCCTGGCGGCCCAACCGGGTATTGCCGATGCGGTGGTACTGGTGCGCGACGCGCGCCTGCTGGCCTGGTTCACCGAGACCGCGCCGGTAGACCTTGAACAACTGCGTCAGGCCCTGCAGGCCAGCCTGCCGGCGCAACTGATACCGGCCGCATTCATTCGCCTGGCTGAACTGCCGTTGACCAGCCACGGCAAGCTCGACCGCCGCGCGCTGCCCGACCCCGACAGTGCGTTGCTGGCCGGCCAGGCCTACGAAGCACCGCAGAACGCCACCGAAACGACCATGGCCGCGATCTGGGCCGAGGTGCTGGGTGTCGAGCGGGTAGGGCGCCACGACAACTTCTTCGAACTGGGCGGCCATTCGTTGCTCGCCGTGACCCTGGTCGAGCGCCTGCGCAAGGCGGGCCTGGTGATCGACGTGCGGGTGCTGTTCGCCCAGCCGACCCTGGCGGCGCTCGCCAGTGCAGCCGGGATCGGCCATGAAGCCCAGGTGCCGGCCAACCGTGTGCCGCACAACGCCCAACGCATCACCCCGGCCATGCTCAGCCTGATCGACCTGGACCAGGCCGCGATCGACGCCGTGGTCGCCAGCGTGCCCGGTGGCGCCGCCAACGTGCAGGAAATCTACCCACTCGCGCCGTTGCAGGAAGGCATTCTCTATCACCACCTGAGTGCCGAGCAGGGCGACCCGTACCTGCTGCAGACCCGCCTGGCCTTCGACAGCGTCGAACGCCTGCTGGCCTGGGCCGGCGCCCTGCAGCAGGTCATCGACCGCCACGATATCCTGCGCACCTCGGTGCTCTGGCAAGGCCTGGCGCAGCCGCTGCAGGTGGTGTGGCGCAAGGCGGAGCTTGCCGTCAACGAAATCGACGACCTGGCCGATGAGCCCGGTGCCGCCCGCATCGAACAGCTGCACGCCCGCTTCGATGCCCGCCACCACCGCCTCGACCTGGGCCAGGCGCCGCTGACCCGCCTTTACTACAGCCTCGACCCTGCCAACCAGCAGGTGGTGGCGATCCTGCTGTTCCACCACCTGACCCTCGACCACACCGCCATGGACGTGGTCGCCCGGGAAATGCGCGCGCTGCTGTTCGGCCAGGCCGATACCCTGCCGGCGGCGGTGCCGTACCGCAACTACGTGGCCCAGGCCCGCCTGGCCGACCAGGCCGGGCATGAAGCGTTCTTCCGCACGATGCTGGCAGACGTCGACGAGCCGACCTTGCCGCTGGGCTTTGCCGATGTACAAGGCGACGGCCGCGGAATCGAAACCGCCTTCCAGGCACTGGATGGCGGCATCAGCCAGCGCCTGCGCAGCCAGGCCCGCCAGCTGGGCGTCAGCGCCGCAAGCCTGATGCACCTGGCCTGGGCGCGTGTGCTGGGGGTACTCGCCAACCGCCACGACGTGGTGTTCGGCACGGTGCTGATGGGCCGCCTGCAGGGCGGCGAGGGCGCCGATCGCGCGCTGGGCATGTTCATCAACACCTTGCCGCTGCGGGTCGATACCCGCGCCTCGGCGCAAGCGGCCGTGCGCGCCACCCACCGCAGCCTGTCGGGGTTGCTTGGCCATGAGCACGCCCCCCTGGCGCTGGCCCAGCGTTGCAGCGGCGTGGCGGCCTCGGCGCCGTTGTTCAGCGCGTTGCTCAACTACCGCCACAGCGCAGCCGATGCGCCGCGCGAAGGCGAAGGGATCTGGGAAGGCGTTCGCCTGCTGGGCGGCGAAGAGCGCAGCAACTACCCATTGACTTTGAGCGTCAACGACCTGGGTGAAGGCTTCAGTTTCAGCGTGCTGGCAGTCGAAGGCATCGGCGCCACCCGGGTTGTCGCCTGGATGGCTGAAGCCGTAGGCCAGCTGCTGCAAGCGCTCGAACAAGGTCACGGCACTTCGGTCGATAGCCTGCCGATCCTCAGCGATGAGGCGCGCCATCAACTGCTCGGCAGCTTCAACGACACCGCCCGCGAGTACCCACAAGGCCAGACCGTGCACGCCCTGGTCGAAGCCCAGGCCGCCCGTACGCCCGACGCCTCGGCGCTGAGCCAGGCAGACCGCGCGGTGAGTTACGCCGAGCTGAACCAACGTGCCAACCGCCTGGCCCACCGCCTGATCGAGCGCGGTGTGCAGCCGGGCGACCGGGTTGCCCTGTGCCTGCCGCGCAGCATCGAGCGGGTCATTGCCCTGCTGGCCGTGCTCAAGGCCGGCGCCGCTTACGTGCCGGTGGACCCGAGCTACCCGGCAGAACGTATCGCCTACCTGCTCGGTGACAGCGCCCCCGCCTTGATGCTGGCCGAGTCGAGCCTCAATGGCTTGCCAGACGTCCCACGCCTGGACATCGATCAGCCGGCCGCCTGGCACTCGTTCGACAGCAACCCGCAGGTGGCCGGGCTGGATGCCCATCACCTGGCCTATGTGGTCTACACCTCCGGCTCTACCGGCCAGCCCAAGGGCGTGATGATCGAACACCAGACGCTGGCCAACCTGGTGCACTGGCACTGCCAGGCCTTCGCGCTGGGCGCCGGCGAGCGCACCTCCAGCGTCGCCGGTTTCGGGTTCGATGCCATGGCCTGGGAGGTCTGGCCGGCATTGTGCGCCGGTGCCACCTTGCACTTGCCGCCTGCGCACATCGCCAACGAGCACGTCGACGAGTTGCTCGACTGGTGGCTGGAGCAGCCCCTGAAAGTCAGCTTCCTGCCCACGCCGGTGGCCGAACAGGCGCTGCGCCGCGAACGCCAGCACCCCACCTTGCGCAGCTTGCTGATCGGTGGCGACCGCCTGCGCCAGTTCGACCGCGACCCCGGGTTCGAACTGGTCAACAATTACGGCCCGACCGAAACCACTGTGGTCGCCACCTCTGGCAAGGTGCTGCCGGGTGCTGCGCTGCACATCGGGCAGCCCATCGCCAACACCCGCGTCTATGTGCTCGACGAACAGCGCCAGCCAGTGCCGATCGGGGTTGCCGGTGAGCTTTACATTGGCGGTGCGCAGGTCGCCCGCGGCTATTTCAACCGGCCCGAACTGACCGCCGAGCGCTTTCTCGACGACCCGTTCAGCCGCAAGCCGGGCGCGCGCATGTACCGCAGTGGCGACCTGGTGCGCTGGAACGCCGATGGCACCCTGGATTACCTGGGCCGCAACGACGACCAGGTGAAAATCCGCGGCGTGCGGGTTGAACTGGGCGAAATCGAAGCGGCCCTGGCGGCCCAGCCGGGTATTGACGATGCCGTGGTGCTGGTGCGTGGCGAGCGGCTGCTGGCCTGGTTCACCGAAACCGCGCCGGTGCAGGTCGACCACCTGCGCCAGGCCCTGCAGGCCAGCCTGCCGGCACACCTGTTGCCGCAAGCATTGATCCGCCTGGCCCAGCTGCCGCTGACCAGCCACGGCAAGCTCGACCGCCGTGCATTGCCCGAGCCCGCGGCCGCCGACCTGGGCAGCCAAGGCTACGTGCCGCCTCAAGGCGAGACCGAAGCCGCCATGGCCGCAACCTGGGCTGACGTACTGGGTGTGGAACGGGTAGGGCGCCACGACAACTTCTTCGAGCTGGGCGGCCATTCGCTGCTGGCCGTCACCCTGATCGAGCGCCTGCGCCAACAGGGCCTGCAAACCGACGTGCGCGTGCTGTTCGGCCAGCCGACAGTGGCTGCACTGGCGGCAGCGCTGGGCAAAGGGCGCCAGGTGACGGTGCCCGAAAACCGCATCCCGCCCGCCTGCACCCACATCACCCCGGACATGCTGGCGCTTATCGACCTGAGTGAAGCCAGCATCGCCCGCATCGCGGCCACGGTGCCGGGCGGCGCCGCCAACATTCAGGACATCTACCCGCTGGCGCCGCTGCAGGAAGGCATCCTCTACCACCACCTCAGTGCTGCCGGCGAAGACCCGTACCTGCTGCAATGGCGCATTGCATTCGACAGCCCTGCACGGCTGCAAGCCTTCGCCAGCGCCCTGGACAAGGTCATCGCTCGCCACGACGTGCTGCGCACGGCGGTGCTCTGGGACGGCCTGCCGCAGCCCGTGCAAGTGGTCTGGCGCACGGTCCCCCCGGTCACTGTCGATGCAGATCTTGTGGGCGCGGGCTTGCCCCGCGAAAGCAGCGCCGCCGACCTCGACTTGAGCAGCGCCCCGCTGATCCGCCTGCTGCATGCCCAACCGGCTGACGGCCAACGCATCGAAGCCACCCTGCAATTCCACCACATCGTCCTCGACCACACCGCCATGAAGGTGGTGCTCGAAGAGATCCGCGACCACCTGCGCGGCCAAGCCCCAAGCCACGCGCCCGTGCCGTACCGCAACTACGTGGCGCAGGCGCGCCTGGCGATCAGCGAAGCCGAGCACGAAGCGTTCTTCCGCACCCAACTGGCCGATATCGCTGAGCCGACGTTGCCCTACGGCCTGACCGATCTCCAGGCCCAGGCCAGCCGCTTCGAGTTGGCCAGCGTGCAACTGCAAGCCGCCGACTACCAACGCCTGCGCTATCAGGCCCAGCAACTGGGCGTGAGTGCCGCCAGCCTGCTGCACCTGGCCTGGGCCCGCCTGGTGTCGGCCACCAGCGGCAACAGCAGCGTGGTGTTCGGCACCGTGCTGCTCGGCCGCCTGCAAGGTGGCGCCGGCGCCGACCGTGGCCTGGGCATGTTCATCAACACCCTGCCGCTGCGCCTGGACCTCGATGGCCTGGGCGTACGGGACGGTGTGCGTCTGGCCCACGAGCGGCTGAGCGCGCTGCTGGTGCACGAACACGCGTCGCTGGCCCTGGCCCAACGTTGCAGCGGTGTAGCCGCGCCACTGCCGTTGTTCAGCGCGATGCTCAATTATCGCCACGGGGCGAGTAATGCCGAGCAACAGATGCACCGCGAAGCCCTTGAAGGCATCGAAGCATTGCCCAGCGGCGGGCATGGCAACTACCCGCTGAGCGTCAACGTCGACGACCTGGGCGATGGCCTGCGCATGACCGCCCAAGTGACTGCGCAGGTGGGTGCGCAGCGGGTCTGCGAGCAACTGCTGCAGGTACTCGTTGGCCTGCTCGATGCTCTGGAACAGCAGCCACAGTTGCCCCTGCAGCAACTGCCGGTGCTGGCCGCCAAGGAACGCCAGCAATTGCTGGTCGAAAGCAACGCCACTGCGTTGCCGCATGACCTGCAACAGCCCCTGCACAGCCTGTTCGAGGCGCAGGTGCGGCGTGCGCCTGATGCGTTGGCCCTGGTGGCCGAAGAAGGCACGCTGAGCTACCGCCAACTGGACGAGCAGGCCAACCGCCTGGCCCACTACCTGATCGGCCTTGGGGTAAAACCCGACGACCGCGTGGCGATCTGCGTCGAGCGTGGCCTGTCGCTGGTGGTCGGCTTGCTGGCCATTCTGAAAGCGGGCGGAGCATACGTGCCGGTCGACCCCGGCTACCCGGCCGAGCGTATCCGCCACATGCTGGCCGACAGCGCCCCGCTGGCCGTGCTGGTGCACGGTGCCACCCGTGCGGCAGTGCAAGCGTCGCCAGCGCTGCTGGTCGATCTGGACCAGCCGGCCTGGGGCGCCCAGCCGCTCAGCAACCCGCGTGTACCGGGCCTGGCAGCGCAGCACCTGGCGTACGTGATCTACACCTCCGGCTCCACCGGCCTGCCCAAGGGCGTGATGGTCGAGCACCGCAACGTGGTCAACCTGGTGCACTGGAGCCGCCACCTGTGCGCCGTGCCGGCCGAAGGCAGCGTGCTGCACAAGACCCCGGTCAGCTTCGACGCCTCGGTGTGGGAGCTGTTCTGGCCGCTGTGCAGCGGCCTGCGCCTGGTGCTGGCACGGCCAGACGGCCAGCGTGACCCGCAGTACCTTGCGCAGCTCATCCAGAAGCAGCAGGTGAGCGTGGTGCAGTTCGTACCGGCGCTGCTGCAGCAATTCCTCGATGAAGCGCAAAGCGCCCAGTGCAGCAGCCTCAGCGATATCGTCTGTGGCGGCGGCGAGTTGACCGCAGCCCTGGCGGCACGTGTACGCCAGCGCCTGCCGGGCGTGCGCCTGCACAACGTCTACGGCCCCACCGAAACGACGGTCGACTGCAGCGTGTGGACCCTGGAACCCGACGCCGCGCTGCCACCCGGCGTACTGCCGATCGGCCGGCCGATCGACAACACCCACCTGTACGTGCTCGACAGCCTCGACCAGCCGGTGCCGTGGGGCGTGGCCGGCCACCTGCATATCGGCGGCGCCGGCGTCACCCGGGGCTACCTGGGCCTGGCGCAGCAGCAGGCCGAGCGCTTCATTGCCAGCCCGTTCGTGGCGGGTGAGCGGCTATACCGCAGCGGCGACCTGGTGCGCCAGCGGGCCGACGGCAACCTCGAGTTCCTGGGCCGTAACGACCACCAGGTGAAAATCCGCGGCCTGCGGATCGAACCGGGTGAGATCGAGGCCTGCCTGAGCGGCGTGGCCAGTGTGCGTGACGCCGTGGTGCTGGCCTTTGGCGAGCGCCTGGTCGGGTACTACACCGGCGCCGAACAGCCAGCTGACAGCCTGCGCCAAGCGTTGCTGACACAGCTGCCCGAGTACATGGTGCCGGGGCTGTTCATCCACCTCGACAGCCTGCCGTTGACACCCAACGGCAAGCTTGACCGCAAAGCGCTGCCCGCGCCGGACGCTGCGTTGCAGCAACGCCCCTTCGAGGCACCGCAAGGCAGCACCGAAACCCTGCTGGCACGCCTATGGGCCGAACTGCTGGGTGTCGAGCAGGTAGGGCGGCACGACAACTTCTTCGAACTGGGAGGCCACTCGCTGTTGGCCGTGAGCCTGACCGCGCGCCTGCGCCTGGAGGGGTTGCAGGTCGATGTCCGCACCCTGTTCGGCCAGCCGACCATTGCCGCGCTAGCAGCGACCCTCGGCCAGAACCAGCAGGTCGATGTGCCCGAGAACCGTATCCCGGCAGATTGCGCTTCGATCACCCCGGACCTGCTCAGCCTGGTCGAGCTCGACCAGGCGGCCATCGACCGGGTCGTCGCCAGCGTGCCCGGTGGCGCCGCCAACGTGCAGGACATCTACCCGCTGGCGCCGTTGCAGGAAGGTATCCTCTACCACCACCTGAGCGCGCCTGAGCACGACCCGTACGTGCTGTATTCGCGGCTGCGCTTCGACAGCCTTGTACGCCTGCAAGCCTTCGCCAACGCCCTGGACCAGGTCATCGCCCGCCACGATGTACTGCGCACCGCTGTGCTCTGGGACGGCCTGCCGCAACCGGTGCAAGTGGTCTGGCGCACGGTCCCCCCGGTCACTGTTGACGCAGATCTTGTGGGAGCGGGCTTGCCCCGCGAAAGCAGCGCCGCCGACCTCAACTTGAGCAGCGCCCCGCTGATCCGCCTGCTGCATGCCCAACCGGCTGACGGCCAACGCATCGAAGCCACCCTGCAATTCCACCACATCGTCCTCGACCACACGGCCCTGGAAGTCATTGGTGAAGAGTTGGTCGCCTTGCTCCAGGGCGAACCTGCCCCCACGCAGCCGCCGGCACCCTATCGCAACTACGTCGCCCAGGCCCGCCTGGGCATCAGCCAGGCCGAGCACGAGGCGTTCTTCCGTTCGCAGCTGGCCGATATCGACGAGCCGACCCTGCCGTTCGGCCTGAGCGACGTGCAAGGCGATGGCCGTGGCATGCAGGAGGTCAAGCTGCCCTTGTCTGCGCAACTGGCCGCTGGCCTGCGCCACCAGGCGCGGGTGCTGGGCATCAGCGTCGCCAGCCTGTTCCACCTGGCCTGGGCGCGCCTGCTGGCAGCGGCCAGTGGCAAGGACAGCGTGGTGTTCGGCACCGTCTTGCTGGGTCGCCTGCAAGGCGGCGAGGGCGCCGAGCGGGCACTGGGTATGTTCATCAACACCTTGCCGCTGCGGGTCGACCTGGGCAGCGTCAGCCTGCGCGCGGCGGCCCATGCCACCCATCAGCGGCTCAGCGCACTGCTGGCCCACGAGCATGCTTCCCTGGCGTTGGCCCAGCGTTGCAGCGGCGTGGCGGCACCGTTGCCGCTGTTCAGCGCAATGCTCAACTACCGCCACGGTGCTCAAAGCAGTGCCGAGCAGCGTCAGGCTTGGCAGGGCATCGAGGTACTGGAGGGGCAGGAACGCACCAACTACCCGTTGAGCCTGAACGTCGATGACCTGGGTGACGGCTTCCGCCTGGTGGCCATGACGCCTGCGGACATAGGTGCGGCGCGGATCTGCGGGCAGATGAACCAGGTGCTCGGGGCCATGGTCGCGGCGCTGGAGCACGAGCCTGAACTGCCGTTGCAGCGCTTGCCGGTGCTGGAGGCGGAGGAGCGGCAGCGTGTGCTGGTTGCCTTCAACGACACGGCGCAGGACTACAACCTTGAGCAGACCTTGCATGGCCTGATCGAGGCGCAGGTCGAGCGCACACCGGATGCCGTGGCTGTGCGGGCCGAAGAGGGCGTGTTGAGCTATCGCCAGCTCAACGAACAGGCTAACCGCTTGGCGCATCATCTGATTGATCTAGGGGTGAGACCGGACGATCGCGTGGCCATCTGCGTCGAACGTGGGTTGTCGATGGTGGTGGGGCTGCTGGCCATCCTCAAGGCCGGTGGTGCTTATGTACCCGTCGATCCTGATTACCCGGCCGAACGCGTGCGCCACATGCTGAGCGACAGTGCACCGGTAGCTGTGCTGGTGCATGCCGCGACTCGCCATGTGCCGGAAGCGGGGCTGGTGATCGACCTGGATCAGCCGACCTGGCATGCACAACCGGCTTCTAATCCCTTGCTGGCGGCATTGACCCCGCGTCATTTGGCCTACGTGATTTACACCTCGGGCTCGACCGGCCTGCCCAAAGGTGTGATGAACGAGCACGCCGGGGTGGTCAACCGCCTGCTGTGGATGCAGGACGCCTACCGCCTTGGCACCGATGACGTGGTGCTGCAGAAAACCCCGTTCAGCTTCGACGTGTCGGTGTGGGAATTCCTCTGGCCGCTGCAAACCGGCGCACGCTTGGTCATGGCCCGCCCGGGCGGGCATCGTGATCCGGAGTACCTGCGCCAGGTGATTCGTAGCGAAGGCGTCACCACCTTGCACTTCGTGCCGTCGATGCTGGATGTGTTCCTGGCGCATGGCGACGCTTCGGCAGATCGCCTCAAGCGCGTGCTGTGCAGCGGCGAAGCATTGCCGGGCAGCCTGGTACGGCGATTCCACGCCCAATTGCCCACGGTCGAACTGCACAACCTTTACGGTCCGACCGAAGCCGCCGTGGATGTGAGTGCCTGGCACTGCGTCACCGCGCCGGACAACACCCCAATCGGCAAGCCAATTGCCAACACCACGTTGTATGTACTGGACGGCCAAGGCCAGCCGGTGCCGCAGGGCGTGGCGGGCGAGCTGTTCATTGGTGGCGTGCAGGTTGCCCGTGGCTACCTGAACCGCGCCGAATTGACCGCCGAACGCTTCATCGACGATCCGTTCAGCACCCGGCCCGGTGCGCGTCTGTACCGTACCGGCGATCTGGCGCGACACCTTGCGGACGGCAACATCGAATACCTGGGCCGTAACGACGACCAGGTGAAAATCCGCGGCCTGCGCATCGAACTGGGCGAAATCCAGGCCGGCTTGACCGCCATCACGGGTATCAAGGAAGCCGTGGTGGTAGCCCTCGATCAACGCCTGATCGCGTACTACACCGGCGAGCCGCAAGCGGTAGAAATGCTGCGCGCCGCACTGCTCAAGCACCTGCCGGAATTCATGGTGCCCGCGCTGTTCATGCACCTCGAAACCCTGCCACTGAGCCCCAACGGCAAGCTCGACCGCAAAGCATTGCCGCAGCCCGATGCCATTCAGGACCGCCCGTTCGAGGCCCCGGAAGGCGAAACCGAAACCCTGCTGGCCGCGATCTGGGCCGAACTGCTGGGCGTGGAGCGGGTAGGGCGGCACGACAACTTCTTTGAACTGGGCGGCCATTCGCTGCTGGCGGTGTCCCTCACCTCGCGCCTGCGCCAACACGGCCTGCATGCCGACATCCGTGTGCTGTTCGGCCAACCGACCCTGGCGGCGCTGGCGGCTGCGGTCAGCGGTGAAACCGGCCTGAAGGTGCCCGCCAACCGCATACCGGCTGATTGCAAGCACATCACGCCAGGCATGCTGCCGCTGGCCGATCTCTCGCAAGCCTCGATCGACACGCTGACGGCGCAGGTCCCCGGCGGCGCCAGTAATATCCAGGACATCTACGGCCTGGCACCCCTGCAGCAGGGCATTCTCTACCACCACCTGGCCAGCGAAGGCGCCGACCCCTATGTGCTGCAGGCGCGCTTCGCCTTCCCCGACCAGGCCACGCTGGACGCCTTCGCTGCTGCGCTGGATCAAGTCATCGCGCGGCACGACATCCTGCGCACCAGCATCCACTGGCAGCACCTCGAAGAACCCGTGCAGGTCGTCTGGCGCGAAGTGCCCTCCGTGGGCGCTTTCTCGCCCAACGAAGGAAACGCCAACGCCCTGAACCTTGGCACCGCGCCGTTGATCCGCCTGCTCCCGGCGCAAGTCAACGGCCGCCTCGAAGCGACCCTGCTGATTCACCACATCATCCTCGACCACGCCGCAGTCGAGCACCTGGTGGCGGAAGTTACCGCCGTGCTGCAGCACCAGCCGCTGCCACACGCCAGCGTGCCTTACCGCAACTACGTGGCCCAGGCGCGCCTCGGCGGCGACAGCCAGGCCGAAGAGGCGCTGTTCCGCGAGTTGTTGGGGGATATCGACGAACCGACCGAAGTCTTCGGCTTGCGCTCTGCGCACAGCGACGGCAGCCGCGTGCTCGACAGCCGACAGGCGCTCGATGCCAGCCTTGCCAAGCGCCTGCGTGAGCAGGCCAGGCAGCTGGGTATCAGCGTCGCCAGCCTGGTCCACCAGGCCTGGGGCCAGGTGCTGGCGCAGCTGTCCGGGCGCCAGGAAGTGGTGTTCGGTACCGTGCTGCTCGGCCGTATGCAAGGCGGCGAGGGCGCCGAGCGGGCGCTGGGCATGTTCATCAATACCTTGCCGTTGCGCGTCAGCGTCGGCGCAGCCGGCGTCGCCGACGGCGTGCGCCTGACCCATCAACGCCTGGCGCGGCTGCTTGCCCACGAGCAAGCCTCGCTGGCCGTCGCCCAACGCTGCAGCGGCGTCCCGGCCACCCAGCCGCTGTTCACCAGCCTGCTCAACTTCCGCCACAGTGCACCGGCCAAGGCCGAATTGCGCGACGCCTGGCAAGGCATCGAGCAACTGGCGGCCCATGAACGAAGCAATTACCCGTTGGTGGTCAACGTCGACGACCTGGGCGATGGCTTCGTTGTCACGGTACAAGCGCTGGCGCAAGTGGACGGGGCGCAGGTGTGCCGCCTGCTGGGCACGGCCCTCGAGCAATTGGCGCATACCCTGGAGCAGGCACCGGCCACCGCCCTGCAGCGGGTCAGCTGCCTGGCGCCTGGCGAACGCGAGTTGGTACTGCATGGCTTCAACGCCACGCGCCGTGACTACCCCCACGAGCATGCCGTGCACACCCTGTTCGGTGCCCATGCGGCGCTCAGCCCGGACGCCGTGGCGGTGGTGCACGGCGAGCAGCAGGTCAGCTACCAGCAGCTTGATCAACGCGCCAACCGCCTGGCGCATCACCTGCTGGCCCTTGGCGTGCGCCCGGGTGATCGCATCGCACTGCTGCTGCCACGCAGCGTCGACCTGTTGGCGGCGCAACTGGCCGCCAGCAAATGCGCGGCGGTCTATGTACCGCTGGACAGCAATGCGCCGGTCGAGCGCCAGGCGTTCATGGTTGCCGACAGCCAGGCGCAGGTGCTGTTGACCCTCAGCGACGAGCCGCAACTGGGCCAGGCCCAGCGGGTCGAGCTGGACCAGCTCGACCTTGCAGGCTACCCCGCCCAGTCGCCAGGGCTGGCGGTGAACGCCAACAGCGCGGCGTACATCATGTACACCTCAGGCTCCACCGGTACGCCAAAAGGCGTGCAAGTGCCGCACCGGGCCATCGTGCGCCTGGTGATCAACAACGGTTTTGCCGCGTTCAACAACCAGGACCGGGTTGCCTTTGCCTCCAACCCCGCGTTTGATGCCAGTACGCTGGAGGTCTGGGCGCCGTTGCTCAACGGGGGGCGCGTGGTGGTCATCGACCAGCATCAGGTGCTGTCACGCGAAGCCTTGCGTGATGCGTTGCTGGAGCAGGGCGTGAGCGTGCTGTGGCTGACTGCCGGGCTGTTCCACCAGTTTGCCGGCGACCTGCTGCCGGCGCTGGCCAAGCTGCGTTACCTGATGGTGGGCGGTGATGTGCTGGACCCGGCTGTGATCGCCAGGGTGCTGCGTGAAGGTGCACCGGCCCACCTGCTGAACGGCTACGGCCCGACCGAAGCCACCACGTTCAGTACCACCCACGAGATCACCGAAGTCGGCGAGGGCAGCATCCCCATTGGCCAGCCGATCGGCAACGGCCGCTGCTATGTGCTCGACGCCCGCCAGCAGCCGCTGCCGGTCGGTGCCGTGGGCGAACTCTACATCGGCGGCGACGGCGTCGCCCTCGGTTACCTGGGCCAACCGGCATTGACTGCCGAGCGCTTCCTGGACGACCCGTTCAGCCCCGAGGCAGGCGCACGCATGTACCGCAGCGGCGACCTGGTGAGCTGGCAGGCCGACGGTACCCTGCGCTACCTGGGCCGCGCCGACCAGCAGATCAAGCTGCGCGGCTTTCGCATCGAGCTGGGCGAGATCGAGGCCAGCCTGGCCAACTGCACCGGCGTTCGCGACACGGCCGTGGTGCTGCGCGAGGACACGCCGGGCGACAAGCGCCTGGTCGCTTACTTCACGGCAAACGGCGCAGCCCCGGCCATCGCCGAGCTGCACGGCAAGCTGCAAGGCCAATTGCCCGACTACATGCTGCCAGCAGCCTATGTGCACGTGGCTGAACTGCCGCTGACCGCCAACGGCAAACTCGACCGCCGCGCGCTGCCGCTGCCAGGCAACGAGGCGCTGCTCAGCCGTGCCTTCGAGGCGCCGCAGGGCCAGGTGGAGCGCAGCCTCGCGGCGATCTGGGCAGAGCTGCTCAAGGTCGAACAAGTAGGCCGCCATGATCACTTCTTCGAACTGGGTGGCCACTCGCTGCTGGCCGTTATCCTGATCGAGCGCATGCGCAAGGCCGGCCTCAGCGCCGATGTGCGTGTGCTGTTCGCCCAGCCCACACTGGCCGCCCTGGCTGCAGCGGTGGGCAGTGGCCGCGAAGTGCAAGTGCCCGCCAACCGCGTGCCCGAGGGTGCCGAGCGGATCACACCGGCCATGCTCAGCCTGGTCGAGCTCGACCAGGCCAGCATCGACCGGATCGTCGCCAGCGTCCCGGGCGGCGCTGCCAACGTGCAGGAGATCTACCCGCTGGCGCCGCTGCAGGAGGGCATTCTCTATCACCACCTGAGCGCCGAGCAGGGCGACCCGTACCTGCTGCAATCGCGCCTGGCCTTCGACAGCCTGGCCCGCCTGCAGGCCTGGGCCGGGGCGCTGCAGCAGGTCATCGACCGCCATGACATCCTGCGCACGTCGGTGCTGACCGAGGGGCTGGAGCAACCGGTGCAGGTGGTCTGGCGAGCAGCACGCATGGAGGTGACGGCAATCACCGACCTGGCCGGCGCTTCGCCGATCGATGCCTTGCAGGCCCGTTTCGACGCCCGCCACCAGCGCATTGACCTGGCGCGGGCACCGCTGATGCGCCTGGTGCATGCCGACGACCCGGCAAACCAGCGCGTGGTGGCCATCCTGCAGTTCCACCACCTGGCCCTCGACCACACCGCCATGGAAGTGATCGCCGGCGAAATGCAGGCATTGCTGGCGGGTAACGCCGGGCACCTGGCCGCACCGGTGCCTTACCGCACCTACGTCGCCCAGGCCCGCCTGGGGGCGGATGATGCCGGGCACGAAACGTTCTTCCGCGACATGCTCGGCGACCTTGACGAACCGACCCTGCCGTTCGGCCTGGCCGATGTGCAAGGCGATGGCCGCGCCATCGAAGAGGCACAATTACCCGTCGATGCAGCGGTGGCCCGGCAGCTGCGCGAGCAGGCCCGGCGCCTGGGCGTAAGCGCCGCAAGCCTGGCGCACCTGGCCTGGGCGCGGGTGCTCGGGGTGCTGGCCAACCGCAGCGACGTGGTGTTCGGCACCGTGCTGATGGGCCGCCTGCAGGGCGGTGAAGGCGCCGACCGTGCGCTGGGTGTGTTCATCAATACCCTGCCGCTGCGTATCGACCTTGCCGCGCCTGCGCTGCAGGCCGTACGGGTTACCCACCAGCGCCTGTCGGCACTGCTCGGCCATGAACACGCCTCGCTGGCATTGGCCCAGCGCTGCAGCGGCGTGGCACCTGGCTTAGCGTTGTTCAGTGCCTTGTTCAACTACCGCCACAGCAGTGCCGCTGCACCTGCCGAAGGCGATGCCAGCGTGCAGGGCGTGCGCCTGCTGGGCGGCGAAGAGCGCAGCAACTACCCGCTGACCCTCAGCGTCGACGACCTGGGCGACGGCTTCACCTTGAGCGTGCTCGCCCAGCAGGGCATCGGTGCCGGGCGTGTCGCCCAGTGGATGAGCCAGGCGTTGGCGCAGTTGAGCGATGCGCTGGCACACGCCGACAGCACCCCCGTGGACGCACTCCCGATTCTCGACGCACCTGAACGCCAACAGCTGCTGCACAGCTTCAACGCCACCGCCCGCGCCTACCCGCAGGGGCAGACCGTGCATGCCCTGGTGGAAGCCTGGGCCGCCCGTGCGCCGCAAGCAGCGGCCCTGGTGCAGGATGGCCAGGTGCTGAGTTACGGAGAGTTGAACCGCAGCGCCAACCGCCTGGCCCACCACCTGATCCGCCGCGGCGTGCAACTGGGCGACCGGGTTGCCCTGTGCCTGCCGCGCAGCCTCGAACGCCTGGTCGGCCTGCTGGCGGTGCTCAAGGCGGGTGCTGCCTATGTGCCGGTGGACCCTGGTTACCCGGCCGAGCGCATTGCCTACCTGCTGCAGGACAGCGCCCCGGCGCTGGTGCTGGCCGACGCCAGCACGCTGGGCGTGCTCGGCGATAGCCCACGGGTCGAGCTGGACCGCGATGACTGGCAGGGCGAAACGGACATCAACCCGCAAGTCGCGGGTCTGGACGACCAGCAGCTGGCCTATGTGATCTATACCTCCGGCTCCACCGGCCAGCCCAAAGGGGTGATGGTCGAGCACGGCACGCTGGCCAATCTGCTGCACTGGCACTGTGAAGCCTTCGACCTCGGCGCGGGCAGCCACACCAGCACCGTGGCCGGTTTCGGTTTCGACGCCGTGGCCTGGGAAGTCTGGCCGGCGCTGTGCAGCGGGGCGGTGCTGCACCTGCCGCCTGCGCGCATCGCCGGTGAACACGTCGACGAACTGCTCGACTGGTGGCTGGAGCAACCGTTGCAGGTCAGCTTCCTGCCCACGCCGGTGGCCGAGCAGGCGCTGCGCCGCCAACGCCAGCACCCGACCCTGCGTACCCTGCTGGTCGGCGGCGATCGCCTGCGCCAGTTCGACCGTGACCCAGGCTTTGCCCTGGTCAACAACTATGGCCCGACCGAGGCGACCGTGGTCGCCACTTCCGGCCAGCTGCAGCCGGGTGGCGCCCTGCATATCGGCCTGCCGATCGCCAACACCTGCGTCTATGTGCTGGACGCGCATCGTCAGCCGGTACCGGTGGGTGCGGTCGGCGAGCTGTACATCGGCGGTGCGGGTGTCGCCCGGGGTTACCTGAACCGGCCCGAACTCACCGCCGAGCGTTTCCTCGTCGACCCGTTCAGTGCCCAGGCCCAGGCGCGGATGTACCGCAGTGGTGACCTGGTGCGCTGGAACGCCGATGGCACCCTCGACTACCTGGGGCGCAATGACGACCAGGTGAAGATCCGCGGCGTGCGCGTGGAGCTTGGCGAAATTGAAGCCGTACTGGCAGCGCAGCCGGGCATCCAGGATGCGGTGGTGCTGGTGCGTAACGAGCGCTTGCTGGCCTGGTTCACCGGCGCGGCGCCGCTGGAGGCACTGCGGGAGGCGCTGCAGGCCAGCCTGCCGTCGCACTTGGTGCCGCTGGCGTTTATCCATCTGGATGCCTTGCCACTGACCCCCCATGGCAAGCTCGACCGCAAGGCCTTGCCAGACCCGGCCCCAGAACTGCTCTGCGGGCAGGCCTATGTTGCCCCGCAAGGCACCGTGGAAACTGCGCTTGCCAACGTCTGGGCCGAGATGCTGGGCGTGGCGCAGGTCGGCCGTCATGACAACTTCTTCGAACTGGGCGGGCATTCGCTGCTGGCGGTGAACCTCACCGCGCGCCTGCGCCGTGAAGGCCTGCAGGTCGACGTACGCACGTTGTTCGGCCAGCCGACCATCGCCGCTTTGGCGGCGACCCTGGGCCAGGCACGGCTGGTGGAAGTGCCGGACAACCTGATCCCCGCGGGCTGCACCCACATCACCCCGGCCATGCTGCCGCTGGTGGCGTTGCAGCCGCACGCCATCGAGCGGATCGTCGCCAGCGTGCCGGGCGGGGCTGCGAACGTGCAGGACATCTACCCGCTGGCGCCGCTGCAGGAAGGCATCCTCTACCATCACTTGAGTGCAGCGGAGCACGACCCCTACGTGCTGCAATCGCGGTTCGCTTTCGCCAGCCGCGAGCACCTGGCCAACTTCGCTGCGGCGTTGAACACTGTCATCGCCCGCCACGACGTGCTGCGCACGGCCGTACTCTGGGAAGGCCTGCCGCAGCCTGTGCAAGTGGTCTGGCGCCGTGCATCGCTGGGCATCTTCGAAGGTGAGGGCAGTCACAGCCTCGACCTGAGCCAGGCCCCGCTTATCCGTCTGTTCTACACCCAGACCGAACAGGCCATCGAAGCCACCCTGCAGTTCCACCACATCGTCCTCGACCACACCGCCATGGAAGTGGTCGGCGAAGAGCTGATCGGCTACCTGCAGGGCAACCCGGAACCTGCTCACGCGCCGGTGCCTTACCGCAACTACGTGACCCAGGCCCGCCTGGGGGTCAGCCAGGCCGAGCACGAGGCGTTCTTCCGCTCGCAGCTGGGCGATATCGACGAGCCGACCCTGCCGTTCGGCCTGAGCGACGTGCAAGGCGATGGCCGTGATATCGAGGAGGCGCAGCTGTGGCTGCATGACGACCTGGCCCAGCGCCTGCGCCAACAAGGGCGGCAACTGGGTATCAGTGTCGCCAGCCTGTTCCACCTGGCCTGGGCGCGGTTGCTCGCGGCCGCCAGCGGCAAGGACAGCGTGGTGTTCGGCACCGTGCTGCTTGGCCGCTTGCAGGGCGGCGAGGGTGCCGAGCGGGCGCTGGGTATGTTCATCAACACTTTGCCGCTGCGCATCGACCTGGCCGGCACCGGCCTGCGTGAAGGGGCGCAGGCGGCCCACCAGCGCCTCAGCGCGCTGCTGGCCCACGAGCATGCTTCTCTGGCGTTGGCCCAACGCTGCAGCGGCGTGGCGGCACCGTTGCCGCTGTTCAGCGCAATGCTCAACTACCGCCACAGCACCCAGGTCAGTGCCAGCCAGCGCAAGGCGACCGAGGGTATCGACAACCTGCAAAGCCAGGAGCGCAGCAACTATCCGCTGGGCCTCAACGTGGATGACCTGGGCGACGGCTTCCGTCTGGTGGCCATGACGCCTGCGGACATAGGTGCGGCGCGGATCTGCGGGCAGATGAACCAGGTGCTCGAGGCTATGGTCGCGGCGCTGGAGCACGAACCTGAGCTGCCGTTGCAGCGCTTGCCGGTGCTGGAGGCCGAGGAACGTCAGCGTGTGCTGGTGGACTTCAACGACACCGCGGAGGACTACAACCTTGCGCAGACCTTGCATGGCCTGATCGAGGCGCAGGTCGAGCGCACGCCGGATGCCGTGGCCGTGCGGGCTGAAGAGGGTGTATTGAGCTATCGCCAGCTCAACGAGCAGGCTAACCGCCTGGCGCACCATCTGATTGATCTTGGGGTGAGACCAGACGATCGCGTGGCTATCTGCGTCGAACGTGGGTTGTCGATGGTGGTGGGGCTGCTCGCCATTCTCAAAGCCGGTGGTGCCTATGTGCCGGTCGATCCGGATTACCCGGCCGAACGTGTGCGCCACATGCTGAGTGACAGCACGCCGGTAGCGGTGCTGGTGCATGCGGCGACTCGCCATGTGCCGGAATCTGGGCTGGTGATCGACCTGGATCAGCCGACCTGGCATGCACAACCTGCCAGCAACCCGGTTGTGGCTGCGCTGACGCCACATCATCTGGCCTATGTGATCTATACCTCGGGCTCGACCGGCCTGCCCAAAGGCGTGATGAACGAGCACGCCGGGGTGGTCAACCGCCTGTTGTGGATGCAGGAGGCCTACGGCCTTGGCGCCGACGACGTGGTGCTGCAGAAAACGCCGTTCAGCTTCGACGTGTCGGTGTGGGAATTCCTCTGGCCGCTGCAAACCGGCGCGCGCCTGGTCATGGCCCGCCCGGGCGGCCATCGTGATCCGGAGTACCTGCGCCAGGTGATTCGCAGCGAGGGCGTCACCACCTTGCACTTCGTGCCGTCGATGCTGGACGCGTTCCTCGCGCATGGCGACGCTTCGGCAGATCGCCTCAAGCGTGTGCTGTGCAGCGGCGAAGCATTGCCGGGCAGTCTGGTACGGCGATTCCACGCCCAATTGCCCACGGTCGAACTGCACAACCTTTACGGGCCGACCGAAGCCGCCGTGGATGTGAGTGCCTGGCACTGCGTCACCGCGCCGGACAACACCCCGATCGGCAAGCCAATCGCCAACACCACGTTGTACGTACTGGACGGCCAAGGCCAGCCGGTGCCGCAGGGCGTGGCGGGCGAGCTGTTCATTGGTGGCGTACAGGTTGCCCGTGGCTACCTGAACCGTGCCGAACTGACCGCCGAACGCTTCATCGACGACCCGTTTAGCACCCGGCCCGGTGCACGTCTATACCGCACCGGCGACCTGGCGCGACACCTTGCGGACGGCAACATCGAATACCTGGGCCGCAACGACGACCAGGTGAAAATCCGCGGCCTGCGCATCGAACTGGGGGAAATCCAGGCCGGCCTGACCGCCATCGCGGGTATCAAGGAAGCCGTGGTGGTAGCCCGCGATCAACGCCTGATCGCCTATTACACCGGCGAGCCGCAAGCGGTAGAAATGCTGCGCGCCGCACTGCTCAAGCACCTGCCGGAATTCATGGTGCCCGCGCTGTTCATGCACCTCGAAGCATTGCCGCTGAGCCCCAACGGCAAGCTCGACCGCAAGGCCCTGCCGCAGCCCGATGCCATTCAGGACCGCCCGTTCGAGGCCCCGGAAGGCGAAACCGAAACCCTGCTGGCCGCGATCTGGGCCGAACTGCTGGGCGTGGAGCGGGTAGGGCGCCACGACAACTTCTTTGAACTGGGCGGCCATTCGCTGCTGGCGGTGACCCTCACCTCGCGCCTGCGCGAACAAGGCCTGGAGGCCGACGTGCGCGCCCTGTTCGACCAACCCACACTGGCCGGCTATGCAGCCATCACAGACAGAATGGAGATCGTCCTGTGAGCATCAACCAACTCTTGGCAACACTGACGGCCAACAACGTGCAACTGGCACTCAAGGATGGCCAGCTGGTGGTTCAGGGCAACCGTCAGGCCTTGACCGACGCCGCTTTGGTGGCGCGCCTTCGCGAGCACAAACCGGCCCTGGTGGCGATGATCGAGCGCGGCGAGTACGTGGCCGTGAAGCAAGGTGCAGTGAACGTGCCGGCCAACCTGATCGAACCAGGTTGCACACGCATTACCCCGCAATTGTTGAACCTGATCGAGCTCGACCAGGCCAGCCTCGACCGGGTCGTCGCCTGCATCCCAGGTGGCGCTGCCAACGTGCAGGACATCTACCCGCTGGCACCGCTGCAGCAGGGCATGCTGTTCCACCACGCCAGTGCCACCGACCATGACCCCTACGTGATGCAGGCGCGCTTCGTGTTCGCCAGCGAAGCGCGCTTGCAGGCGTTCGCCGACGCCCTGCGCGGCGTGGTTGCGCGCCACGACATCCTGCGCACCTCGGTGCACTGGCAAGGCCTGGAGACCCCCGTGCAAGTGGTGTGGCGCGCGGCCGAACTGAAGGTTCTGGCGCTGCCCGAGGATGCTCCGCAGCGTAACCGGCTCGACCTGACCCAGGCTCCCTTGATCCGCCTGTTGCGCGAGCCGGCCCAGGCCGATGGCAGCCTGAGCGCCACGCTGCAGTTCCACCATATCGCCATGGACCACAGTGCCTTGGACGTGGTCCGCCACGAGCTGATCGCCTTCCTCACCGGCGACCAGCAGCACCTGGGCACCCCGGTGCCGTTTCGCAATTATGTCGCGCAGGCAGTGCTGGGCATCAGCGAAGCGCAGCATGAGGCGTTTTTCCGCGAGATGCTCGGCGGCATCGATGAGTCGACCCTGGCCTATGGCATTCAGGACGTGCAGGGCGATGGCGCCGTGCACAACGAGCACACCCTCGACCTGCCGCTGGACCTGTGCCTACGCCTGCGGGCCTATGCCCGGGGGCAGGGCGTCAGTGTCGCCAGCCTGTTCCACCTGGCCTGGGGCCGGGTGTTGGGCGGCCTGACCGGGCGTGCACAGGTGGTTTTCGGCACGGTGCTGATGGGCCGCCTGCAGGGCGCCGAAGCCACCGACCGGGCACTGGGCATCTTCATCAATACGCTGCCGCTACGGGTGGACCTGGCCAACGTCGACCTGCCCACCGCGCTGCGCGCCACCCATCAGCGCCTCAGCGCCCTGATGCGCCATGAACACGCCCCCCTGGCGCTGGCCCAGCGCTGCAGCGGCGTGGCGGCCCCCGCGCCGCTGTTCAATGCACTGCTCAATTACCGGCACAGCGCGGTCGCGGCCAGCGCACCGCGTCGTGCGGCACTGGCCGGTATCGATGTCGTCGAATCGGCCGAGGCCACCAACTACCCGCTGACGCTCAGCGTCGATGACCTGGGCGAAGCCTTGCGCCTGACGTTACTGGCCAGCGCCGAAGTGCCGGCGCAACGGGTCTGCGCCTATCTGCAGCAAACGCTGGAAAGCCTGTTGCAGGCGCCCGCAGCGCAGGTACTGGCGCTGGACATGCTGCCGGCCAGCGAGCGTCACGAACTGCTGCAAGGGTTCAATGACTACGCCGCCAGCCATGAAACCGACCTTGCCTTGCACCAGCGCATCGAACGCCAGGCGCAGGCACACCCGAACGCCATCGCCGCCACCCATGCGGGCGAAGCGCTGACGTATGCCAGCCTCAACCGCCAGGCCAATGCCTTGGCCCATCACTTGATCAGCCTTGGCGTACGCGCCGATGACCGCGTTGCGGTGGTCGCCCGCCGTGGCCTGGAGACCCTTGTGGGCCTGCTGGCCGTGCTCAAGGCCGGTGCCGGCTATGTGCCGATCGACCCGGCCCACCCGGATGAGCGGGTGCAGTACCTGCTCACCGACAGCGCACCCGTGGTGGTGCTTGCCCAGCAGGCCCTGCGCGCGCGGCTGGGGAGCCTGGATGTTCCGGTAGTGCTGCTCGACCCGCCGGCCTGGGCGGCACGTGAAGACAACCCGGCGGTGCCAGCGCTCAGCGCGCATAACCTGGCCTATGTGATCTACACCTCCGGCTCGACTGGCCAGCCCAAAGGCGTGATGGTCGAGCACCAGACCGTCAACAATCTGGTCGACTGGCACTGCCGCGCCTTCGACCTTTGCCATGGCCGGCATACCTCGTGCCTGGCAGGCTTCGGCTTCGACGCCATGGCGTGGGAGGTCTGGCCCGCCTTGTGTGCCGGCGCCACGCTGCACCTGGCCCCGGCCGCCGATGGCACCGAAGAACTTGATGCGATGCTCGCCTGGTGGCGCGAGCAGCCGCTGGACGTGAGCTTCCTGCCCACGCCGGTGGCCGAATATGCCTTCAGCCACCAGGTAGAGCACCCGACCTTGCGCACGTTGCTGATCGGTGGCGACCGCTTGCGCCAGTTCAACCGCACCCAGCGCTTTGCCGTGGTCAACAACTACGGCCCCACCGAAACCACGGTGGTGGCCAGCTCCGGCGTGGTCGAGGCGGGCGGGGTGCTGCACATCGGCCGGCCAGTGGACAACGCCCGCCTGTACGTGCTCGACGAACACCGCCAGCCTGTGGCGCTGGGCGTGCCAGGGGAGCTGTACATCGGCGGTGCCGGGGTTGCACGCGGTTACCTGAACCGCCCTGAACTGACCGCTGAACGCTTCCTGGAAGACCCTTTTGCGGCCACGCCAGGCGCGCGCATGTACCGCACCGGCGACCTGGTGCGCTGGCTGGCCGATGGCACCCTGGACTATCTGGGGCGCAACGATGACCAGGTGAAGATCCGCGGCGTGCGTATCGAACTCGGTGAAATCGAGAACCGCCTGGCCACCTTGCCGGGCATCAACGAAGCCGTGGTGCTGGCCCGCGAAGACCAACCCGGCCAGCCGCGCCTGGTCGCCTATTTCACGCCACAGGCCGATGTCGAGGCGGCAACCCCTGAAAGCCTGCGCGCCCAGTTGCAGGTGCACCTGCCGGAGTACATGGTGCCGGTGGCGTTCGTCGAGCTGGCGGCCTTGCCCTTGACCGCCAACGGCAAACTGGACCGTCGCGCGCTGCCCAAGCCTGAACGTTCGGCACTGTTCGAACAGGGTTACGAAGCCCCCCAGGGCGAACTCGAAAACGCCCTGGCGCAGCTTTGGGCCGAGCTGCTGCAGGTCGAGCGGGTTGGCCGGCATGACCACTTCTTCACCCTCGGCGGCCATTCGCTGCTGGCCATGCGCATGGTCTCGCAGGTGCGCCTGCGCCTGGGCGTCGAGCTGAGCTTGGCCGAGCTGTTCGCCAATGCCGAACTGGCGGCGGTGGCGGCCGTACTGGCAACGGCCGGTCGCAGTGAACTGCCGGTGATACTGCCGGTGCCACGCGAACAACCGCTGCCCATGTCGTTCGCCCAGCAGCGGCTGTGGTTCATGGCGCAGATGGAAGGCGGCAACCAGGCCTACAACGTCCCGCTGGCCCTGGGCCTGCGCGGGCCGCTGGATGCCGATGCGCTGGAGTGTGCGCTGCTGCGCATCGTCGAGCGCCATGAAACCCTGCGCAGCCGCTTCGTGCCGCGTGACGACAGTGCCGAGGTGATCATCGCTGCCACCGCCGGCGGCGAGTGGTTCCAGCGCGAAGCATCAAGCTACGATGCGTTGCCCGCCCGGTTACGTGAAGAGGCCAGCGCGCCCTTTGACCTGGCCCATGGCCCGCTGCTGCGGGCACGCCTGCTGCGCCTGGGCGCCGAACACCATGTGCTGGCACTGACTGTGCACCACATCGTCGCCGACGGCTGGTCGCTCGGTGTGCTGACCCAGGAACTGAGCGCGTTGTACCCCGCCATGTGCCAAGGCCAGCCAGACCCACTGCCGCCCTTGACCATCCAGTATGGCGACTACGCGGTGTGGCAGCGTCGCTGGCTGGCCGGTGCACAGTTGCAACGCCAGGCCGACTACTGGCGCCAGGCGCTGGACGGCGCACCAACCCTGCTCAAGCTGCCCAGCGACCGGCCGCGCCCGGAACGCCAGGACTTTGCCGGGGCGAGCCTGCCGCTGGAAATTGACCTGCGCTTGGCCGCCGGCCTGCGCACCTTGGCGCAACGCCACGGCGTCACCCTTTACATGACTGTACTGGGCGCGTGGGCGGCGCTGCTGGCACGGCTTTCTGGGCAAACCGAAGTGGTGATCGGCTGCCCGGTGGCGGGGCGCAGCCGGGCTGAGGTGGAAGCGCTGGCGGGGTTGTTCGTCAATACCCTGGCCATCCGCATCGACACCCAAGCGGCGCCGACTGCGCAAGCATTGCTGGAGCAGGCCCGCACCCGCGTGCTCGACGCCCAGGCACATCAGGACCTGCCGTTCGAACAGGTGGTCGAGATCGTCCGGCCCGCCCGCAGCCTGGCCCACACGCCGTTGTTCCAGGCGACCCTCAACTGGCAGGCCACCCATGGCCCGGCCCTTGAACTCCAGGGCCTGCAGCTTGAGGCCGTGGGCCAGACCGGGCAGGTGGCCAAGTTCGACCTTACGCTGAACCTGGGCGAGCACGGCGAGCTGTTGGCCGGCAGCCTGGAGTACGCGACGGCGCTGTTCGATGAACCTACCGTGCGCCGTTACCTCGGTTACTTTGAAACCCTGCTCTGGGCGATGGTCGGCAATGACCAGGCAACCCTGGCGCATGTCGAGCTGATCGACGAGCAGGAGCGTCACACCCAGCTGCACGCGTTCAATGAAACCCGCCGCGATTACCCGCGCGAACAGTGCGTGCAACGCCTGTTCGAACAACGCGTCGCCCGCCACCCATTGGCGCTGGCGGCGGTGCATGGCCAGCAGGCGCTGACCTATGGCGAGCTCAATGCCCGGGCCAACCGCCTGGCCCATTACCTGATCGCCGAGGGCGTGCAGCCCGGTGCCTGCGTGGCGATCCTGCTGCCACGCTCGCTGCCGCTGCTGGTGGCGCAACTGGCGGTGCTCAAGTGCGCGGCGGTGTATGTGCCGTTGGATATCCATGCGCCTGTGGAACGCCAGGCGTTCATGGTCGATGACTGCCAGGCCGTGGCGCTGCTGACGCTGGCCGACGTGGCTACAGACTTCCCGGTGCGGCGCCTGGACCTGGATCAGTTGGCGCTCGACAGCCAGCCTGGGCACAACCCGGGCCTGCCCCAGGGCGCCGGCAGCAGCGCCTACGTGATGTACACCTCGGGCACCACCGGCATGCCCAAAGGGGTGTGCGTGCCGCACCGGGGCATCGTGCGCCTGGTGATGGTCAATGGCTACGCCGACTTCACGGCGCAGGACCGCATCGCCTTCGCCTCCAACCCGGCTTTCGACGCCAGCACCCTGGAAGTCTGGGGCGCGCTGCTCAACGGCGGCCAGGTGCGGGTGATCGATCACCCGACGCTGGTGGACCCTCAGCGCTTTGCCGCTGCGCTGGCAGAGGACGGCATCAGCGTGCTGTTTCTGACCACGGCGCTGTTCAACCAGTATGTGCAACTGCTGCCCGACGCGTTGGCGCGGCTGCGCATCCTCATCAGCGGTGGCGAGCGCGCCGAGCCTGCGGCCTTCCGGGCCCTGCGCGAGCGTGCGCCGGCGCTGCGCCTGATCAACGGCTACGGGCCCACCGAAACCACCACCTTCGCGGTCACCTTTGAGGTGCGCACGCTGCCCGCCAGCGCCACGCAGGTGCCGATCGGGCAACCCATCGGCAATACCCAGGTCTACGTGCTGGACACCCAGCGCCAGTTGGTACCGCTGGGGGTGGTAGGTGAGCTGTACATCGGCGGCGATGGCGTGGCCCTGGGCTACCTCAACCGGCCTGAGCTGACCGCCGAACGCTTTGTCGATGACCCGTTCAGCCAGCAGCCCGGTGCCAGGCTGTACCGCACCGGCGACCTGGTGCGCTGGCAGGCCGATGGCCAGCTGGAGTGCCTGGGGCGCAATGACGACCAGGTGAAGATCCGCGGTTTCCGTATCGAACTGGGGGAAATCCAGCAGCAGTTGGCACAGTGCCCGGGTATCGGCGACGTCATCGTGATGGCCGTGCCCGGTGAGCAGGGGCCGTTGCGCCTGGTGGCCTGGTTCACCCGCCTTGATGAGGCGCTTGATGCAAACGGGCTGCGCAACTACCTGCGTGGGCGCCTGCCTGAATACATGGTGCCGGCGGCCTTTGTCGCCCTGCAGCGGATGCCCCTGAGCAACAACGGCAAGGTCGAACGCAAGGCATTGCCGCTGCCGGGGCCGCAGGACTTCGCGGCGGCGGCCTACGAGGCGCCGCAAGGCCAGCACGAGCTGGTGTTGGCGCAGGTATGGGGCGAGTTGCTGCAGGTCGAACACGTCGGGCGCAACGACCGCTTCTTCGAGCTGGGCGGCCACTCGCTGCTGGCCATGCGCATGCTGGCCCAGGTGCGTCAGCGCTTGGGCCTGGAACTGGCGTTGGCCGACCTGTTTGCCGATGACCGCCTGGCGGCGGTCGCGGCGAGCCTGGCCAGCCAACCCGCGCAGGTGTTACCCGCCATCCAGCCGAGCCTGCGTGTGGGCCGCATGCCGCTGTCGTTCGCTCAGCAGCGTTTGTGGTTCCTGGCGCAGATGGCACCTGGCAGTGCGGCGTATCACATCCCTATCGGCCTGCGCCTTGAAGGGGCGCTGGACGCAAATGCACTGGAACGGGCGCTGCAGCGCCTGGTCGAGCGCCATGAGAGCCTGCGCAGCCATTTTGTAGAGCAGGATGGCGAGCCGCAGGTAGTCCTGGCGACCGAGGCTTTCAGCCTTGCCAGGGTACCAGCCCCCGGCCTTGAGGCGGCGGCGCTGGCTGCATTGATCGAGCAGGAGGCGAGTCGACCCTTCACCCTGGACCAGGACCTGCCGATCCGTGGGCGCTTGCTGCACCTGGCGCAGGGCCACCATGTACTGCTGCTGACCCTGCACCACCTGGTGGCCGACGGCTGGTCGCTGGGTGTGCTGGTACGCGAGCTGGGCGAACTGTACCAAGCCTTCAGCCAGGATCGTGCGGACCCATTGCCAGCGCTGCCGGTGCAGTACCTGGACTATGCCCTGTGGCAGCGCCGCTGGCTGGGTGGCGATGCTTTGCAGCGCCAGGCCGAATACTGGGCCGCCCACCTGGCCGGCGCGCCAACGTTGATCAGCTTGCCGTGTGACCGGCCACGGCCTGAACGTCAGGACTACACCGGTGACAGCGTCGCGATCTGCCTGGACCCACGTTTGAGTGTCGAGCTCAAGGCGCTGTGCCGGGACCAGGGGGTAACCCCGTACATGCTGTTCATGGCGGCCTGGGCGGTGTTGCTGGCGCGGCTGGCGGGGCAGGACGAGGTGGTGGTGGGTTCGCCACTGGCCAACCGCCGGCAGGCGGAGGTGGACGGGCTGATCGGCATGTTCGTCAACTCCATCGCCGTGCGCGTGGATACCACTGGCGCGCCGGACGTTGCCACGCTGCTGGCACGGGTCAAGGCGACCGTAGTGGCCGCCCAGGCGCATCAGGACCTGCCTTTCGAACAGGTGGTCGAGGCCCTGCGGCCTCAGCGCAGCCTGGCCCATACACCGGTGTACCAGGTGTCGCTGGACTGGGAAGGTAGCCCGGACCGCCAGGCGCTGCAGCTGGGCGAGTTGGCAGTGACCGCGCTCGGCGGCCAGGCGCGGATCGCCAAGTTCGACCTGAGCCTGAGCATGGGCGAAGGGGCGGACGGCTTTGCCGGGGGCATTGTCTACGCCACCGCGCTGTTTGATCGTTCGACCATCGCGCGTTACGCGGGGTACCTGGAGCAGTTGCTGTGGACTTTTGCCGAAGGTGCGGGGGCTATTCCAGCGCACACCGGGCTGCCGGATGCGGATGAGCGCAAACAGTTGTTGCTGGCGTTCAATGACACGGTGGTGGATTACGACCTTGAGCAGACCTTGCATGGCCTGATCGAGGCGCAGGTCGAGCGCACACCGGATGCCGTGGCTGTGCGGGCTGAAGAGGGCGTGTTGAGCTATCGCCAGCTCAACGAGCAGGCTAACCGTCTGGCGCACCATCTGATCGATCTTGGGGTGAGACCGGACGATCGCGTAGCTATCTGCGTCGAACGTGGGCTGTCGATGGTGGTGGGGCTGCTGGCCATCCTCAAGGCCGGTGGTGCCTATGTGCCGGTCGATCCTGATTACCCGGCCGAACGTGTGCGCCACATGCTGAGCGACAGCGCGCCGGTAGCGGTGCTGGTGCATGCCGCGACTCGCCATGTGCCGGAATCCGGGCTGGTGATCGACCTGGATCAGCCGACCTGGCATGCACAACCTGCCAGCAACCCGGTTGTGGCTGCGCTGACGCCACATCATCTGGCCTATGTGATCTATACCTCGGGCTCGACCGGCCTGCCCAAAGGCGTGATGAACGAGCACGCCGGGGTGGTCAACCGCCTGTTGTGGATGCAGGAGGCCTACGGCCTTGGCGCCGATGACGTGGTGCTGCAGAAAACGCCGTTCAGCTTCGACGTGTCGGTGTGGGAATTCCTCTGGCCGCTGCAAACCGGCGCGCGCCTGGTCATGGCCCGCCCAGGCGGGCATCGTGATCCGGAGTATCTGCGCCAGGTGATTCGCAGCGAAGGCGTCACCACCTTGCACTTCGTGCCGTCGATGCTGGACGTGTTCCTCGCGCACGGCGACGCTTCGGCAGATCGCCTCAAACGCGTGCTGTGCAGCGGCGAGGCGTTGCCGGGCAGCTTGGTACGGCGATTCCACACTCAGCTTCCAACCGTGGAACTGCACAACCTTTACGGTCCGACCGAAGCCGCCGTGGATGTGAGTGCCTGGCACTGCGTCACCGCGCCGGACAACACCCCAATCGGCAAGCCAATCGCCAACACCACGCTGTACGTGCTGGACAGCCAAGGCCAGCCGGTGCCGCAGGGCGTGGCGGGCGAGCTGTTCATTGGTGGCGTGCAGGTTGCCCGTGGCTACCTGAACCGTGCCGAACTGACCGCCGAACGCTTCATCGACGATCCGTTCAGCACCCGGCCTGGTGCGCGTCTGTATCGCACCGGCGACCTGGCGCGACACCTTGCGGACGGCAACATCGAATACCTGGGCCGTAACGACGACCAGGTGAAAATCCGCGGCCTGCGCATCGAACTGGGGGAAATCCAGGCCGGCCTGACCGCCATGGCGGGTATCAAGGAAGCCGTAGTGGTGGCCCGCGATCAACGCCTGATCGCCTACTACACCGGCGAGCCGCAAACGGTAGAAACCCTGCGCACAGCACTGCTCAAGCACCTGCCGGAATTCATGGTGCCCGCGCTGTTCATGCACCTCGAAACCCTGCCACTGAGCCCCAACGGCAAGCTCGACCGCAAAGCATTGCCGCAGCCCGATGCCATCCAGGACCGCCCGTTCGAGGCCCCGGAAGGCGAAACCGAAACCCTGCTGGCCGCGATCTGGGCCGAACTGCTGGGCGTGGAACGGGTAGGGCGCCACGACAACTTCTTTGAACTGGGCGGGCACTCGCTGGCGGCTATCCGCTTGATCGACAAGCTCACCAAGGCAGGCCTGCGGGCCGCTATCAATGACGTGTTCCAGCAGCCAAGTGTGGCGTCGCTGGCCCGTCATCTGGAAGCCGGCGGTGCCCGCCAGGCGCCAACCGTTATCCGGGTCAGGTCCGCAGGTACGCAACCCGCAGTGTTCCTGGTGCACGAATTCACCGGCCTGGACTTCTACTTCCCGGTGCTCGGCCAGCACCTGCCGGGTGATTACCCGGTGTACGGCCTGCCGGGTGTGCCTTGCGGCGAACCCCAACCGCGCACCCTGGAATGCCTGGCCCGCTACCAGATCGAACAGTTGCGCAAGGTGCAGCCACAGGGGCCTTACCGCCTGGCGGGCTGGTCGTTCGGTGGCGTGGTGGCCTTTGAAATGGCCAACCAGTTGCTGGGCGAGGATGAGGTCGTCGAGTTCCTCGGCCTGATCGATACCTATGTGCCGCGGCTGGCCGACCAGGGCAAGGCGCGCTGGCAAGGGCCGCGGGCGCTGGAGCGGCAGTTGCTGCTCAACTGCAGCACCTTCTGGCGCTCGCAGGGCGAGGCGGGCGAAGCACGCCTGGCGCAACTGCAGCGCCTGGAGGCCGCGCAGGCCGATTTCGCCACGCTGCTGGCCAGCTGCCGTGAACACCACCTGCTGTATGGCCTGTGGTCGAGCATGAGCGATGAGCAGTTGCGCCATTACTTCACCCGCGAACTGGCGCACGGCCATGCCATGGCCCAGTACCGCCTGGCACCGCTGAGTGTGCCGGTGCATCTGTTCCGGGCCGAGCAGGGCAGCGAGGGCCTGGCAAGCCTGGGTTGGCGCGAAGCGCTGCCGACCCAGGCGCTGGTCGAGATCGCCGTGCCCGGTGACCACCGCAGCATGATGCAGGCCCCGCAGGTGGCCGCGGTCGGTGCGGCCATTGCGCAGGCGCTCGCCAGCGCAACGGCTCGCCCGGCTGAACAGGCTGTGGCTTATCAGCCGCTGGTGGCGATCCAGACTGGGCAGCACGGCCATGCGCCGCTGTTCTGCGTGCCGGGTGCGGGTGACAGCGTTACCAGTTTCATCGGGCTGGCCGAAGCGCTGGGGCCGGACTGGCCGCTGTATGGGCTGCAGGCCCGTGGCCTGGACGGCTGCTCGGTGCCGCATGCCGCGGTGGAGGCCGCAGCCGACTGCCACCTGCAGGCCATCGAGGCGCTGTACCCGCAAGGGCCGCTGAACCTGGTGGGCCACTCGTTTGGCGGTTGGGTCGCGCATGCCCTGGCGGCCCGTTTCGAGGCAAAGGGGCGCCAGGTGCGTTCGTTGACCCTGATCGACAGCGAAGCGCCGGGTGGCGGCGCTACCTGCGGCCAGCCCTACACCTTTGGTGAAGCGCTGCAGCGCCTGATCGACTCGCTGCAGCTGTCGACCGGCAAGGCCTTGGGTATCGAGCCCCTGGCATTTGCCCAAGCCAGCGATGACGAGCAATTGCGCCAGTTGCACGGGGCCATGGTGCGGGCCGGGTTGATGCCGGCGCGCTCTGCGCCCAGGGCCCTGGAAGGCACCGTACGCACCTTTGCCACGGCGCTGCGCACCTGCTACCGGCCGGCGCAGGGGTACAGCGGGCCGGTGGGCCTGGTGCTGGTCGATGACCCGAGCCTGGACGCGGCCGGTAATGCGCGGGAACAGGCGGCGATGCAGGCCGGCTGGCAGCAACTGATGCCGCAATTGGCGCTGTGGCAGGGGCCGGGCAACCACTTCAGCATCCTCAAGGTGCCGGATGTGTTCAGCCTGGCGGCCTGGTGGCATGACGGGCAGGCCCTGCAGCGGGACCGAGTGGCTCAGTAAATAGGTGGAAGGCGACTTCTTGTACTGCTGCTTGCGGCCTCATCGCCGGCAAGCCGGCTCCCACAGGTACATCAGTGCTCTCTGGTGCAGCACTGGATCTGCGGGAGCCGGCAAGCCGGCGATGGGGCTGCAGAGCAGACCCACACGTGTATGTTTTGAATGGAAAGTGAGTGTTCATGGACAAGTCCAGATTCCGCAAATACACCCTCGGCGCCGCCGTGGCCCTGGTCGCCGGCATCGCGCTGTACGCCATCCACGCGCCGGCCAAGGCGCCGCAGTACATCACCGCCACGGTCGAGCGGGGCGACATCGAAAACGCGGTGCTGGCCACCGGCACCCTTGAAGGGATCAAGCAAGTGGATGTCGGCGCCCAGGTCTCCGGGCAGTTGAAGTCGCTCAAGGTCAAGCTCGGCGACAAGGTCGACCAGGGCCAGTGGCTGGCCGAGATCGACCCGCTGGTGTTGCGCAACACCTTGCGCCAGGCCGAGGTCGATGAAGAAAAACTGCAGGCCGAACGGCGCTCGACCCTGGCCCAGCTCAAGCAGGCCAGGCGTGTCTACGAGCGCTACCGCGAGCTGCAGGCCGACGAGTCGGTGTCGCGCCAGGACTTCGAGAACGCCGAATCGGAGTACGAGGTGCAGCAGGCCGCCGTACGCTCGCTCGATGCGCAGATCCAGAGCGCCCGTGTCGAGATCGACACCGCCAAGGTCAACCTCGGCTACACCCGCATCAACGCGCCCATTACCGGGCATGTGGTCGGCATCGTCACCCAGGAAGGCCAGACCGTGATCGCCAACCAGCTCGCACCCATTCTGCTCAAGCTGGCCGACCTCGACACCATGACTGTCAAGGCCCAGGTTTCCGAAGCCGACGTGATCCACATCACCCCCGGCCAGGAGGTGTACTTCACCATCCTCGGCGAGGACAAGCGCTACTACGCCAAGCTGCGCGGCACCGAGCCTGCCCCGCAGAACTACGCACAAAGCAGCGACAAGAGCGACGGCAGCAGCGCCAAGCCCAATGGCGCGGTGTTCTACAACGCGCTGTTCGAAGTGCCCAACCCCGAGCACCGCCTGCGCATCTCGATGACCGCCCAGGTGCATATCGTCCTCGACACCGCCGCCGGCGTGCTGACCGTGCCGGTGGCGGCGCTGGGCCTGCGCAATGGCGATGGCAGCTTCCCGGTACGGGTACTCGACGGTAAAGGCTTCGCCCAGGTGCGCAACGTGCAAACCGGCATCAACAACAACGTCAAGGTGCAGATCAAGGACGGCCTGGCCGAAGGCGACCGGGTGGTGATCGGCGAGCCGGTGTCTGGCGAAGCAGGGGCCTGAGCATGAACATGAATGTCGAGCTTACCCCGCACAGGGCAGTTGCCAGCGGCACCGGCGAGCCCTTGCTGCGCCTGCAAGGCGTCACCCGCAGTTTCATGGCGGGCGACCGTGAGTTTCTGGCGCTCAAGGGCATCGACCTGGACATCCGCAGCGGCGAACTGGTGGCGATCATCGGTGCGTCCGGCTCGGGCAAATCGACCCTGATGAACATTCTCGGTTGCCTGGACAACGCCAGCAGTGGCAGCTACCAGGTGGGCGGGCAGGAAACCCGCGAGCTGGACGACGATGCCCTGGCCGCGTTGCGCCGCGACCATTTCGGCTTCATTTTCCAGCGCTATCACCTGTTGCCGCACCTGGACGCCCTGCACAACGTGGAGATTCCGGCGGTGTATGCCGGTACGCCGCAAGGCCAGCGCCACGACCGCGCGCGCGAACTGCTGACGCGCCTGGGCCTGGCCGGGCACCTCGAGCACCGCCCCAGCCAGCTCTCCGGTGGCCAGCAGCAGCGGGTGAGTATCTGCCGGGCGTTGATGAACGGCGGCCAGGTGATCCTCGCCGACGAGCCCACCGGCGCCCTGGACACCGCCAGTGGCAAGGAAGTGATGAACATCCTGCTGGAGCTGCACGCCGCAGGCCACACGGTGATTCTGGTTACCCACGACCCGAAGGTGGCTGCCCATGCCCAGCGCATCATCGAGGTCAGCGACGGGCAGATCATCAGCGACCGCCGCAACGCCGCCGAAGCATTACCCACGCCAGCCGTCGAACCGTCGCCGCAGGCACCGGCCGTGCGGCGCCTGGTGGCCAGCCTGGGCATGTTCCGCGAGGCGTTCAAGATGGCCTGGATCGCCTTGGTCTCGCACCGCATGCGCACCCTGCTGACAATGCTCGGGATCGTTATCGGCATCACCTCGGTGGTGTCCATTTCAGCCATCGGCGAGGGCGCCAAGGGCTATGTGCTGAAGGACATCCAGGCGATCGGCAGCAACACCATCGATATCTACTCGGGCAGCAACTTCGGCGACAGCCGGGCCAAGACCATCGAAACCCTGCTACCCGCCGATGTCGCGGCGTTGAACGAACTCTACTACGTCGACAGCGCCACCCCGGTGATCGGCCAGAGCACCCTGGTGCGCTACCGCAACCTGGATGTCGACGTGCAGCTCAACGGCGTCAGCGAGCACTACTTCCAGGTACGCAACATCCCCTTGGCCTCAGGCATCGTGTTCAGCGCCGACGACGCCCGGCGCCAGGCACAGGTGGTGGTGATCGACCACAACACCCGCAAGCGCCTGTTCGGGCAGCACATCGACCCGCTCGGCCAGGTGATCCTGGTCGGCAACCTGCCGTGCACGGTGATTGGCGTAACCGCCGAGAACAAGAACCTGTTCGTCGCCAGCAACCAGCTGAATATCTGGGTGCCCTACGAAACCGCCGCAGGCCGCGTGCTCGGCCAGCGCCACCTGGACAGCATCAGCGTGCGCATCAAGGACGGCGTGCCGAGCAAACGGGTAGAGGAGGAGGTGACCAAGGTGATGCTGCAGCGCCACGGCACCAAGGACTTCTTCACCAACAACCTCGACAGCATCATGCAGACGGTGCAGAAAACCAGCCGCTCGCTGACCCTGCTGCTGTCGCTGATCGCGGTGATTTCGCTGGTGGTGGGGGGCATCGGGGTGATGAATATCATGCTGGTGTCGGTCACCGAACGCACCCGCGAAATCGGTATCCGCATGGCGGTGGGCGCACGCCAGTCGGACATTCGCCAGCAGTTTCTGGTGGAGGCGGTGATGGTCTGCCTGTTTGGCGGTGTGGTAGGGATTGCCTTGTCGTATGGGATTGGCTCGCTGTTCGAGCTGTTCGTCAAGCAGTGGGAGATGGTGTTCTCGCCCGGGTCGATCGTGATGGCGTTTGCCTGTTCGACACTGATTGGCGTGGTGTTCGGCTTTGTGCCGGCACGCAATGCCGCGCGGCTGGACCCGATCGAGGCATTGGCGCGGGATTGAACTGGCTTGTACGGGCCCATTCGCGGGACAAGCCCGCTCCCACAGGATCTTCACTGCCTTGAGTCAGCTGACTGCCTTGGGTCAGCGAGGTATCTGTGGGAGCGGGCTTGCCCCGCGAAGAGGCCGGTGCAGGCTACGAATAATCAGCGGTCACCATACATCCAGCGCATCAACGAATGCCGGCCAGCAATCCCCAGCTTGATCGCCGCCCGGCGCAGGTAGCTTTCCACCGTATTCACCTTCAACGCCAGCCGTTCGGCCTGCTCCGGCGCGGTATGCCCGGCCAGCAGGCCCAGGCACACCTGGCACTCACGCTCGGACAGTTTCAGCCCCGACTGCGCCAGGCGGTCGAGAAAGCGCTGCTGCAGGCTCTCTGGCGCACTGCGCTCAGGGCCAGGCTTCAAGGCCGCGATGTGTTTTTCGAGCATCGGCAGCAGCAGCGGCGAGATGTCATCCAGCCGGCTACGCTCGTGCGCCGAGAAACTGTACGTAGCGCCACCGCGCAGAACCTGGATCTCAAACCGCGAATCGCCCTTGCGGCGAATCAAATGCAGGCGCGACGGGTCGGTGAATCCGGCTTCCAGGCACTGATCTGAAGAAAAAACCGTTTCATCGATCAACGCTGCATCCGTGTTGGCTGCGGGCAGTTGCCGTATCTGTGTGGCATCGATGCTCAGATGCGCGTGGATCAGGTCGTGCAACATGCGTGGGAACTGGCGGCTGCCGGTGCTGGCAATCACTTTGCCGATCTGCGGGTAGAGCAAGTGCGAATTCATCGTGTCATCCCTGAGGTGTCGAGGTGCAGACTCCCACCGAATTGCCGGCCTGCATCCTGGGCCTGTGGCGGGAGGTGGTTCATATCCTAGTACAACGAATGAGTGACCGTTAAATGAAGTTGGAATAGTGGCAGAATAATGGCTGCCAGGCGCGGGCATCTACTGCGGCGCGGGTTGTCGGGTATGATGCAGCCCCATCTTTTTCACGAGGCCTGCCCCATGTCCCTGAGTGCTGAACAGATCGGCGAATACCGCGCCTTTGCCGAGCAGTTGGCTGATGCCGCTGCAGCGGCGATCCAGCCGTACTTTCGCGCCAGCCTGGACGTGGAGGACAAAGGGGGGCGCCTGTACGACCCGGTGACCGTGGCCGACAAGGCGGCCGAAGACGCCATGCGTGAACTGATCCAGGCCCGCTACCCGGCGCACGGCATATTGGGTGAGGAGCAGGGCGTGGCGCTTGGCAGTAGCCCGCTGACCTGGGTGCTGGACCCTATCGACGGCACTCGCGCCTTCATCACCGGCCTGCCGCTGTGGGGCACGCTGATCGCCTTGAACGATGGTACGCGCCCGGTGGTGGGTGTGATGAACCAGCCGTTCACAGGCGAACGCTTCATCGGCACCCCACAGGGCGCCTGGCGCAGTGGTACGCCGTTGAAGGCCCGGGCCTGTGCAGACCTGGCCTCGGCCACGCTGATGTGCACCACGCCAGACATGTTCGACACGGCTGAGCGCAAGGCAGCCTTCGAAGCGGTGGCCGGCAAGGCGCGCCTGATGCGCTACGGTGGCGACTGCTACGCCTACTGCATGCTGGCGTCGGGCTTTGTCGACGTGATCGTCGAGGCCAGCCTGCAACCGTATGACGTGCAGGCGCTGATACCGATCATCGAAGGGGCGGGCGGGGTGATCACCGCCTGGGATGGCAGCTCGGCGCAGCACGGCGGGTGTGTGGTGGCCTGTGGTGACCCGGTGTTGCATGCGCAGGTGGTGGAGATGTTGCGTCACGCCATGTGATTGTTGTGTTGTCGCGGGCCTCTTCGCGGGCAAGCCCGCGCCTACAGGTTATCCACTTGTAGGAACGGGCCTGGCAACATCGCACTTTTTCTGCTTTCCGGGCTCTATGCATGGCCAGGCCGCGCCGATCCCCAGCGCCGCCGCCGATTTCGACCCCGGTGCCGATGGTTGCAACCACATCTCAAATGCTCCCGCGCCTGCTGCTGGCAGGCGCACTGTTCTGCCTCGGCGCTTGCACCCAGCAGCAAGGCCAGGACATTGTCAGCCAGTTCGGCAACGGCAAGCCCAGCGAGCTGTTCCAGACCAGCGTGGACCGCATGGCGACGCTGGCCATGCGCGACAACCTGCAAAGCCTGTACCTGCTGATGAACAAGCTGTACCTGCGCAACCCCAGCCAGTGGAAGATGTCTGGCTACCTGGATGCCGCCACCGCCGAGCGGCAGCTCCGCATCGCCATCGAACAGCGCCAACCCTTGGCCCAGCTGGGCAACCGCCGCGACCTGGCCGCGTTGAGCTATGCCCTGAGCCCGGAGTTTCGCGGCGACCGGGTGGGCGCGTTCATCTACGCCATCGGCAGCATGCTGGTCACCGCGCACGGGGGGCGTACCGAGTTCTACATGACCGACACCATCGACCCGCTGTTCGTCAACAACGCGGCGCGCAACATCGAGAAGGCCACCTGGATGCTGAGCCAGCGTCAGGATGCCAACGGCGTGTTGCTGCTGTTCTCCAACGAGATATCGGAAGAGGGCAGCAACCTGAGTTTTGCGGTGGAGTTCGGCAAGATCGTGGCCCGGCTGGATTTGCTGGCGCAGTTGCTGGATGAGCGTTACCGGCGCATTGGGCTCAACTATGCGCAGAGCTTGTTGTTGATGAACTTCTTGCCGGTGCAATAGGCTGCACACCCGAATAATTACCTATCGTGGTCGTTGTTGTAGGAGCTGGCTTGCCTGCGATCGGCTGCGCAGCAGTCGTAAAGTCGGTATTAGCGCAGTGCCAGACGGAATGCGGATACAGGGTTTACGACTGCTTCGCAGCCGATCGCAGGCAAGCCAGCTCCTACATGCCAAGCCCAGGCGGGCGTCGCGGTGCCCTCAAAGCAGCGCCTGTATCGCTCGACGATAACGCTGCCCTGCCAGGCTCATGCTGTTGTTGTGCGTGGCCCCCGGCACCAGCAGCAAGGTCTTGGGCTCCTGTGCGGCCTCGAACAGCTGCTGGCTAAAGCGCGGCGGCACGAAGCGGTCGTCCAGGCCGTGCACCAGCAACAGCGGCAGGCCGACGTCCTTGATCTTGTCCAGCGAATCGAATTTCTGCGACAGCAACCAGCGCACCGGTAGCGTGGTGTCGGCCACTGCGGCGGCGACATCGCCAAGGGAGGTGAAGGTCGATTCGAGGATGAGGCCGCGTGCCGGCGCTTGGGTACCGTCTTTCTGCGCCTGGCGGGCCAGCTCGGAAGCCAGCTCGACCGCCACGGCGCCGCCCAGGGAATGGCCGAAGATCAGGCGCTTGTCGGCATCCGGTTGCAGCTGGGCAAAGCGCTCCCAGGCAATTCGTGCATCTTCATACACCGTTGCCTCGGACGGCAGGCCGCCACGGCTCTGGCCAAACCCGCGGTAATCCACGGCCAGCACCGAATAGCCCATGGCATGCAGCTGCTCGATGCGGAACAGCTGGCCGGTGAGGTTCCAGCGCACACCGTGCAGGTACAGGATGGCCGGCGCATCAGCGCGCCGGGCGGGCCACCACCAGGCGTGCAGGCTCTGGTTGTCGGCGAAACTGCGCGGGCGCAGGTCCAGTTCCTGCACGCCGCTGGGCAGGCCACGGAACCAGCTGGCCTGGCCGGGCTCGATGCGAAATACCAGCTCGCGCTCTTTATGCTGCAGCACGGCGCAACCGGAAGGCAGGCCGATGACCAGCAGGCTGGCACACAGCCAGGTGAGCCAGCGACGGCGCAGGTGGGTAAGGAATAGGCTAGGCATGTGGGGTTTTTTAACAGATGCCTAAGGCTTGATGTCGGAAAAGTTACCGAACGGACGAGGCGGGATTGTTACGAGAGGTTAAGCAACGGGACCGCAGCGCGGCCCCGTTGACGGTTCAGTGTGCCCGAGCAGCGTTCAAGGCGCCGGCGCGGGTAATGCGCAGGGCGACCAGGCTGCCCAGTACGATCAGCGCGGCCAGCGAGTACAGCGCAGCGTCGGTCGAGCCGGTCTGGTCCTTGATGAAACCGACCAGGTACGGGCTGAGGAACCCGGCCATCTGCCCCACCGAGTTGATGATCGCCAAGCCGGCAACGGCGGCACTGGCACTCAACAGCGCCGTCGGCATCGGCCAGAACATCGGCAGGCCGGTGAGGGCGCCCATGGTGGCAATGGACAGGCCGAGGATGGCGATGGTCGGGTTGGCGGCGAAGTTGACCGCGATCAGCAGGCCCAGGGCGCCCATCAGCATCGGCACCACCAGGTGCCAGCGGCGCTCGTTGCGCAGGTCTGCCGAGCGGCCGCAGAGGATCATGAACACACCCGCCAGCAAATACGGAATGGCGCTGAGCCAGCCGATCAGCAACGGGTTGTCGAAGCCCATGCTCTTGATGATCGACGGCAGCCAGAAGTTGATCGCGTACACGCCGCTCTGGATGCAGAAGTAGATAAAGCCGAAGGTCCAGATCAGCGGGTTGGTCAGCACGGCCAGCACGCCATCACCACGGGTGGCGGGTTTGCTGGCGGCGTCGGCCTTGAGGTCGGCCTCGATCAGCTGGCGTTCGGCTGGGCTCAGCCACGCGGCTTTCTGGTAACCATCACTGAGCATGCCAAAGGCCAGCACGCCCAGCGCAACCGTCGGCAAGCCCTGGATCAGGAACATCCATTGCCAGCCGGCCAGGCCATGCTGGCCGGCGGCGAAGTGCTCGAGGATCCAGCCGGAGAACGGCCCACCGAGCAGGCCCGACACCGGGATCGCCGACATGAACAAGGCCATGATGCGGCCACGGCGGTCTGCCGGGAACCAGCGCGAGAGGTACAGCACCACGCCGGGGAAGAACCCGGCCTCGGCCGCGCCGGTGAGCAAACGCAGGGTGTAGAACTCGGTGGGTGTGGTGACGAACAGCAGGCAGGTCGAAAGGCTGCCCCAGGCGATCATCATTGCCGCAATCCAGCGCCGCGGGCCGAAGCGGTTGAGCGCCAGGTTGCTCGGCAGGCCGCAGAGCACGTAGCCGATGAAGAAAATCCCGGCGCCGAGGCCGTAGACGGTTTCGCTGAACTTGAGCGCGTCGAGCATCTGCAGCTTGGCGAAGCCGACGTTGACGCGGTCCAGGTAGTTGAAGAGATAGCAGATGAAAATGAACGGGATCAGCCGCAAGGTGATGCGCCGGTAGAGCGCGTTGCGGGTGATGTCCGTGCCTTGGTCAGGGGCGGGGCTGTGTGCCATGATCGGGTTCTCTGTTGTTATGGTTGTCGCCGCGTCGCCTGTGCCGGCGCTCGCCCTGACGAGTCTCGGGGAGTGCGACGCGCCTGTCTTTGTGCTTTTGCACAGCCATGGGCCTGGCCTGCTGTGCCGAGGTACAAAGCCTACCACCCACAAGGATCGCTGAATGTTCGAACTCGACCATGACCTGGCGCAGGATATCGTTGATCGGGCGATGGCCATCCTGCCGTGCAACGTCAATGTCATGGACAGCCAGGGGCTGATTCTGGGAAGTGGCGAGCCGGAGCGCATCAATACCCGCCACGAAGGTGCGCAGCTGGTCCTGGCCAATGGCCGCATCGTCGAACTGGACGTTGACGCCGCCAAATGCCTGAAAGGCGTGCAGCCGGGGGTCAACCTGCCGCTGATGCTCGATGGCCGGCTGATCGGCGTACTCGGGCTGACCGGCGACCCGCAGCAGATGCGCACCTATGGCGAGCTGGTGCGCATGACCGCCGAAATGCTGCTTGCGCAACGCCACTTGCAGGTTGAACAGCAATGGCGGCGCCAACGTTGTGACGACCTGCTGGCCCTGCTGTTGGGCGGCACGGGTGACTCGCCACGGCTGCTGGATGAAGCGCAGCAGCTGGGCCTGAAGCCGCAGTTGCCACGCATTCCGTGTTTGTTCGAACTGTACGCAGGCCCTCCCGCCGAAGCGTTGGCGGCCTGGTTGCTGAGCCGCTACCCGGACAGTTGGTGCGTCAGCCCGGCGCGGGATTCGCTGCTGTGGTGCCGCCCGGCCGGGGTGGTGCTGGACGAAGAGCGCCTGTTCGAACGCGTGCAGCGCGCTGGCTGGGAGATCGAGCGCCTGGCGCTGGGCAGCCCGGCGCAGAGCCTGGAACAATTGCGCCGCGGCTACCGACGTGTTCGCGACTTGCTTGCCTACGGCCGTGAAGTGCTGCCCAACGAGCAGCTGCTGAGCCTTGCCCGCTACCGCCTGCCGGCCTTGCTGTGGCGCCATCGCAATGAAGATGCGCTGGATGAGCTGCTGGAACCGCTGCACCGTATTCGCGCCAAGGATGCTACCGGGCAATTGCTCGCAACCTTGCGCGCCTGGTGTGCACACGATGGCCAGAGCCAGGCCTGTGCCGATGCCCTGGGCATCCACCGCAACAGCTTGCGCTACCGCCTGGAGCGCATTGCCGAGCTGGGTGAAGTGGACCCGCTGCGCATGGAAGGCATGTTGAGCCTGTACCTGGGCTTGCAGCTGTTGCCTGCCGATTGACTGCCGGCAAAGGCATTTGCCCAAACAACCCGTCGGCGCTTTTGTGCATCCGACCGAGGCCCTTGCGCGGCGCAGCTGTCAGCATGCCGGTCATCTGGACAGGAGAATCCCCATGAAGATCGTCATCGCCCCCGACTCGTTCAAGGACAGCCTCGACGCTGCCGGCGTCGCCCGTGCCATCGCCACTGGCCTTGCCGACGCGTTGCCGGCTGCCGAACTGGTCGAGTGCCCCATGGCCGATGGCGGCGAAGGCACCATGGAGGCGATTGTTGCCGCCAGCCACGGCGAACTGCGCCGCCTGAACGTGCGCGGGCCACTGGGGCAACGTGTCGAGGCCGGCTGGGGTTGGCTGGCCGAGAGCCGCACGGCCATCATCGAGATGGCCCAGGCCAGCGGCATTCAGCTGGTGCCGAGTGCGCAGCGTGATGCCTGCCGCAGCACCACCTGGGGCACTGGCGAGCTGATCGCGGCTGCGCTTGCTGCGGGCGCGCAGCGTATCGTGCTGGCGATTGGCGGCAGCGCCACCAACGACGGCGGCAGCGGCATGTTGCGGGCCTTGGGCCTGCGCTTGCTGGATGCCGATGGCCAGGCGCTGGAAGAGGGTGGGCTGGCCTTGGCCGGTTTGGCGCGCATCGATGCCAGCGGCCTCGACCCGCGCTTGGCGCAGGTGCAGGTCGAAGTGGCGGCCGACGTCGACAATCCGCTGTGTGGGCCCAATGGCGCCTCGGCGATTTTTGGCCCGCAAAAAGGCGCCAGCCCGCAGCAGGTGCAGGCGCTGGATCAAGCGTTGGGGCACTTCGCCGACCACTGCGTGAAGGTGCTGGGCAAGGATGTGCGTGAGCAGCCAGGCAGCGGCGCAGCCGGCGGCATGGGCTTTGCGGCCAAGGCCTTCATGGGCGCGCAATTCCGCCCGGGGGTTGAAGTGGTGGCCGAGCTGGCCGGCCTCGATGCGCTGGTACAAGGCGCCGACCTGGTGATCACCGGCGAAGGGCGCTTCGACGCCCAGACCTTGCGGGGCAAGACACCGATGGGCGTGGCGCGGGTCGCCAAGCGCTACGGCGTGCCGGTGGTGGTGCTGGCAGGTACGTTGGGTGAGGGGTATCAGCAGCTGTATGCACACGGTATCGATGCAGCGTTTGCCCTGGCCAGCGGGCCGATGACCCTGGAGCAGGCGTGTGCCGATGCGGCGCAGTTGCTGCAGGCACGGGCCGGTGATATCGGCCGGGTTTGGCGTTGTGCTGGGAAACCTTGACCCAGTTGGGATTTTGGGGGCGCTATGCGCCCCTAGGCCTCCCGTTCTACTTGCTGCAACCCAGATCGCGTTTTGCCTGGCTGAGCCATCAACAAGCCCAGCGCAAGCAACCCCGCTGCAGCGCCCGCCAACGGCAGGTAAGCCAGCCCAACCCGTTCAATCATCCAGCCCCCCAGCGCACCCCCTAGCGCCGTGCCGAGGTTGAATGCCGCGATGCTCAACCCAGATGCCACACCGGTAGCATGGGGTGCCAACTGCTTCGCAAACCCAAGCAGGCGCAGGGTCGACAAGGTGACGATGGCAAAGAAGACTGCTCCCAGCACGCCAACCAGCAGCACCACCGCCCACGCGTGTTCACGGCCCAGGTAAAGCAGCGCCAGGTTGGCAGCCAGCAACCCCAGGGCTATTTTCAGGCAACGCCCGGCTTCGAAGCGGTCCGCCAGAACGCCACCCAGCACGTTGCCGAGCATGGTCGCGGCACCAAACATCAACATCGCCAGGCTCAACAACCTCACGCCGCCTTGCGTCACCTGCAGCAGAAACGGTGACACATAGGTCAGGAACGAAAAGGTTGCCACGCTCACCAGCATGGCGATGCCGGCTGCCGCCAGCAGCGGCCGTTGCATCAGCGCAGCCACGCCTGCCAGCCGACCGCCAGCGGGCAGTGGCGCCGCCGCTTGCCGGGGCATCAGGCGCACCAGCCCGAGCAAACTGAGCAAGCCCAGCACGCCCAGCGCGACGAAGATGGCCCGCCACGACCACAGGCTGCCGAGCAACGTCCCCAGTGGCACACCCAGGGCCAGCGCCAGGGTCAGCCCCAGCCACACCAGCGACAAGGCGCGGCCTGCGCGGGGCGCGTCGACCAGTTTGACCGCCACGTCGGCCGCGATTGCCATGAAAACGCCATGCGCCAGGCCGATGACGAAGCGGACAAGGTTCACTGTCCACAACTGTTCGACCCAGGCGAACGCCAGGCTGCCGACAGCCAGCACGGCCAAGGTCAGCGACAGTGAAGTACGGTCTCGCCAGTTGAGCAGCAACGCGGTCAGCAGTGGCGCGCCGATGGCCGCGCCCAGGGCATAGGCCGCGATGGCCGAGCCGACGGCGGTGGTCGAAGTACCCAAGTCTTCGGCCATGGCCGAAACCAGCCCTGCCACCACGAACTCCGAAAGCCCGAAGGTGAAGGTACACAGGGAAAACACATAGATGACGGTTGGCATGGGGTGAACGTAATCCTTACAGGTTCAAGGGCGCTGTCGCCACGTGGTGGCGTCAAGGCTCACGCGCAGCGCAAGTTCCATGGCCTGATCGCGATTGAGCCGCGGGTCGACCTGGCTCACATAGCGCCGGGCAAGGTCAGCGGGTTGCAGGTCCGCGGCGCCGCCCAGGCATTCGGTGACGTCGTCACCGCTGGCTTCCAGGTGCAAACCGCCCAGGGCCGAACCATGGCGAGCATGCACGGCGAACGCGCCGGCGACCTCTGCGAGGATGTCGTCGAAGGCGCGGGTCTTGGTGCCGCAGGGCAGGGTGCGGGTGTTGCCGTGCATCGGGTCGCACAGCCACAGCACCTGTGCACCGGTTGCCTGAACCGTTTCGATCAGCGGCCCCAGGTGGTCTTGCAGGTGGGCAGCGCCCAGGCGGTGGATCAGCGTCAGCCGGCCAGGTTCGTTGGAGGGGTTGAGCCGTGCGATCAACCGCTGTAGCTGCTCGGGGTCGGTCTCAATACCTACCTTCACCGCCACCGGGTTGGCCAGCCCGCGCAGGTACTCGACATGTGCACCGTCGGGTTGTGCGGTACGCAGGCCGATCCAAGGGAGGTGGGTGCCCAGGTTGAACCAGTCGCCATCGCTGTTTTGCCGCGTCAGCGCCTGTTCGTATTCCAGCAACAGGGCTTCGTGGGACACGTACAGCTCACGGTGCAGGAATTCGCCCGGCTGGGAGCCTGCCAAGGTGCGCATGAATCGCAGGGTGCCATGGACTTCTGCCAACAGCGGGCGAAGCCGCTGCTGATCCTGCGCCTGTGCGAGCCAGTCGAGCGGCCAGCATTCGGCCGGCAACAGGTTGTCGATGCCCTGCGCCTGCAGCGTGTGCAGGTGTTGCAGGGTCAGCGCCGAGTGGGCATGCGCCTGCAACAGGCGCTGCGGGTCAGGCCGACGCGCCTCAGGGCTGAAGGAATACTGGTTGACGATGTCGCCGCGATACACCGGCAGGCTCACGCCATCACGCTGCTCGATATCACTGGAGCGAGGTTTTGCATATTGCCCGGCGAGGCGACCAATCTGCACGATCGGCAGTTGCAGGCCGTGCATCAGTACCTGGCTCATCTGCTGCAGCAGCGCCACTTGCCGCGTGCTTTGCGCAAGATCGTTGTGCTCGAAGCGCTCGGCGCAGTCCCCCAGTTGCAGGACGAACCGCTTGCCCTGTTGGGCCTGGGCGAGCAACGCCTTGAGCTGCAGGATGCGCTCCGCGCCCAACAGCGGCGCGCGCAGTGCAAGCGCGTCGAGTGCCTGGCGCAAAGCGTGCGGGTCGTCATAGCAGGGTTGTTGCAGGGCAGTGCAGCTGCGCCATGAGTCGATCGTCCAGGTTGCCTGGGCGTCCGCCACTGCGGCGGTGGGGGTCAGCATGGTGTGTCTCTCCTGAGAGGTGCTTCGCTTGATCTGCCTGGGGAGCAGCTGGCGGCGATAGTGCGCAGGGCGGACACGGCTTGGGAAATACATTAAATATCTTTGTCTGATATCTCACCGGGTTTGCGAGGTGAATCGACGCTAACGACCAGAAAATACCCACGTACCAATCAGAATAAACCGGGTTATAGTGTTGAATAATACTTTTGAACTATCACCGCCGGGTTCAAATAAGTATTTTACTTGGGCCGGGCACTCGCCAATTCTCTGCGCTGTTTATTCGAGAGGGCGAGTCGATGTTAGTTCACAGCGACCAGGATTACGGCGTACTGAAGGACGCGGAACGCGAGCTTCAGCTGCAGGCGGGGCACATTCCCGACGCCGCATTTTATGAACGCAAGTTGCAAGCAGTATGGACGCGAGCACAACACAGCGCCCACTACGCACACATAGGCCAATACAGTTACAGCGCGTTCAAGCACTTGCCACCGACGGCCAAGGGCTTACTCAAAAGCCAGCCGCTGAACTTCTGCACGGTCGAACTTGGCGAGGCAGCGAAGTATTACGCCACCACCGGCACGACCGGCGAGCCGACGCCGACGCCGCGGTTGAAAGAGGACATCATCTGGAACGCCGTCAGCGTCGCCAGCCACTGGCGCGCCGTGCTGCGCCCCGGTACGCGGGTGGCCAACCTGATGCCATCGGACATCGTCCCGGTCGGCGACCTGATCGCCAACGTCTGCGAATACCTGGACGTTTCCCACGTGCGCCTTTACCCGTTCACCACCGGTATTACCGACTGGGAGCGGGTGTGCAAAACCTTCGATACCTATAAGCCGACAGTGCTGTTCATCGCCCCCGGCGTACTGGTGCAACTGACCCGCTACCTGAAACAGCGTGAACTGCTGCAGACGTTCGCGGGCTCCGTGCGCGCGATCATGTTGCTTGGCGAGGTCAACACCCAGCCGTTGCGTGAGCGCCTGGCGCGGTGGTGGCAGTGCGAGGTGTTCGACGCCAGCTACGGCAGCACCGAAACCGGTACCCTCGCGGCAGTGGGCGAAGACCTGCACATGCGCCTGGCCACCGCCACCAATTATTTCGAGCTGCTGTTGCCCGATGGCCGGCTGGTCACCCCGGCCGAAGGCCTCACGGGCCGGCTGGTGGTGACGCCGCTCAACCTGTATGCCCGGCCGCTGTTGCGCCTGGATACCGGCGACAGCGTGACCATCACCGCCCCCTGGGAGCCGGGCCGGGCCAGCCCGGGCCTGCTGATCAACGGGCGCGACAGCGACAGCATCGTGGTTGGCGGTGTACCCCTGGAAATTCGCGCGGTCGAGGAGGTGGTATACGGCGCTTGCGATGCCACCGGCTATGTCATCGAAGTGGATCGCCAAAGCGACAGTGCTGCGCTGATTCTGGAGCGCGATGTGGGTTGGGACATCAGCCAGGAAGCCCAGCTGCAGGCCGATTTGCTGGAGCGGTCCGAGCAGCACATGGGGTTGCGCTGGAGCCGGGTGCTGTTCGTCAACAACCTGTCGGCGCTGAACAAGAGCGGTGCATCGCAAAAGAGCTGGAAGAAGACCAACCTGCGCTTTGTCGGTGGCCAGTAATGATGCCACCGCGGTTTCCCCAAGGGCAGGGCCTGGGCAACGGCCAGCCGGATTTGTGGTGCACCTATGCTGCGATACGCACCTTGGCATGGGTCGAACGGCTCGACCAGGCCGACGCCCCGGCGCTGCAGGCGTACATCCAGTCACGGCGCAACCGAGATGGCGGCTTTGCCTGGAGCAAGGGCATGCCTTCCGATGCCTGGGCCACCTTCTACTGCACCGAAACACTGCACGACCTGGGCGTTGCAGTGGAACGCCGCGACGAGACGGCGGCGTGGCTGCATACGCTGTTCGACGGCGACGCCTACGCCATGTGCCCCGGGCAGACGGCCGATGTCTGGGCCAGCCACTATGCGCTGCGGACCTTGATCGAAGTTTGCCAGGGCCAGGTGCTGGACACCGAGCGCCTGTACGCCTGGCTGGAGGGCCTGCAATGTGCCAATGGCGGCCTCAGCTGGTCCGCCGAGTTTGCCCGGCGCAACCTCGCCGATACCCGCGCCTGCTTCTATGGTGTGATGGCCGCCCGCGCGCTGCAACGCCAAGGCTTGCCGGCCCCCCAATGGGACCTGCCACGGTTGATCGGCTGGTTGCAGGCGCAACAGATGGAGTGTGGCGGTTTCCGCTTCAGCGAAGCGGCACAAGTACCCTGCCTGTGGGCGACCTATCGCGCCACGGCCAGCCTCGCGGGCCTGCAGGCGCAGCCACTGGGCCGCCGGCGCTGCGCGGAATGGATCGACAGCTTGCGCGGCCCGACCGGCGCCTTCGTGCGCTGGGCAGGTTATGACGGTGAGGATGTCTGGGCAGCGTTCTGTGCCGTAGGGTCACTGAAGGCCATGGGTGAGCCGGTGGCGCACCTGGCTGACGAGGTGGCTGCCTTCGTTGCAACCTTGTCGATGCCCCAGGGCGGCTACACCTATCGCTTGGCTGACACCGCGCACGATGTGCTCACCACTGCGGCTGCGCTGCTGGGTGACAGCCTGCCGGCGGCGCAGCGCGATGGCGCCTTGCGCTGGATCGAAGGCTGCCAGATGCCCAACGAGCCGGGGATCATGTACATGCCCGGCCGGGGCGCCGAGGTGCGCTGCACCAATTGGGGCCTGGCCGCCGGTGCCTTCGGTGGCAGGCCTGGGCCGCGCCAGGCAATCGGCCACTGGCTGGCCTCGCTGCAGAACCCCGATGGAGGCTTCGGCTTCTGGGAGGGGCGCGGTTCGGACATGGTGTCTACCGCCTCGGCCGTGTCGATCCTGCGCCAGTTGGGCGACAACAGCGGTGTCGATCGGGAGGCTCTCGAACGCTACGTGGCCAGCTGCCGGCAGGTGCAGGGTTATGCATCGTTCCCGCGTGGCGAAACTTCCTTGCGCGCCGGGCTGCAGGCATTGGCGTGCCTCGCCTACATTGGCCACGACGTCACGCAGGCAGCCACCGAGCTACTGGCCGCCCACAAGGTGCGGCAGGGTGGTTTCGCCAACCAGGGCCAGCGCATTCCCGACCTGCTGAGCACCTACCAGGCCGTGGCACTGGCCGCTGACCTCGGCCTGACGGTGGACCTGCCGCATTTGCGGTACTTCCTCGACAAGGTCTGCGGCCCCGCGGGCCACGCCTGGTCACCGCTGTTCCTGCAAGGGGTCGATGCCTTGTCGGCCTGCCTGGGCCGCCTGCTCGAAGCCTTTGCCGAGGGCCGACAGCAATGCCTGCCCAGTTTGCAGTTGTCGTAAGGACCTGACATGCCAACCCTCAATGTTTCCAGCGCAGCGCTGCAACCGCTGGCGCGCAAGCGCCTGGCCCTGGCCTTTACCCGGCTGCTCAAAGCCCTTGGCGCAGAGACTGCTCACTGCATGGTGTTCTTCAACCCCTTGCCGGAGGGGTGCGTGTTCAGCGCCGGCATGCCGCTGCCGATCACCGACCACGATGGCTTGCCGGCGCAGTTCCATGTGCGCATTACCCTGGCTGCGGCGCGCGACCGGCAGGCCCACCAGGCGCTGGCCGAAGGGCTGCACGCCTGCCTGCGCACGCACTACCCCAACGCCTTCATCTACCTGCATTTCGACCCGATCCTGCCCGAGCACGTGTTCTTCAGTGCCGGCGCGGAATTGACCAACGCTGCCCACCCACAAGGAAAGACCGGCTCGTGAACGACCTCAGCATTGAACAGCGCATTCGTCAGACCCTCGCCCAGTTGCTTGGCGATGAGGTCGACGCCATCGACAAGCGCGACAGCTTCCGCGACTTCCTTGGCGAGCGCTTCGACAGCCTGATGGCCGTCGAGGTGATTACCGCCATCGAGGGCTGTTTCGACATCGAGGTGGATTACCTCAGCGACGATGTGCGCTTCTGGTTTGAAACCCTGGAAAAAATGGAGCAATTCGTCGGCCAGAAACTGGAAGATCAACTGACCCTGCAGGCCAGCGAGTGAGCGCCGAACATCTGTTTACCACCTCCGGCTCCACCGGCGCGCCGCGCCAATGGCTGCGCAGCGTGGCGCAGATGGAGCGCGAGGCAGCCTTGATCCTTGGCCACTGGGCCCCGGATGCACGGGAGATTTTCTCCTTTGCGCCGGCCAGCCACAGCTACGGGATGATCCTCGGTGATGTCGGTGCGCGGGTGTTGAACGCGCACCTGCACACCTGCTCGTTGGAGCAGCAACGGCTGCCTGCCCTGGATGGCGAGTGCCCGTGCGTGATCCTCGCCATTGCCAGTACCTGGCGTGTGCTGCCGGCGCTGCTGGCCAAGCTCTCGGCGCGCCGTGCGGTGCTGGTGGTGCACAGCGCCTCGTTGCTGCCACCGGACGCCCTGGCCACTGTGCAGCGCCATGCCGGGCCACGCGTGCGCTTTGTCGAACTGCTGGGCTCCACCGAAACCGGCGCCATGGCTTACCGCGAGCTGCAGGCACATAGCAGCCCGGAGCAGGCCTGGACGCTGCTCGACGATGTCACGTTGCTGAGCACGCCAGGCCAGCCGCGTGCACTCGAAGTGGCCAGCCCGCGCATCGCTCGCGAGCACGGCCAACCGCGCCCTGCGGCCACGTACTGCTGCGATGACCAGGTGCTGGCCCTGGATGCACGCCGCTTCACGTGGCTGGGCCGGGCGAGCAGCCTGATCAAGGTCAACGGCCTGCGTGTCGATCTGGCTCGCCTGACCCGCGACCTTGGCCAGCAGCTGAACTGCCCGACGCTGGCCTGCGTGGCGGTGCGTGATGCGCTGCGCGGCGAAGCGTTCGAAGTGCTGTTCAGCTCCGTCACGCTCAGCGAACGCGCGGTACTGGATGCATTCAGGCAGCTGCCCCCAGGCCATCCACGGCCCGTTGCCGTGCGCCGCGTCAGCGACCTGCCTTTATCCGCCACCGGCAAGCCAATGCCGTGGGCGGCCACAACGACTGTCAAGGAATACACCCATGACCCACGCTAATACCCAGGACACCATCACCCAGTACCTCAGCAACTGCGGCGCCGATGCCGGCCGCGGGCGCGAGCAGCCCGAATACCTTGGGCTGAGCCTGCGCAAGCGCCACGAATTGCTGCAGCGCACCCCCGCGCTGGCGGCCGACTGGGCGGCCCAGTACGGCCACTGGTCGGTGCATGCCGACAGCCACTACCGTTGCCTGACCAGCACCCGCGAAGCCCTGGCGCCGTGGTACCGCCTGGGCGTCAAGGACACCGTCGACGTCGCCGGCCTGCCGACCCGCCTGGGCCTGCGCAGCTACCGCCACTACCCGCAGCGCAGTGCCGAGGCGCTGACCTTCCTCGACCCGCGCATCGCCCTGACCAGCAAGGTTGCCACCACCGAGCTGAACATCGCCTTCGGCGCCGGCTGCCGTAACCCGCATTTCCCGAGCATCGACCCGTCCGGCTCCAGCACAGGTTCGGCGGTTTCGGTGGCGGCGGGCCTGTGTGATATCTCGCTGGGCACCGACGTGCTGGGCTCGGTACGCTGGCCGGCCTCGCACTGCGGCATGGTCGGCCTGCGCATGACCCAGAAGTCCGAAAGCCTGGCTGGTGTGTTCCCGTTGTCGCCACGCATGGATGCACTGGGCTGGGTCACCCGCAGCGCAGACGATCTCGATGTGCTGTTCCCGCTGCTGGGGCTGGAGCCGCTGCTCGGCCAACAACAACCCCTGAAGGAACGCTACCGGGTCGCCATCCTGGAGCACGCGCTGGACCCGGCGCTGACCAGCCCGGCAATGCTCGACATGCTCGGCCAGGCGCGTAGCGCGCTGGCAGACCTGGGCATGGCGCCCGGTGAAGTCGCCATGCCCGAGCTCTGGGCCTGCCGCGGTGACGCCTGGCAACTCTGTGCGCGTGATGCCTGGCTGGCTTCGGCGGCTTGGGCGCGGCGCTTCGACTGCGAGCTGCACTGGTCCACGCTCAGCGCACTGCAGGTAGGCGAGGGCGTCAGCGACAGCGACTACCAGCGCATCCACCAGCGCATGGACACCCTTCGCGGCGGTATCGACGCCTGGTTCGACCAGGCCCAGGTGGACTTCGTGGTGTTCCCCATGGACCCTAACCGGCCGTTCGACCGACGCAACCCGCAGCCAGGCGACTCGACCATCCCGTCGCCGGCCGAACCTGGCTATGAACAGAAAATCAGCTTCACCCCGCTGGCCAGCTTCAGCGGCCTGCCGGCCATCACCGTGCCGATCTGCCTGAGCGCCGACGGCAAAGCGCCGCTGGCCGTGCAGATCATGGGCCGTCGCGACAGCGAGCGGCAGCTGCTGGACATCGCCAAGCGCCTGCAAGCCGTCACCGGCCTGCTGCCAACCCGCCGTCTTCAGGTTTAAGGAGCGCAGCATGTGCGGAATCACAGGCTGGGTGGACTACACCCGCGACCTGGCCCAGGCCACCTCGGCGCTCGGCGCCATGACCGATACCCTGGCCCTGCGCGGGCCGGATGCCAGCGGCAGCTGGCTGCATCGTAACGCCCTGCTGGGCCACCGGCGCCTGGCGATCATCGACCTTGGCGGCGGCGTACAGCCGATGACCTACCGCTGTGCCGGCGGCGAGGAAATCGCCCTGATCTACACCGGCGAGGTCTACAACCACAACGCACTGCGTGAGCAGCTACAGAAGGCCGGCCACCCGTTCCATACCCGCAGCGACACCGAAGTGGTGCTGCATGCCTACCTGGAGTGGGGGGAGCAGTGCTGCGAGCACCTGAGTGGCATGTTCGCCTTCGCCGTGTTCGACGGGCGCGACGGGCACTTCCTGCTGGTGCGGGACCGCCTGGGGGTCAAGCCGCTGTATTACGCCCGCCATCAGCAGGGGCTGCTGTTCGGTTCGGAGGTCAAGGCCATTCTGGCGCACCCGGAGTTCACCAGCGCGCTGGATGTGGTCGGCCTCGTTGACGACCTGAGCCTGTCTCGCGGCACCGTGCGCACAGCCCTGCGCGGGATCAGCGAACTGCCACCGGGGCATCGTCTGTCCTGGCGGCCCAACAGGCAACCGAAGCTCAGCCGCTACTGGCAGTTGCAGCGGCGCGAGCATGCGGATGATCTGGCCACCACCGTGGCGCGCACCCGGGAGCTGCTCGGTAACGCGCTGGGCGAGCAGTTGCATGCCGACGTGCCGGTCTGCTCGCTGCTGTCTGGCGGGCTGGATTCGACCATCCTCACCGCCATGGCGCAGCAACGGTTGCAGGCGCAGCAGGGTGGCGCGGTCAATTCGTTCTCGGTGGACTTCGTCGGCCAGGCCGAGCAGTTCCAGAGCGATGAATTTCGCCCGGAGCGCGACCAGCCCTTCGCGCTGGCGGCCGCCGAGTACATCGGTAGCCACCACCAGACCATCCTCATCGACAACCGCGAGCTGGTCGCAGCCCATGCACGCAGGGCGGTGTACCGGGCCAATGACTCGGCGGCCACCTTCGGCGATGTGGACACCTCGCTGTATGTGCTGTTCAAGGCCATTCGCGGGCATTCCACGGTGGCCATCTCCGGCGAGGCGGCGGACGAGGTATTTGGCGGTTACGCCTGGTTCCGCGACCCGCAGGCCATTGCGGCGCAACGCTTCCCGTGGCTTTCGCGCATGCAGTTGCTGCAGCCCGAACTGATCAACCCCGATTTCAACCGCCAGTGCAACTTCGTTGATTACCAGAGCAGTTGCTATCACCAGGCGCTGGACAGTGTCGAGCACTTGCCAGGTGACAGCCCGCGGGAACGGCGCATGCGCGAGCTGTGCCACATGCACCTGCAGCGCTGGCTGCCGATCCTGCTCGACCGCAAGGACCGCTTGAGCATGGCCGCCAGCCTGGAGGTGCGGGTGCCGTTCACCGACCATCAGTTGGTGGAGTACGTGTACAACGTGCCGTGGGCGATCAAGGGCAAGGACGGCGAAGAGAAATGGCTGCTCAAGCAGGCCTGCAAGGACATCTTGCCGCCGGCCGTATTGCAGCGGCGCAAGAGCCCGTACCCGACCTCGGCCAACCTGGCCTACGAACGGTTCCTGCGTGAGCGTGCCCAGGGCTTGCTGGCAGAGGCCGGCAGCCCGGTGTTCGCGGTGATCGACCGGGGCCGGCTGGCGGCTGAATTGCGCCAGGCGGAGGGTTATTTCAATTCGCAGCTGCGCCGCAACAACCTGGAGACGGCCTTGGCGCTGGATGCCTGGCTGCGCGAATACCGCTTAACGCTGTAGTTCGCGGTTGTCGCTACCATCCAGCATCACCGGGTTCTGGATGGTGTCGGCATAGCGCCGTGGCGCGCCCAGGTCGAGCATGGAAATGAAACTGCCCAGGGCCGGGGACGCGTTCTGGATGTTCCAGTTCATGTACAGGCCCATGGTCGGCGTAGGCTGGTCCTTGATCGGCCGGATCGGGCGGAACTGCACGCGGTCGCGCAGGGTGGAATAGGCGATCGACTCCGGCACCAGGGCCACGCCGAAGCCGCAGGCCACCAGGCCGATCAGGGTATGGATCTGCGCCGCTTCCTGCACCACCTTGGGGTAGAATCCGGCCGATTCGCACAGGGCGATCAACTGGCTGTGGTAGCCGCTGCCCAGCGCCTGCGGGGTGAACACGAAGTCCTCTTCGGCAAAATCACGCAGGTCGACCACCGGCTGCTGCGCCTTGGGGTGGCTGGCAGGGAGGGCCATGACGATCTGCTCGTTGAGCAGCAGCCGCGATTCGATGGTGTCCGGCGGCATCGGCAGCTTGCGCATGAAGCCGATGTCCGCCTCGCCAGCCATCAACGCCTTGGCCTGGGAAGCCGAGGGCATTTCGCGGATGGTCAGCCGCACGTTCGGGTAGATTTCCCGAAATTTCTTCAGGGTATTGAGCAGTGACTCGTAGTAAGCGATGGAAATAGCGGTGATGGTCAGCTTGCCGCAGATCCCTTCAGAGACGTTGCGCGCGTACTCGATGCCTTGCTCCAGCTCCTTGAGCGTGCGGTAAGCGGTTTCCAGAAACGCCATGCCGGCCGCCGTCAGCTTGACCCCCCGCTTGTTGCGCAGGAATAGGCTGAAGCCCAGCTTCTCTTCGAGTCGGTTGATCGCCTGGCTCAGGGGTGGCTGCGCCATGTGCAGGCGAATGGCTGCCTTGTGAAAGTGCAGCTCCTCGGCCACGGCAATGAACTGCCTGAGCAAACGTGTCTCGATCATGCTTACGTTCCTTCATCGAGTCGAACGGGCGCCAGGAAGGCGTTTTCCGGCGGCCGACCCTGCAAGGCGGCCATCATAGTGCGTGACATCGCGGCGACAAAGCCTCTGCTGCCATCGCCTTTTGTAGGGCATCACGCGGGTGGCTGGCGTACATCGGCATGTGGCGGGTTTCAGGTGATATCTCGGAGATATCAAAGTTGCATGCTTTTAATATTAAGTCATTGATTTTTTTATTGTTATCGTAAAAAAAGGAGAATCGGAAGGGCTCTACAATGCCAAGCACAGACCCATTCAAGAATAAAGTGGCCATCGTCACCGGTGCCGCCCAGGGCCTAGGCCTGGATTACGCCATGGCGTTGGCCGCACGCGGTGCGCGGGTGGTCATCAGCGACCTGGGCACTGACCGTTCCGGCGAAGGCCAGGACCCGGCGGCCGTCAGCGTTGCCCTCGACGCCCTGAAAGCCAAGGGGCACGACGTGGTCGCCCATGTCGGCCACCTGGAAAACGAAGAAGAATGCCGCCAGCTGGTCGAGCTGGCCATCAGCCATTTCGGTGCGCTGGACATCCTCATCCACAACGCCGGCTGGGTCGATTACCAAGGCATCGAGACCCAGGAGCAGGCGTTTCTCGAACGCGCCCTGGGTATCAGCGTGCATGCCCCGGTATGGTTGGCCAAGCACGCCTGGAAGCACCTCAAGGCCTCCGAAGCGCCGCGTATCGTGCTGACCACCTCGGACCGCGCCATGTACCAGCGCTACGCCCAGCCGGGCCTGGTTGCCTATTCGGCGGGCAAGATGGCCCAGGTGGGCATCATGAATGCACTGAGCATGGAAGGGCTGGAGCACGGCATCCTGGTCAACGCGATCTCGCCGGTGGCCAAGACCCGCATGTGGGGCGTGACCCAGCCGCCAGAAGAGCTCAAGCCGGAATGGGTGACACCAGGCGTGCTGTACCTGGCCAGCCCGCTGTGCCGGGACACCGGCTACATCCTGCGCGCCAGCAATGGCCAGTTCACCGCCACGCGTTTCAGCGAAAACAGCGGGGTCAGCTACCCGCGTGACCTGGCGCGGGTTGAAGCGTCTAGCCTGGCCGAAGTGGCCGAGCGCTGGAGCCGCATCAAGGAATGCCACTACGTGCCGATCAAGGTCGCCAACACCCGCGCCGACCTGGGCGAGAGCCCGGTGTGGGATGCGCGCACGGGCGCGCTGTATTTCGTCGATATCACCGGCGGGCGTATCCACCGGCTGCTGCCCGATGGTGAGGTCGAAAAACTGTATGAATCGGCTGCGCGCATCGGCGCCCTGGCGCTGACCGACCAAGGCAACCTGATCTTCACCGAGGACGCCAGCGTTGCCATCCTCGATGTGGCGCCGGGCAAGGTGCGCCAGTACTCGATGCCGGTGCACCACCGCCCGAGCTACCGGTTCAACGATGGCGCCTGTGACCCACACGGGCGCTTCGTCACCGGCCTGATGGACGAGGGGCCAAGCGGCAAGACCGGCGCCTTGTTCCGCTTCGACGGCGAGCTGCACGATGAGGTGATCCACGACGGCTTGTCGTTGCCTAACGGCATTACCTGGTCGGCCGACGGCCAGACGGTATTCTTCGTCGATTCCGTTGCCCGCGCGATCTACCGCGCCGAATACCTGCCCGAAGGCCGACTGGAGCAGGTCAGCCTGTTCGCCGAAACGCCGGCCGAGCTGGGCCGCCCGGACGGTATTGCGCTGGATCGTGAAGGCGGGCTGTGGGTGTGCCAGTTCAATGGCAGCTGCCTGTTGCGCTATGACCGCCACGGCCACCTGACCGACCAGGTGGTGATGCCCGTGCCGCGCCCGACCAGCGTCTGCTTCGGTGGCGATGGCATGGACACGCTGTTCATCACCACGGCTCGCGTCGGCATGTCGCCAGCAGAGCTGCGCCACTACCCGGACGCCGGTGACCTGTATGCGATCCGCCCGGAAGTGGGCGGCATCGCGCGCTACACCTTCAAGGAATAAGCGCTTGCACCTGGCTGGCCGGTAACACGGCCAGTTCGCCAAAGCGCTGGGCCGAGTCGATGTAGCGCAAGGCCGACTTGGCGTCCTTCCAGCCCACGTAACTCATCAGCGACTTCAACTCCCAGCCGTTGGCCGTGGCCCAGGTGGCAAAGCCGCGGCGCAGGGAGTGGCCGGTGTACAGCGCGGCGGGCACACCGCCGCGTTCGAGCATGCGCCGCAGCAGGCCGACCAGGCTGTTGCTGTTGAGCGGCGTGTCGCTCAGGTTGCCCCAACGGTCGAGCTTGCGAAACACCGGGCCGTGGGCGATGCCGGCGACTTCCAGCCATTGCAGGTAGGCCGTGACCGGGCACAGCGCCTTGAGTGCCGGGGTGCGATGCTGCACGCCGAGGGCTTCACGGTCGCCCTTGCTGCGTGGCAGGAACAGGGTGATGCCGACGCCGGCCTCGGCCTGGATATGCTCGACGCGCAGGCGCGCCAGTTCATCACCGCGAAAGCCCCGCCAGAACCCCAGCAGCAGTAGTGCGGTATCGCGCCTGGCGCGGCGCAACGCCGGCAGGTCGTGGTGCTCGCGGGCCTGCCGGGCTTCTTCTGCAAAATGTTCGACGGCAGTTTGCAGGTGCTGCAACAGCAGCGGCGCGGCCTGCTTCGGCGGCGTCGGGTGCAAGGTGCGGATGCCGCGCAGCACCTGGCGTACCAGCGGCGCCTTGGTCGGGTCGGGGAAGCCTTGGCTGATGTGCCATTGGCTTAGCGCTGCCAGGCGTTGGCGCAGGGTGCTGACCGCATGCTGTTCGGCATGGTCGGCCAGGTAGCGGGCAATGCTGTCGGCAGTGGCCGGCAGAAAGCCGCCCCAGTGCGCCTCGTAGTGCTCGATGGCGGCCTGGTAGCTGCGGCGCGTGTTGTCGCGGGTGGCGGCGCGTACGTAGCGCTCGATGTCGGTCATGGTCGGCGGTGTGGTGATAGACAGTGACACCATAAAGCTTATTGGTTTGCCTGTCCCGGCCCTTTCGCGGGGCTACCCACAGATGCGTGACTGGCAGCTCTGGTGACTGGGCCCGTGACAATGCCCGTGCAAGTGCTGTATACCTGCACCCCACCAAGGGGAGTCCGGCAACGGGCTGAGAGACCGCTGGCATTGCAGCGCGGTGACCCTTAGAACCTGATCCGGATCATGCCGGCGAAGGGATGGGACTGCCGACCTGCCTTTTTGCCGGCCTCACTGCGAGGCCGCTCCATGCACCAACGCAACGGTCTCGCTGTCACCCCATGGAGGACAGCACCATGACCGCACGCTTCACCGAAACCCTGCGTCGCCAGAACGAGCCAACCTGGTCGGCTGCCGTTGGCCACCGCTTCGTCCGCGAACTCTGCGCCGGCACCGTGGCGGACCCGATCATGGTTCGCTACCTGGTCCAGGACCATCGCTTTCTCGACAGCTTCCTGACCCTGCTGGGCGCTGCCATTGCCAGCGCCGACACCTTCGAGGCGCGCCTGCGTTTCGGCCGCTTCGCCGGGATGATCTCCAGCGACGAAAACACTTACTTCCTGCGTGCGTTCGAGGCGCTGGACGTCAGCCCCGCGCAGCGCACCGAACCCAAGGACACGGTACCCACTGAAGGCTTCAAGGCAATCATGCGCGAGGCTGCAGCCACCCGTTGCTACGCAGCGGCGCTGGCGGTGCTGAACGTTGCCGAAGGCCTGTACCTGGACTGGGCGACCAAGGCAGCCAAACCACTACCCGGTAATTTCGTGCATGCCGAATGGATCACCCTGCATGACAACCCGGCGTTCGCCGAATTCGTCGGCTTTCTGCAAACCGAACTCGACCGGGTAGGGCCGCAACAGGCTGCACTGAGCAGCGACTTCTTTGCGCGCACCGTGGCCCTTGAGCTTGCCTTCTTTGACGCGATCTACGACGAGGAGGCCTGACCATGGATACCTTTGCGCGCCTGAAAGCTGCCACCGCACCGCAGTGGTCCAGTTACGTGGACCACGATTTCGTGCGGCAGATGGGTGAGGGCACCTTGAGTGAGGACGCCTTCCGGACATACCTGGTACAGGACTACCTGTTCCTCATCCAGTTCGCCCGCGCCTGGGCACTGGCGGCCTACAAGAGCCGCCTGCCGGCCGACATCCGCGCCGCCCAGGCGACGCTCGGGGCGATCCTCGATGAAACCGAACTGCACCTGCGCCTGTGCGCCCGCTGGGGCTTGTCGCAGGCCGATATCGAGGCGGCGCCGGAGCACCAGGCGACGGTGGCTTACACCCGGTATGTGCTTGACTGCGGCGCGGCCGGTGACCTATTGGAGCTGCACGTGGCGTTGGCGCCGTGCGTGATTGGCTACGCCGAGATTGGTCGCACGCTGGCGGCGCAGATCGGTGACCTGAGCAACCACCCTTACCGGGAGTGGATTGGTGAATACGCGGGCGACGGGTATCAAGGGGTGGCGGCCAATGCACGCAAGCACCTCGATGAGCTGGCGGCACGCAGCATGACCGAGCAGCGCTTTGTCGAACTGGCGGGGGTCTTCGGCCAGGCTTCGCGGCTGGAGGCGGATTTCTGGCAGATGGGGTTGGATAACGCAGCTTGAATGCTGCGGCATTTTTGTGGGAGTGGCAGGTCGTTGATTGGACGTGCCACGACGGTCCTGGAATAGGGGCCGTCAATTCGGGCACTGGATAATCACGGGGCCTCCCCTGTGGCCGACCCCGGTTCTAGCGCAGGCATCGCTCGCAACTAAAACAACAAAAGCCTGCAGCAAACCGAAAAGGGCCCATCGATGGCAACGCAAGAGAACGTTGAAACACCGGCGCTCGGCGTCACCGACCCGTCCAAGACTGCCGAAGCCAGGCAGGACCGTCACCTTGAAGGCAAGCTCGACTGGGTGGTGTTCGGCTTCACCAGCCTCCTGGCCATCGCTTTCATCCTCTGGGGGTTCGTCAACCAGGCAAGCCTCGCCGCCAGCGCATCCACGGCACAGTCCTGGATCATCGTCAATTTTGGCTGGTTCTTCGTCCTCACCTCGACCTTCTTCGTAATCTTCGTGCTGTGGCTGGCCGCCAGCCGCTACGGCCGAATTCCATTGGGGCGTGATGGCGAAGCGCCGGAATTTCGCACGGTGTCCTGGGTTGCCATGATGTTCAGCGCGGGCATGGGCATCGGCCTGATGTTCTTCGGCGTGGCCGAGCCGCTGTCGCACTACGTATCACCGCCGCCGGGCACTGCCGCCGGGCAGTCCGACGAGGCGCTGCAGGTGGCGATGGCCACCACGCTGTTTCACTGGTCGCTGCACCCCTGGGCGATGTACGCCATCGTTGGCCTGGCGATCGCCTATGGCACCTTTCGCCGCGGGCGCTCGCAGCTGATTTCCACCGCGTTCCGGCCCTTGATAGGCAAACATGCCAATGGCCCCATCGGCCGGGTGATCGACATGATGGCGATCTTCGCCACCCTGTTCGGTTCGGCGGCGTCGCTGGGGCTCGGTGCCCTGCAGATCGCCGGCGGCCTGGAATACAACGGCTGGATCGAAAACCCCGGCAAGCTGTTCTACATCGGCCTCATCACGTTGCTGACCATCGCTTTCGTTGCCTCGGCGGTGTCGGGCATCGGCAAAGGCATCCAGTGGCTGTCCAACACCAACATGGTGCTGGCACTGGCGCTGGCGGTGTTCGTGTTTCTGGTCGGCCCGACGCTGTTGATGCTCAACCTGCTGCCAACCTCGATCGGCGTCTATATAAAGCTGCTGCCCGAGATGATGGCGCGCACCAGCGCCAGTGGCGGCGATGCGATGGACAGCTGGCTGGCCAGCTGGACGGTGTTTTACTGGGCCTGGTGGATTTCCTGGACGCCCTTCGTCGGCATGTTCATCGCCCGTATCAGCCGTGGGCGCAGCATCCGCCAGTTCGTCAGCGGCGTGCTGCTGGTGCCAGGCCTGGTCAGCCTGGTGTGGTTCAGCATTTTCGGCGGTGCCGGCATCGATGCGCTGCGTGAGGGCACCTTCGTGCTGATCGACGGCGCGGTGAACAGCAACCATGCGCTGTATCAGCTACTCGACAGCTACCCGTTTGCAGCGGCGACTTCGGTACTGGTGATGATCCTTGTGGCGATCTTCTTCGTCTCTGGCGCCGATGCGGCCTCCCTGGTGATGGGGACTTTGTCCGAACACGGCACCACGGAGCCCTCGCGCCGCACCGTGATTTTCTGGGGCGCACTGACCGGCACCGTGGCCGCCATCATGCTGGCCATTGGTAACTCTGGTAACCCGGGTGAAGCGCTTACGGGCCTGCAGAACCTGACCATTGTGGTGGCGCTGCCCTTTGTGGTGGTGATGGTGCTGTTGTGCCTTGCGCTGTACCGCGACTTGCGCAAGGACCCGATGATGCTGCGCCACCTGCGCGGCAGCGAGCTGATTGAAAAAGCGGTGCTGTACGGCGCGGTCAAGCACGGGGAGGAGTTCTACATCGTGGTGCAGGAGAAAAAGGCCTCGCCCAAGGCATCACGGACAGAGGCTGAAGTTTCGCAATCGTAGCGCGCTCACATACCCAGTGAGGCCAGCGCACAGCTTGAGATCTGGGCGTCCTGCACGGCCACGCCAGTCAGGTCGGCCAGGGTGATCTGCCGATCGTTGTCACGGCCTGGCGCGCGGCCTTCAAGCAGCGCGCCAAGCTCTGCAAGCTGGTGCTCGCCGATCAGGCCGGCGTTCAGTGCATGGGAGGCTTCACCGTAGTGGCTGCATTGGTACATGGAGTCGACAATGATGCGGTCTGCCCGTGCGACCAGTACCGGGTCGAGCTCTTGCTTGCCCGGTGCGTCTGCGCCTACGGCAGTAATATGCGTGCCAGGTTGCACCCAGTCGCTGTGCAGCAACGGTGCGCACGAAGGTGTTGCACAGACGATCAGGTTGGCGTTGCGTGCCACCCCTTCAACGCTGCGCGTGACCTCGGTTTCATACCCCAGACCCTCGGCGAATGCACTGTAATCAGCCAGCGCGGCCTCGCTGCGCCCCCACACGACCACCTTGCGACAAGGGGTGACGGTAGCCAACTGTTCCAACTGCATACGCGCCTGTGTGCCAGTGCCGAGAATACCGATGGCGTTGACCTTCGAGGGGGCCAGCAAGCGGGCGGCGATGCGCCCGGCCAGCGCGGTGCGGATACAGGTCAGCCAGCCCTCGTCCTGCAGCAAGGCAATGGGCTGCCCGGTGGTGGCCGAGATCACCATCATCAAGCCGTCGTTGCTGGGCAGGCCTTTGGCTGGGTTGTCATAGAAGCCAGTCGACACCTTCAGCGTGAAGGTGTCGCTGCCTTCGACATGCGCAGATTTGATGCAGCAGTCGCCGTTCGCCTGGGGGAACGCGAATGCCTGCACCGGCGGCACCTGGGCCTTGCCTTGCGAAAAGGCGATGAAATCTTGCTCAAGGTGCTGCACCGCCAGGTCCATGTCGAGCCGGGCAATGATCTGTTCTTTATTGAAGACTTTCATTGGACCGCCTCGAGGAATTTCTCCAGCACGATGTTGCGGCCGCAAATCACAACGGCTACACGCTTGCCACGGTAGTCCTTGGCCAGCTTCTGCATGCCGGCCACCGCAACACCTGCCGCGCCTTCGATGATCCAGCGCTCAGCGCTGGCGACTTCACGCATGGCTGCCTTGATTTCTGCTTCGCTGACCAGCACGGTGCGGGTCAGCAGTGCTTGGCACAGCGGGAAGGTGATGGCGCCGGGTTCGACACCGCCGGCCGTGCCGTCGGAGATCGTATCGGCTTCTTCCATCTCGATGATGCTCCCGGCTTCGAGTGAACGTTGCAGCGTGGGCGCGTTGGCCGGCCAGCAACCGATGATGTCGATGCCTGGGTTGCGTGCACGTAGCGCAGCGCCGATGCCCGCGATCATGCCGCCACCGCCAACCGCGACGAACACTGCATCCAGGTCGGGGGCCTGTTCGAACAGCTCCATGCCGATGGTGCCTTGGCCGGCGATGACCTGCGGGTCGTTGTAGGGCGAGACGAAGGGTTTGCCCTGGAGCGCGGCCTGCCGTGCGGCTTCCAGCTCGACGCCCAGCGGGTCGAGGTCGAGGCTGACCACCTCGGCGCCGAGCGCCCGAATGGCACCGAGCTTGTAGGCGGACGCCGATGTGGTGGTGTAAACGGTGACCGCCACCCCCATGACCTTGCCCGCCAGGGCGAGCGCTTGCCCGTGGTTGCCCGACGAGGCGGTGATGACGCCAAGCGTGCGTTGCGCAGCCGGCAGCAGACGCAGCTTATTACTGGCGCCGCGGAATTTGAACGAGCCGGTGTGTTGCAGGTGTTCACATTTCAGGTAAACGCTGCATTCGGTCAATGCCGACAGCCGGGCGCTGTAGGTGAGCGGGGTGACACTTACCTCAGGGCGCAGGGCCTGGTGTGCTTCAGCGATGGCGTGGTGCAGGGCGACGAGGTACTGGGCATCGACTGGCATGAGAACAGAATCCGCTTGTGGAATATGAGTCCACAATAGACTCAATATCCACAATGGACAAGTGCTGGACACCTATTCAGACGGGCTGATCCCGCAGCTCCTTCAAGTATTTGTAAACGGTCGCCCGGCCCATGTTCAGCACATTGGCCACATAGTCGGCACCGCTGCGGCCTTCGAATGCGCCTTCGGCATGCAGCGCCTCCACCAGGGCGCGCTTCTCCTTCATCTTTAGTGTGCGCAGCGACAGGTTGCGCGCCTGGAGCCAGGCGTGAAGGAAGGTGTTGATGCGCTCCTGCCAGTCATCCTTGAACAGTGCGTCCGGTTGCGGCACCAGGCGGCTGATCTGGAAGAACGCATCGAGTGCTTCGCGGGCCTGCTCCAGCACCGAGAAATTCAGGTTGATGCACAACAGGTGCTCAGCTTCGCCGTTCGGGTTGTACAGCACGGTGGTAATGGAGCGGATCTTCTGGCCGTCCCAGTTGAGCTTCTCGTAGGGCCCCAGCTTGGCCGCGTTGCGAAAGTCGCCCAGCTCAAGGTCCAGCGCCGAGTCGTCTCCCAGTGCACGCTTGGAGAAGTTATTGGCGATGTGGACCACCGTCTGGCTCTTCACCTCGTGAACGATGACTTCAGCGTGAGGGAAGAGCAGCAGCGCGATGCTGTCGGCGATTGCCTTGTAGTTTTCGATGTTCATCTTGGGCCAAGGGTAGGGGCTTGATTGGGCGCATAGCCATTTTGTCCATGGTGGACTCAAGCGCCACCTAACTTCAAGGCGCCTGCAAACCCACTTTTCAGCGCCTTTCGTACTGCCACCGCTACCTCAGCCCAGCTAAACCCCCCTTTGCACACCATCTCATGCGATAAGCCGTGATTATTAAGCCTTAGTAGTCGCTTGAATTAATGCCTGAAAAAAGACAGAATTGGTACGTAAATACATAGTACGTACCACAACACGAAATCGTAGGAGCAAACATGGCCCGGGGCGGCATCAACAAGGCGGTAGTGCAGCAGGCAAGGCAGGTGCTGATCGCCCGGGGTGAGTACCCCAGTATCGATGCAGTACGCATCGAGCTGGGCAACACTGGCTCGAAGACCACCATTCACCGCTACCTCAAGGAGCTCGAAGGGGTTAAGCCTGCGGCGCTGCAGGGCACACCTGCGTTGAGTGACACGTTGGCAAAACTGGTGGCGCAGCTGGCAGAGCAACTGCAGGAAGAGGCGGACGCGCGGGTCGAGCAGGCGCAAGCCAGCTTCAACGAACAGCGCGAACAACTTGAAGCCCAGTTGCAACTGACTCAGCAGGCGCTGGCCGCTGCGCACCAGCAACAGCAGATCCAGGCCGCCGCCCTGGCCGCCGAGTCGGAGCGCTTGAGCGCTACGCAAAGCACACTGCAAGCCGAGCAACTGCGCGGCGCCAGCCTCAACCAGGCACTTGGCGAGCTGCAGGTACGCCTGGCTGACAAGGAGGAGCAGGTGCGTTCGCTGGAGGAGAAACACCGGCACGCACGCGATGCATTGGAGCATTACCGCAGCGCCAGCCGTGAACAGCGCGAGCAGGATCAGCGCCGCCACGAAGCGCAGGTGCAACAGCTACAGGTCGAAATGCGCCAGCTGCAGCAGGGGTTGATCGTCAAACAGGATGAACTGACCCGGCTGCACCGGGACAACGAGCGCCTGCTTGGCGAGCACCGTCAGGCGAGCAGCGAACGCAAGGTTCTGGATGACCTGCTCGAGCAGCGCGATACACAGATCCAGGGCTTGCGTACGATTCTGGCCCAGGCGCAGGGCGCCAGCGATGAAATGCGCCGGCAGCTGCAGGCGCAAAACCAGAGCTTGGAGGAGAAGCGGGTACTGTGTGCGGAGCAGGGCAGGCAGTTGCAGTTTCTGGAAGACCAATTGCTCAAGCGTGATGAAGCACTCAAGGCACACCCAACCATTACCGAACGCGAGCCCAAGTAATTTTGTGGGCGATTAACCAGCCCTTCGGGCTGCGCTGTCGCGCAGAGAACAAAGCCCGCGAGCGTGCCGCGGTGGATGGCACCGGCTTCGCCGGTGTTCGCGGCTGAAGCCGCTCCTACAGGATCCCCGCCAAATCAGTAAGTTAGCGTTTATTCTGTGGGAGCGGGCTTGCCCCGCGAACACCGGCGAGGCCGGTGCCAGTTATGGCGGCGTTTGCATCGTACACAAACCCGCTCCCACAGAGCCTTGCCAGGCGGGTTTAACCCTCAACCTGCTTTGCTGCCTCAACGCCGGCCGCAGACAGCTTGATCGGGTAACTGATGCTCAACGGCTGGTCATTGTCGCTAACCACGCTGCCGTCCTGGATCAACCCGTGCTGCTGCAAGGTATGGAGCACATCAGCGACCGCCTTCTCGCCGCGGTAGTTGTCGAGCACTTCCTTGCCCAGCCCGTGCGGGTGGGCATGCAGCAACCGAGTGAGGATTTCGCTGCGCAAGCTATCGTTAGTCATCTGGGTCCTCCAATTACTTGCCGTGGGTGGCCTGAAGCGCCTTGGCTTGCTCCAGGTGGTGCTCCAGCGTAGGCAGCGTTTCACTGGCGAAAGCCTTCAGCTCAGCCTTGTCGGATGAGGCGGCTTCCTTCTTGAACAGCTCCACGGCTTTCTCGTGGGCATCGACCTGATTGTTGACGTAAGACTTGTCGAACGACTCCTCGCGCCATTCGAGGATCATCTTCTTGACCTTATCGGTCAGTGCAGCCTCGTCTGGCACGCTGATATCGAGTTTTCGGGCGATGTCGCCAAGTTTCTGGTTGGCCTTGGTGTGGTCGGTGACCATCTGCTGGGCGAAGGTCTTGATCTCGGCGTTCTGGCTTTTCTCCAGCGCCAGGTTACCGGTGACCACCTCGGCGATCCCGGCCTCGGTGGCCGCGTCGACGAAATCATCGGAGGACGCCGCCAGTGCCTGCCACGACGCCATGCCCAGCACCAGCGACAAACCTGCGCGCTTGATGAACAGATTGCTCATGTTTCACTCCTTGCTATCGGTGGCGCGACCTCAGTGTCGCTAACGGTTGAGCCGCGCGCAGGGCCATAGGTTTAATTTTTTTTTGCGGCCAGGGCGACCACCACGGCATTGCGGTTGAACGATGCCCGGCAGCTAAGCTCACACATTCAAAGGTTGCCGCAAAGGAGCAGAGGATGAGCATCGAACGCAGCATTCCCGAGCTTGAAGCCTGGTACGCGCAGTACGACGATGACAGTTACCGGCGCGAATCGCCGGATGCCTATCACCATGAGTTGGTGCGCACGGCCGAAGCGCTGCGCGACGATGGCGCCATCGACTGGGACGACTGGCTGGCACTCAAGGCGCTGGCGGATGAAGCCCACCTGGGCGCGCTGCAAGCGGCGGTGCAGGCCCATGTTGAAGACCCGGACGCATGAAAGCGCTGCGCATCGCCACCTTCAATATCAACGGCATCCGTAGCCGCCTGCCGGCGCTTCTGGCGTGGCTGGAGAGAGAACAGCCCGATATCGCTTGCTTGCAGGAACTCAAGGCAGCCGATGCCCAGTTTCCGGGCGACGCCTTTGAGGCGGCGGGCTATGGCTACCTGCATCACGGCCAGCCGTCGTGGAACGGGGTGGCGATCCTGGCGCGCGACAGCCAGCCGCTGGAAGTACGCCGCGGGCTGCCAGGCATGGAAGACGACGACCAGAGCCGTTACCTGGAGGCCGCAGTGCACGGGGTGCTGGTTGGGTGCCTCTACCTGCCCAACGGCAACCCGCAGCCGGGGCCGAAATTCGACTACAAACTGCGCTGGTTCGAATGCCTGAACGCCCATGCACGCGGCTTGCTGAGCAGTGGCCACCCAACGGTGCTGGCGGGCGACTTCAATGTGGTGCCGACTGATTTCGACATCTATGACCCGAAATCCTGGCGCAAGGATGCCTTGCTCCAGCCCGCGTCCCGCGATTGCTACCAGTCGCTACTGGAGCAAGGCTGGACCGACGCCCTCCGCGCGCTGTATCCCGAAGAGCGCATCTATACCTTCTGGGATTATTTCCGTAACCACTGGGCACGCAACGCCGGGCTGCGTATCGACCATCTGTTGCTCAACCCGCAGCTTGCGCCCTACCTCAAGGCGGGCGGGGTCGATGCCTGGGTACGCAACGAACCCAAGGCCAGCGACCATGCGCCGACGTGGATCGAGCTGGGCACGCGCAAGCAGCGCTGAACTATAGTGGTAAGCGGCGAACGCTTGAGGGCAAGGACTTCCATGAGTGCGGCCAACAACCAGGACGATGACGGGCTGTTCGGGGTACCCGGTGAGGGGCGCGCGGTAGCGCTGTTCCGCCTGGTATTGACGTTCATGGCCGTGGTGATGATGACCTTCGTGTTGATCGAGGGTTGGCGCATCTGGCGCGACTACCGGCACGCCTTCACCAATGCCGAGAACATGGTCAGCAACCTGGCCAGGGCCACCGCCCAACATGCGGAGGACGCCATCCGCCAGGTCGACGCCATTACCGCAGCACTGGCCGAGCGCCTGGAAGGCGATGGCTTCAGCCACCTTGACCGGCCGCGCCTGCACGCCTTGCTGGCGCAGCAGAAGGCAATCATCCCGCAGTTGCAGGGTTTGTTCGTGTATGGGGCGGATGGCAGCTGGATCGTCACCGACCAGGCTGCGATTCCGCCCAAGGCCAATAACGGCGACCGTGATTACTTTGTATTCCACCGCACCCATACCGACCGCAACGTGCGCATCGGCTCGGTGGTGCGCAGCCGCTCCAGCGGCGACCTGATCATCCCCATCTCGCGCAGGCTGGACAACCCAGACGGCAGTTTTGCCGGGGTATTGCTGGGGACCATCAAGGTGGATTGGTTCGTGCGCTACTACGGTGACTTCAGGATCGACGAACGCGGCGCGCTGGTGCTGGCCAAGCGCGATGGCACCATTCTGGTCCGCCGGCCCTTCGTCGACCAGGTGGTAGGCCGCAGCCTGGCTAAAAGCGAAATATTTCGCGATCACTTGCCCTATGCCAGCGAGGGGCTGGCCGAGGCGGTGGCGGTAGTGGACGGAACACCGCGCTTGTACGCTTATCGGGCACTGACCAGTTACCCGTTGGTGGTGGAGGCGGGCTTGTCCCGTGAGTCGATCATCGCGCCCTGGCGGCATGATGTATTCAAGTCGGTGGCGGTCTTGCTGTTATTGCTGGTGGGCTTGGGCGCGTTTGGCTGGGTGGTACTGCGCCAGTTGCGCGAGCGGATTGCCATCGAACGGGCACTGCACCAGGCGCATCAGACCCTCAGGTCGCTGGCCCTGACCGACAGCCTGACCGGCCTGGGCAACCGCCGCAGGCTGGACGCGGTGTTCGAGGCAGAGATACGCCGGGCGCGGCGCCACGGGTATGCGCTGGCGCTGGTGATGCTCGACCTGGACTACTTCAAACTGTACAACGACCGTTATGGCCACCCGGCGGGTGATCAGTGCCTGCGGCGGTTCGCCGAGTTGTTGCAGCAGGCATTGAAGCGGCCGGCCGACCTCGCCGTGCGCTATGGCGGTGAAGAATTTACCGTGTTGCTGCCGGACACCGACGTGCAGGGCGCCGAACTGGTTGTCGAAGAGATCATGCAGTTGCTGCGCCGCCAGGTGATCGAGCATGCCGCTAGCCCGCTGGGGCGAGTGTCGGCCAGCGCCGGAATTGCCGTAGGCCACCCGGCACTGGATGCGAGCACCCCGGAAAGCCTGATGGCGGCAGCCGACAGGGCGTTGTACCAGGCCAAGCAGCAGGGGCGCGACGGCTACACCGTCGCAGGCAACATGGCGATGAGCGCCGGCTAGCGCTGGGCAGTGTACTCAACCCACGAGCTGGCGCATTGACATCAAGCGCTCCTTAGTCCGTCGCCAATACCTGCGCTTGCAGCTGCCAGCGCACCGAACTGACGCCTTTCTCCAGGCTCACGCGGCTGACCAGCCGCTCCAGCTGCGCCGGTGCCTGCGGGTTGCCGAGCAGCTCGGCGCGAACTTCCAGGCGCGCGGGGTTGGCCAGGTCTTCGCTGTGCAGCGACTGCAGGCGCAGCTCCGGGTCGCCCAAGCTGTGCAGCATCAGGCTGCGCACCTGGATTTCATCTTCGGCGCGGCATACTACGCGCACTTCGTAGCGTTGTTCGACCTCGCTGGCCGGCAGCACCTCCTGCCGGTCCAGGCGTTGCGCGATATCACGCAACAGAATGTTGGCACACAGCACCACCAGGCTACCCAGCGCCGCTTCAAGCAGCAGGCCCAGGCTGCACAGCACCCCGACCGCCGCCGTGCACCACAGGGTGGCCGCGGTGTTCAGGCCGCGCACGGTCAAACCGTCGCGCATGATTACGCCGCCCCCCAGAAAACCGATGCCCGACACCACATAGGCCGCAACCCGTGAGGCATCGGTGGGCGCCATGCCCGGTACCGCCTGGGTCATCAGTACGAACAGGCAGGCGCCGGTGCTGACCAGCGCATTGGTGCGCAGCCCGGTCAGGCGTTGGCGCAGTTGGCGCTCGGCACCGATCAGGGCACCCAGCAGCAAGGCGATGCTGACACGCAGCAGAAATACTTTCCAATCCATAGCGAACCTCTTGCGCGGGCACGTGCCCGCTCTGACGCCACGTCAGGTGGCGCGGTTGAATAACCAGAAATGCGCAGGACCACGAAGAGGAAGAAGAGAGGAGGGGCTCGAGCCTTGATTGGCTGGAGCAATCCACCGTCTAGCCGGTAGCGAGACAGTGACAGGAAGCTGCCGGACTAGCTCGCCGAGTGGGCCTGTCGCAAGCGACTGGGGCTACTGTCCACAGCGGGGCTCCTGTTGAGGGATGCAAAATTGCGGGGTGGACCTTACGCCCCGGTTCACGCAGGGTCAAGGGTAAAAACATGACAATGGCTTCATAAGGAAATGCCCTACAGCCGGTCACTCCCACATGGAAAAAAACGCCGCTAATCGGTACCCTTGCGCCATTCTTCGTCATCCCCCGGACCGTTACATGCTGTTCAACTTCGTCGTGCTGATCGGCACCCTGGTGGCCATGGAAGGTGTCGGTACACTGGCGCACAAATACATCATGCATGGCTGGGGCTGGTGGCTGCACCGCTCGCACCACGAGCCGCACCTGGGCATGCTCGAAACCAACGACCTGTACCTGGTGGCCCTGGGCCTGATCGCCGCCGCGTTGATGGCGCTGGGCAAGGCCGGCCATGCTCCGTTGCAGTGGGTCGGCGGCGGGGTGGCGAGTTACGGCGTGCTGTATGTGCTGGCGCACGATGGCTTTTTCCATCGGCACTGGCCACGCAAGCCGCGCCCGATCAACCGTTACCTCAAACGCCTGCACCGCGCCCACCGGCTACACCATGCAGTCAAAGGGCGTACGGGCAGTGTGTCGTTTGGGTTCTTCTACGCACCACCGCTGAAGGTGCTCAAACGGCAACTGCAGGCCCGGCGCAGCCGCAGCTGACGGCGTCAATTCGCCGTTTCACCCTTGCCTTGCGGCGCTACCGCTGCCTGCCCGCGGCTTACCCACCAGCCAAACCCCGCCGCCGTGAAGAACATGATCAGGCTGTACAGGGCCGCCGGCACCGCCATGGTCGGGTTGTTCAGCAGCGACGGGCTCAAGGCCAGGGCAATCGCCAAGGTGCCGTTGTGAATACCGATTTCCATGCCGATGGCGATGGCCTGGCGTTTGGGAATACTCAACAACCGCGGCACCCAGTAACCGACAGCCAGGCTGATGACGTTGAACAGCAACGCCGCCAGGCCGACCACGGGTGCGTATTCGACCACGGTCTGCCAGTCCTTGGTCAGGGCCAGCACGATGGTGAATGCCAGGAACAGCGCGGCCACCAGTTTCATGGGCTTTTCCATGCGTGCGGCAAAACCTGGCGTCCAGCGCCGGATCATCATGCCCAGGGCGACCGGCAGCAGGACGATGGCGAACACCTGCATGACCTTGGCAAATTGCAGCGGGATGGCCTGGTCCGACGCCATGAACCACACCAGCGACAGGTTTACCAGCAGGGGCATGGTCAGGATCGCGATCAACGAGTTGACCGCCGTCAGGGTGATATTCAGTGCCACGTCACCGTGCGCCAGGTGGCTGAACAGGTTGGCGGTGGTGCCACCGGGTGAGGCTGCCAGCAGCATCAGGCCAACGGCCAGTGCCGCTTCCAGCCCGAACCCATTGGCAATCAAAAAGCACACCAGCGGCAACAGCAGGATCTGGCAGCCCAGGCCGATCAGCACCGGCTTGGGATGCTTCACCACACGGGCGAAGTCGGCCAGGGTCAGCGACAAGCCAAGGCCGAGCATGATGATGCCCAAGGCCAGCGGAAGAAACGTGGACAGCAGGGGCGAGGCGGTCATGGGCAATCACTCGGGCATGGGATCCAGGCAGTCTAGGCCGCACCTGAACGATAGCTAATTGCAATGCGCCAGCACTTGGTAACCTTTTGTTACTGCAATCTCGCCAGGCCCGGTGCCATCACGCTTTTATGCCGCGTTGCGATAGGCTGCCGCGCGCAGTAGCATGCCGCTTTTTTCACCTAGGATTAGCCTGTCATGCCGTTCCAGCAAGGTCTGCTTGCCACCCCGGTGCCGGCACAAGCCCGCCACCTGTTCTTCACCCTGCATATGCCCGAAGCTTTGCCTGGCGCACTGGATGCTCTGTTGCCGCACGTCGATGGCCAGCGTCTGATCGTCGGCATCGGTGCCCCACTGGCCAAGGCCCTGGGCCGTGAAGTGCCAGGCCTGCGCCCATTCCCGCAGCTGGATGCGGCCGTGGAGAACCCAAGCACCCAGCATGCCCTGTGGCTATGGCTGCGCGGTGATGAACGCGGCGACCTGCTGCTGCAGGCCCAGGCGCTGGAACAGGCACTGGCCCCGGCCTTGCGGCTGGCCGACAGCGTCGACGGCTTCCTGCACCGTGGCGGCCACGACCTGACCGGTTATGAAGACGGCACCGAGAACCCGGTTGACCAGGCTGCCGTCGAGGCTGCCATCGTTGCCACCGAGCAGTCGGGGCTGGCAGGCTCCAGCTTTGCCGCCTTCCAGCTGTGGAAGCACGACCTGGAATACTTCAAGTCGCTGCCCCAGGCCGACCAGGACAACATCATCGGCCGTCGCCTTAGTGACAACGAAGAGCTCGACGATGCGCCGGAATCGGCCCACGTCAAGCGCACCGCCCAGGAAAGCTTCGCACCCGAAGCGTTTATGGTGCGGCGTTCGGTAGCGTGGGCGGACAGCCGCGGCGCCGGCCTGGCATTCGTCGCCCTGGGCCACAGCTTTGACGCGTTCGAGGTGCAATTGAAGCGTATGAGCGGCCTGGAAGACGGCATCATCGACGGCCTGTACCGTTTCAGCCGCCCCCTGACCGGTGGTTTCTACTGGTGCCCTCCCATGACCGCGACGAGCCTGGACCTGAGCCTGCTGCTGCAAGACTGATCACTAAACATCCAGATACAGAATCACCTGCGAGCGTGGGGCGATGCGGCTAGCCTTGAAAGTTTCCGACTCATAATGGGAGCTTTGCCATGTATGCACGTCGCGATGTCCTACGTGCCGGGGCGGCTTTGGGCCTGCTTGCCACCGTGCCTTGGCTGCATGCGGCACCTTCTGCCGGGTTGCTGACACGCAAGGTCCCGTCTACCGGCGAGGCCTTGCCGGTGATTGGCGCCGGGACCTCCGGCAGCTTCGAAGTCGAGGCCGGCTCTGCCGAGTACTTACAACTCAAGCAGGTGCTCAAGGCGTTTTTCGACGGGGGTGGCAAGGTCATCGACACCTCGCCGAACTATGGCGGCGCCGACAGCATTCTCGGCCAGCTGCTGGAGGAGGGCGGTTGGCACCGGCAGTGCTTCATCGCCACCAAGATTGCCGCCGACAGCCGCGCCGATGCGCAAGCGCAATGGGCCCAAAGCCTCAAGAGCCTGCGCACCGACAAGGTTGATTTGCTGCAAATCCACAACCTGCGCGACTGGCAGACGCAACTGCCCTATGCCCGTGAACTCAAGCAACAAGGCAAGACCCGCTACGTCGGCATCACCCACTATTTGAACAGCGGCCAGGACGAGGTTGCGCGCATCGTGCGCAACGAGCCGCTGGACTTCATCCAGATCAACTATTCGGTCAATGCGCCACAGGCCGCGCGTGAGCTGTTGCCGCTGTGCCAGGAAAAGGGCATTGCAGTGCTGATCAACCGCGCGTTTGACGACGGCCGGCTGTTTGCCAAGGTCAAGGACCAGCCCTTGCCAGCCTGGGCCGCAGAGGCGGGCATCGGCAGCTGGGCGCAGCTGTTTCTGAAGTTCGCCATCAGCCACCCGGCCGTGACCACGGTGATCCCGGCCACCGGCCGGCCCGATCGCCAGCTCGACCAGCTCAAGGCCGGGCACGAACCACTGCTTACCCAGGCGCAGCAGCAGGCGCTGATCAAGCAGTTCGGCTGACGCCATGGCCAACTGGCGCAAAGGGCTGAACATCCAGCCCGGGGAAGGCCCTGCCGTCGCTGCAGGCCTGGCACTGTTCTACCTGCTGTTCACCGGCTATTTCATGCTGCGCCCGGTACGCGAAACCATGGGCGTAGCAGGCGGTGTCGACAACCTGCAATGGCTGTTCACCGGCACCTTCATTGCCACACTGGCCTGCCTGCCGCTGTTCGGCTGGCTGGCCTCAAAAGTGCGTCGGCGGCACATCCTGCCCTGGACCTACGGCTTCTTCGCCAGCAACCTGCTGCTGTTTGCCGTGCTGTTTGCCCGCGCGCCGGACGATCTGTGGAATGCCCGGGCGTTCTACATCTGGTTGTCGGTGTTCAACCTGCTGACCATCTCGCTTGCCTGGAGTGTGCTGGCCGACCTGTTTTCCACCGAGCAAGGCAAACGCCTGTTCGGCCTGCTGGCGGCCGGGGCCAGCCTGGGCGGCCTCTGCGGGCCAATCTTCGGCACGCTGCTGGTTGCGCCACTGGGCCATGCCGGCCTGGTCGTGCTGGCTGCGCTGTTTCTGCTGGGCAGCATTGCCGCAGCGGTTTACCTGCAGCGCTGGCGCGATCGCCACCCATTGCCGGCTCACAGCGCCCAGCCTGCCTCCAAACCCTTGGGCGGCAATCCATTCGCCGGCGCCACCGCAGTGCTGCGCTCACCGTACCTGTTGGGGATTGCCCTGTTCGTCGTGCTGCTGGCCAGCGTCAGCACCTTCCTGTACTTCGAGCAGGCGCGGATCGTCAGCGAAACATTCACCGACCGCACCCGCCAGACCCAGGTGTTCGGCCTGATCGACAGCGTTGTCCAGGCCTTGGCGATCCTTACCCAGGTGTTCATTACCGGCCGCCTGGCCAAACGCATGGGCGTGGGCGTGCTGTTGGTGGCCGTGCCCTTGGTGATGGCGGCCGGGTTCCTGTGGCTGGCCCTTGCGCCGGTATTCGCGGTGTTCGTGGTGGTGATGGTCGTACGCCGCGCCGGCGAGTACGCCCTGGTGCGGCCCGGGCGGGAGATGCTGTTCACGGTGTTGCCGGCCGAAGACAAGTACAAGGCCAAGAACTTCATCGACACAGTGGTCTATCGCGGCGGCGATGCACTGAGCGGTTGGGTCAAGCGCGGGCTGGATGTGCTGGGGGACCATCCCCAGCTGGCCATGATCATCGGTGCCGTGCTCGCGCTGGCCTGGGGCTTGACCGGTGGTTGGCTCGGGCGGCGGCAGCGGCAGCTGGACGCGAGCGCACCGGCATCCCCTGGCGCACCAAATACTCCACCGCCGCTTATTTAACGCCACCGGTCCGAACCCTTCGCAATAAAACGAATGTCTCGATATCGCTGAACTCCGAACCTATGTACGGCAGTTGTGCCGTGCATCCCGAAGTCACATGAGGTTTCGCACCATGGACAAGAAAGAAAAGGGCAGTACCGGCAGCCAAGGTGGTCAAGGCAACCAAGGCGGTACCAAAAACCCAGGGAACTTCGCCAATGACCGCGAGAAGGCATCCGAAGCCGGACGCAAAGGGGGCCAACAGTCTGGTGGTGGCCACACCAACGACACGAGCCGCAAGGGCGGCCGTTCGTAAGTGACGTAGCGCAGTGCCGGGGCAACCTGGCACTGCGGTTCACCTGCACACGAGGACATCCCATGCGCTTGATACCGATTATGGGCCTGCTGGGCAGCCTGACCCTGGTTGGCGGCTGTTTTGATCGCGACGCCGATCACCCGGCCAAGGACGCCGACCAGAGCAAACCCTCCCTGCAAATGCAGCAGAACACCGAAAAACCCGCACCACAACCTGCGCCAGGCCCCGAGCCAATGCCGCAGCAGCAAGGCCAAAGCCAGTAATCATTCGAGGAGTGCGGTATGACGGCCCTTACCCGCAACGATTCACCTTTGGCGCCAGCCACGACCGCGCATCCAACCCTCGCCGAACGCTACCAGGCATTGCTGGCTGGCACTTCCAGCGACACCCACCATTGGCTTGCCGAACAACTGGCCATGGCCTGTGAGCTGGCAGACGACCTGCCGGACAGCCTAGACCAGCTGCATGCCTGGAGCGCGCGTCACGCCGCACAGGTAGCTGCGGATTACGCCCACTACCTTGAGCAACGCGCGCAAGGCGCGCCACGTCAATATTTCACCCATCGCGCCCAGGCCTTGTGGTTTCTGCAGCAAGTGGCGCCGACCAAGGCGGTCGATGGTGCCTGGCTGTTCAGCGCCTTGCGCCACTGGCAAGACCCGCGCTTTCACGGCTTGATACGCACCTACCTTGAAGAGCTGGGCGACGGTGACCCGCGCTGCAACCATGTGTTGATCTACCAGCGGCTGCTCAGCCGGCTCGGTTGCCTCGAGCCCGTGTCGCTGGATGACGCGTGCTATTTGCAGGGCACCTTGCAACTGGCGCTGGGCGCCTGCGGTGACGACTACCTGCCGGAAGTCATCGGCTACAACCTTGGCTATGAACAGCCACCGTTGCACCTGCTGATCACTACCTACGAGCTGGCAGAGCTTGGCATCGACGGCCACTACTTCCAGCTGCACGTGACCATCGACAACGCCGCCAGCGGCCATGCCAACAAAGCCATAAGCGCGCTGCAGCAACTGTGCCCGCGCGAGGGCCGCGAACTGTTCTACCAGCGGGTCAGGCACGGTTATCGCCTGAACGACCTGGGCACCGACACGCCGACGCTCATCAGCCGCTTCAACCTCGACGCCCAGTTACTGGCAGCGCTGGAGCACAAGCGCCTGTTCGGGCAGTTCATGCACGCCGACCGTTGCCGGCTGCAGCAGCGCACCGTCAATCAGTGGCTTGCCGAGCCCGGGGCGCTGCCGGCATTTTTGCAGGCCTTGCAAGCACAGGGCTGGATCAAGCGCGGCATGGACCCCGCCCAGAGCCGCTGGTGGTCGTTGATCGAAGGCCCGAGCGCGCCGATGTTCGGCGTTTTCGATGCTTACGAGAAGCAGCTGTGGCACGACTGGATAGCAAACGGCTGGCAAGCGCCGCTGCGCCGCGTGCCCCCAGGCAGCTGGGAGGCAGCACTTGGGCAGGAACCGCCGCCTGCCACCCGCAAGCAGTCGATGAACATCGACACCCTGATCGCGCAAATGGCCGGTAATCGTCATGCATTGCCAGACGGCCTGCAGGCCACTCGTACCTACCTTCATGTAACCGGCCTTGCCCAGGAGGGCCCGCACTGATGCTACCCGACCCGCACCAGGCCCAGGCCGATGCAGCGCTGCTGCAACTGGGGCGGCGCCTGCGCGCCGACGGCTATCGTTTCACCTGTGTGACGCCCGCTACCCATGCCCGTAACAACGCCAGAGGCGGGGCGCAGCGTGCGGCTAACTTGCGCGATGTGTTCGGTTGGAGCCGTGCGTTCATGCCCTCGCTGATATCCGCTGACGCGCTGGAACAGCTGCGCACCGCGCAGGTAGTCGATGATGACGGCGAGCTGCTGCGCAGCCGGGTGCGCTGGTCCAACCTCGATGACCTGTTGCTGGTGCATTCTGCCTACCCGACCGAGGCCAGCGATGCGGTGTTCTTCGGCCCCGACAGCTACCGCTTTGCCCAGGTCATTCATGACCATTTGCAACGCAGCCCGGTACGCGTCGAACGCGCCGTGGACATTGGCTGCGGCAGCGGCGTGGGTGCCTTGCTGATCGCTCGCGCCGTGCAACACGCACACGTCAGCGCCGTCGACATCAACCCGCTGGCACTGCGCTACACGGCGATCAACGCCGCGCTGGCGGGGGTGACCAATGTTGCCATTCAGCCCAGCAATCTGCTCGACGCCCTTGGCGGCAACTTCGACCTGATCGTGGCCAACCCACCGTACATGCTCGATCACAGCCAGCGCACCTACCGCCACGGTGGTGGCGACCTTGGCGCGGCGCTGTCCTTGCGCATCGTCGAGCAGGCCTGCGAGCGCCTGACCCCGGGCGGGTCGCTGCTGCTCTACACCGGCGTGGCCATTGTCGAAGGCCGCGACCCTTTGCTCGAAGCCATTCGCCTGCGCCTGGCCGGCCCGGAATGGGCCTGGGTGTATCGCGAAGTGGACCCGGACGTATTCGGCGAGCAATTGTCAGCGCCAGGGTACGAGCGCGTCGAGCGCATCGCGGCCGTGGCCCTGACCGTCAACCGCAGCGCTTGACCCCCATGGACCGGGCGTGCACGTTCGGCATCGAAGAAGAATACCTGCTGGTCGGGCTCGCCAGCCGGCGAGTACACGCCGCGCCATCGCCTGCCCTCAATCGGCAGTGCCAAGAAGTGTTGGGCCGCTATTTCGCCGAGGAAATGTTCCGCAGCCAGATAGAAGTGGCATCGCCGGTTTTCGGCAACCTGCACGAGGCGCGCAATTTTTTCACCGACAGCCGCCAGCTGCTCAACCAGGTGCTCGGGCAACATGGCGTGGGCCTGTACGCCGCTGCCAGCCACCCCAATGCACCCTGGCAGCGGCAAAAACCCAGGGCTACGCCGCACTATCGGCAGCTGTTCGCCGATTACCAGCAAGTGGCCCGGCGTAGCCTGCTCAACGGGCTGCATGTGCACGTGGGGGTTGCGCCTGGCTTTGATCGCATGCAACTGATCAATCGGCTGCTTTACTGGCTGCCCTTACTGCTTGCCATGAGCACGTCGTCACCCCTGTGGGCAGGCCAGCAGACCGGCTACATGAGCTACCGCCGGGTAATCTGCGGCGAGTGGCCCCACATGGGGCTGCCGGAGCCACTGGCGGATTGGGGCGCGTACCAGCGCTATCGGGCATTGCTGCAACGTACCGGGGCGCTGGCAGCGGATGGCGATTTCTGGTGGGCGGTCAGGCCTTCGCGACGTTTTCCGACCGTGGAGCTACGCATCTGCGACGGCTGCCCGTTGCTTGAAGACGCCCTGTGCCTGGCCGGCCTGTTCCGCCACCTGGTGGAGCACTGCCTGGTGCCGCACCCGGCCATGGCGCCGTTCAGCCGCGAATTGCGCTGGGTAACCCAGGAAAACTACTGGCGGGCGATGCGCTACGGGCGCAGCGCCACATTCATTGGTATTCACGCCCAGCAGCCGGTTACCGCGTTGGCGTGGCTTGCGCAGATGCAGGCGTGCTTCCCGGTCGACACCGTGGACGCCGAGCGCTCGTTCGAACATGCCCGGGGGATTTTGCGCGCAGGGACCAGCGCCGACCGCCAGCTCGGCTGCCTGCAGCAAGCGATAGTGCGCGGTGCCAGTGCAGCCCAGGCCGTGAATAGCGTGGTAGACCAGGTCCTGGCTGAAGCAAACCCCAGCTGCAGCCCAGCAGCGGCGCTTGCATTCCGGCAGGGTTCGCCGACAATGGCGGCGCCCCCTGCAAACCATTCGGACCTGCCCGCTCCATGATGCTGATCAAGCAATTCCCTGATATTTCAATGGCCGACACCCTGTTCGTTTTCGCCCTCGAAGCTGAGGCCGGCAACGTTTTTGCCCAGATGAACACTGTGTTCACCGGGATCGGCAAGGTCAACGCCGCCATCGCCCTGACCAAGGCCATCCACCCGCGCAAGCCCAAGCTCATCGTCAACCTGGGCTCCGCCGGTAGCCAGGGGCATGGCAAGGGGTCGGTGGTGTGCTGTACGCGCTTCGTGCAGCGCGACATGGACGTGACCCCGCTGGGCTTTGCCCGCTACCAGACGCCGCTGTCGGATACCCCGGTGGTGCTGGAATATGGCCATATGATCCCTGGCCTGCCCGTGGAAACCTGCGGCAGCGGCGACAGCTTCGAGATCAACCACGGCGATGCGCCGTACGACGTGGTCGACATGGAGGCCTACGTGCTCGCGCTGATTGCCCGCAACGAAGGCATTCCCTTCGTCTGCCTCAAGTACATCTCCGATGACGCCGGCAGCGAGGCGGCAGACGATTGGTCGGTGCAGGTGCACCTGGCCGCCGAAGCCTTCCAGCGGGTGCTGTTCAGCGCGCCGAGCTGACCATCTGCCCGGCCGAACGCTGACTGGATCAAACCTTCGCGGCGCTGTGCAGTCACTTCAAGTAAGCGCCCGACATTCACGGGCCGAGGAGGTGGCTGATGACATTTGTCTGCCTGCTGCGTGGCTGCCACTGGCGTGCCATGGCCAACCCTGAAGTGACCGGGCTGCGCTGCCAGCTCTGTGAACGCTGCGGCGCGGTGCGCTACTGCCAACCCGGTCACCCCGTGCAACCTTAGGAGGCTCGCCATGGCCAGGGCAATCTGGAAAGGCGCTATCAGTTTCGGCCTGGTGCATATCCCGGTCTCCCTCAACACTGCCGTGCGCACCGAGCGCATCGATTTCGACTGGCTCGACAAGCGCAGCATGGAGCCGGTGGGCTACAAGCGGGTCAACAAGGTGACCGGCAAGGAAATCGACAAGGACAACATCGTCAAGGGCGTGGAATACGAGAAGGGCCGCTATGTGGTGATCAGCGAGGAGGAGATCCGCAAGGCGCGGCCTGAAGCGACCCAGACCATCGATATTTTCTCCTTCGTCGCCGCCAGCGAAATCCCTCTGCAGCAGTTCGACACCCCGTATTACCTGAGCCCGGACCGCCGTGGCGGCAAGGTGTACGCCTTGCTGCGTGAAACCCTCGAAAGCACCGGCAAGGTGGCGCTGGCCACGGTGGTGCTGCACACACGTCAGCACCTGGCGTTGCTGCGCCCGCTGGAGGACGCACTGGTGATGATCACCCTGCGCTGGCCCGAGGAAGTACGCGGGCTGGACACCCTGGAGCTGGACAAGAGCGTGACCGACACCAAGGTCGACAAGCGTGAGCTGGACATGGCCAAGCGCCTGGTCGAGGACATGAGCGGTGCCTGGGCGCCGGATGAATACCACGACGCGTTCCGCCAGACCATCATGGACCTGGTGGAAGAGAAGGCCAGCAAAGGCAAGATCAGTGTGGTCGACAAAGGCGAGGCGGGCGATGCCGAGAAAAGCGCCGACATCATCGACCTCACCGAACTGCTCAAGCGCAGCCTTGGCGGCAAGGTTGCCAAGAAAGCGCCGGCGGAGAAGAAACCCGCCAAGCGGCCGCGCAAGGCGTCTTGAAATCAAGGTAGGCCCTGTAGGAGCGGCTTCAGCCGCGAAGCAGGCGCCGCGGTGGATGGCACCGGCTTTGCCGGTGTTCGCGGCTGAAGCCGCTCCTACAAGATCCGCGCCGAATCAGTAAGTTAGCGTTTGTTCTGTGAGAGCGGGCAAACGCGCTACAGAACCTGAGCCTGCAAATCCGCCAGAAAATCCCCAAACCCTTCCCGGGCGCGGCTGTCCACCCGGCTGCTGGTGGCCACACTGTGCCTGGCCGTCCACACGATCTGTGCACCACTGGCCTCCAGGTCGCGCACCAGTTGCACATCCTCGTGCGCCGGCAGCGGCTGAAAGCCGCCTACACGTTCATAGGCGCGGGCACACACACCCAGGTTGGCGCCATGCACATGCCGATGCCCCTCGCACGCCTGATAGCCACTGCGGTACAACTTGCGCAGCGCAGCGCGCTGCCAGGGCTGCCAACGCTCGATGTGCACCGTGCCGCACACCACCTCGGCCGTGCAGGCCAGCTGCGACAGCAGCCAGTGCGGCGGCACCTGGCTGTCGGCATCGGTGCAGGCCAGCCAGCTGGCACCCTGTTCCAGCATCAGGGCTGCGCCCAGGCGGCGGGCCATGCCCACGCTGCCTGCTTCCACCGCCAGCGTCTGGACGCCAAAGCGCCTGGCCACCGCAGCACTGCCGTCGACGCAGCGGTCCAGCACCACCAGCACCTCGACCTGATGCCCCGCCTGCTCGGCCAAGGCAACTGCTGCAGCCACCGCCTTGAGGCACCGGCCCAGCCGGCGGGCTTCATTGTGTGCGGGGATGACCACGGCGATCATGAGCATGTCTCGTCGAGGTCGACCACGCTGGGCTCGCATGACCAGTACTCCAGCAGAAAATCTGCCTCTTCATGGCGCAGCACCGGGTACAGCGGCAGGTGCTTGGCAAGCATCTGGTGAACTTCGCGGCCATCCTGCGGGCAGCCGGCGATCGGGTGGCGCCAATGGCAGGCGAGCAGGCCGCCGTCGTAAGTCAGGCTGGCGACGGACTGCTCGATCACTTGCAGCCAGTCGGTCGGGTCCAGGTAATAACCCATTTCGCTGAGCACGATCAGGTCGAAGCTGCCGCCGGGCCAGTCCCCCGGCAGGCAGCCCGTGACCACCGAGGCATTGTGCACACCCGCCAGGCGCTGGCGGGCCAGCGCTACAGCGGTGGGGTTGAGGTCCTGACACAACAGCTCGGCGCAGCGTTCGGCCAGGCCGGCGCTTAGTTCGCCATTAGCGCAGGCGGGCTCGAACACACGCTGGTAGCACTGCCGCGGCAGGCTGGCCAGCAGCAGGTCACGCTTGCGCCGCTCGTACCAGCGGGTGCGAAAAGCCCAGGGGTCTTCATTGTTGGCATACAGGTCGGCGAAATACTGCGCATCGAGGCTCATCAGCTATCCCCTTACATGAACACGAGTTCGAACGGTTGCAGCAGGCAATCGAGCAGGTGCGCGGGCAGCACCGGCGGCCGGTTCTGGTCCGGCTCCAGTTGGCTGTGGTGCGCGGCCAGCGCCTGGCGCTTGCGCGCCACGCGGGCCTCGTCCAGCTCCAGCCGATGCGCGCGGGGCCAGGGCAGGCGCGGGTCGTCAGGCGTCGCCCAGTGCCAGGCCCACACCGGTACCTCGACCAGTTGAACCTTGCGGGCCAGCGCCGCTTGCGCTGCCGCACGGCCAAGGGCTTCGTGGTCGCAGTGGCCGTCGCCTCGCCAGGTGGTCATCAGCACGTCATCGGGCCTGAGCAACTGGTTGAGGTGGTTGACCAGAAAGGCCTCGTCGCGGGGCAACGCACCGTCCTTGAGGTGCAGCCGCCGCCAGTCCAGTTGATTGACGTCAAGGTCGAGCTGCTGCAGGGCGTGCCGGCTTTCCAGTGGCCGCTGGCGGCGCAGGCGGTGTTCGGTCCAGGTTGCGGAATCGGGGTGGCTGCCCTCACCGTCGGTAGCCGAGATCAGCAACAGGTCTTGCTCGCGGCCGTGCAGGCCAGCCAGCAAACCACCCGCCATGAGAATCTCGTCATCCGGGTGCGGGGCAAGCAACACCAGGCGTCGCCCGGGTGGCAGCAGTTGCTCGGGCTTGATCCAGGTGGCCCGCGCCAGGTGCGCCGACTGCTGCCAGTCTGCCCAGGGCGTGCCTGAACTGGCCTGAATGAGGTTTTCCGTCATAGTTGCCAGGCTCCTGCCGGCACCTGGGCCAGCTGTTGTCCAAGGGCGGCCAGGTCCCGCTCGGCGTGGCTCTGGCGCATGAACACCGGCAAGTCGGCGCTTAGCCGGGCGAAATGGCTGCTGCGGCAAAACGGTGTAGCACCCAGCGCGCGGCCGACGTGCCGGATCACCTGTTCAACCGCCTGTTCTACCTGGGCACGCGCCCGACGAACTTCGAAACTGGCATCGGCCGTGGGCTGACGGTCGATCCACGCGGCGCATTCGCGCAACGCGGCGCGGGCGCCGTATAACGCTGCATCCACGGCGCCCAGGTGCGCCTGGGCATGGGGGTCGGGCCGGGGTTTGCGGCACTGTTCCCGCAGGTAATCCGCCAATGCCTCGGCGGCGCCATACCAGCAAGCGGCGATGCCGGCACCGCCATGCCAGAAGCCTGGGCGCGACAGGTACTGGCCGGGCTGGCCGACTGCAATGCCCGGGGCGTCGTCAAACTCGATCTCCACGCTGGTGGTGGTGCCCATGCCGACCGCTTGCCAATTGTCGATGTGCAGGCGCTGGCGGGTGTGGGCCAGTTCGATGGCGACCAATTGCGGCTGGTCGTCATCGCCCCAGGCGGTGATCAGCGCCCGGTCGATCTGCAAGGCCCCCGAACACCAGGCCTTGCGCCCGGCCAGGCGTACCTGGTCGTCTTCGCGGCTGACGACACGGGCGCGGGCATCCGGCGGTTCGGCGGCCCACACGCCCCAGATGGCATCCCCCACCAGGTGAGCGCTGCCACATTCGGCGAGGATCGCCAGCGCGTCGGTATGGCCCTCGTACAGCTTGGCCAGCGCCAGGTCGCAACCGGCGACCCGCGCCAGGGTTTGCCAGCGCTGCAGCGTGTGGCCCTGGCCGGGCAGGGGCAGCAGGTCGAGGTGGTCGGCCAGCAACGCCTGCATCAGTTGCGCAAGCTTGGTGTCCAGGTTGAGGGCCTGCGACCGCTCGCTGAAAGTGCGCAGCAAGCTGTCGAGATTGCTCAAGTTGAAGTCCTGAATGATGCTCATGCCATCCCCATCTGTTTGCGCATGCGTGCGGTGATCGATTGCCGGGTCTTGGCCATGTTCGCCCAAGGGTCGTCGACCTCGGCCAGGCGCTCGTGCAGGTTGCCGATGTGCCACTGGTTGGCGCCCTTGAGCTGGGCCAGCTCCTCGCGCCAGATCGGCACCGACACGGGCAGGCCTTCGCGTGCCCGCAAGGAATAGGCGCAGGCCGTGGTTGCCCCTTTGCCGTTGCGCAGGTAATCGATGAAGATCCGCCCGACCCGGTTTTTCGGCCCCGACACCGCGCTCAGGCGGTCAGGGAACAGCTTGGCCAGATAATTGACGATGGCATGGCTGAAGTCCTTCACCTCGTCCCAGCCGGCGCGCCGGGTCAGCGGCACCACCAGGTGCATGCCTTTGCCACCACTGGTCTTGAGAAAGACCGTAAGGCCAAGCTCGTCGAGCAGGGTCAGCGCCAACTGGGTGGCTTCGATCATCGCCTTCCAGGGCAGTGCCGGGTCCGGGTCGAGGTCGAGCACGAAGCGGTCGGGCTTGTCGAAGTCCTTGTCGGTCGCGTTCCAGGTGTGCAGTTCGAGCATGTTCATCTGCACCGCGCCCAGCAAGGTGTCGGGGCGGTTGATGACCATCGCCGCCTGGCCGGCCTGGGCCTTGTCATAGCTGACCACATGGGCGATGTGCAGCGCGTCGGCGTTTTTCTGGAAGAACAGTTCGCCATTGAGCCCCTCCGGCGCACGCACCAGCGCCACTGGGCGGTCCTTGAGCTGCGGCAGCAGCCACTCGCTGACCCCGGCGTAATATTCGGCAACGTCCCGCTTGGTGGCGCCGATACTGGCGTCGATCACCCGGTCCGGGTGGGTCAGGCGCAAATCGCCCATGGCTTCGGGTGCTTTCGCGGGCTTGCGTTTGGACACGGTCTTGGCAGGCATGGCGCGCTCCAGGTCGATGGCGCTGGCAGGTTTGTCATCGCGCAGGCCGTGGAACACCGAGTGGCGCACGATGCCGTCCCGGGTCATCTGCGCGTACGCCACCTCGGCCATCAGTTGCGGCTTGAGCCAGTGCACGCCCCGGGCTTCGGCACCTGTGGGCGGCCGGGGCAGGGCGGGCTTGGCGATTTCCAGGGGTTTGAGGCGGGCATGGATGCTGGCGAGCGTGGTGGCGCTGAAGCCGGTACCCACCTTGCCGGCATACTGCAGCTCACCGCTGGCCGGGTCATGCAGGGCCAGCAACAGGGCGCCGAAGCCGCTGCGGCTGCCCTTGGGGTCGGTGAAGCCGACGATCACGAATTCCTGGCGCTGCTTGCACTTGAGCTTGACCCAGTCGGCGCTGCGCCGGCCGCTGTACGGGCTGCCGGCGCGTTTGCCGATCAGGCCCTCGAGTTCCATACGGCAGGCGCTGTCGAGCAGCGACGCCACGGGCTGGTCGAAGTCGGCAGAGAAGGCCAACACATCAGACGTGTCCTGCTCCAGCAGTTGGCGCAGGGCCTCGCGCCGGTCCTCGACAGGCTGCTCGCGCAGGTCTTCGCCGCCAAGGAAAGGCAGGTCGAACAGGTAATAGATGATCTGCTCGTCCTGTGAGGTATCGAATGCATTCTGCAGGGCCTGGAAATCAGCCGTGCCGTTTTCGCCGTTGACCACCATCTCGCCATCCAGCCAGGCAGCATCGACGCCCAATGCCCGCAGCGCAGCAACCTGCCGGGGCATCTTGCTGCTCCAGTCGTGGCCGTTGCGGGTAAACAGGCGCACATCGTCGCCTTCGATGCGGGCGAGGATGCGGTAGCCATCGAACTTCACTTCATAGCGCCAGTCGCCCGCGGGCGGCGAATCGACCAAAGTCGCCAATTGAGGCTGCAAGGTATCGGGTAAGGCCGTTTTATGGGCGGCGCGGGTACGCTTGCGCTTCGCAGGTTTGGCAGGTTTGGCGGCTTTATCGGCTTTGGCCGCACGGCGCGGTACCAGCGTGCGATCGCTGAGCACACTGTCGGGTTGCGCATCGACAATGCTGTACTCGGCCTCGCTGCGCGCCTGGCCGTCATGGGACTTGACCAGCATCCACTGCTCTTTTTTGCCACCCAGGTGGGTGCGGAACAGGTTCCAAACGCCGCTGAGCTTCTCGCCCTGCAGGCGAAAGCGCAGCTTGCCCTTGGCATAGGCTTCATGGGCGTCACCCTCGGGCTCCCAGATACCCCGGTCCCAGACGATCACGTCGCCGGCACCGTAATGCCCTTCGGGGATGCTGCCTTCGAAATCGGCATAGTCGAGGGGGTGATCCTCCACATGCACGGCCAGGCGGCGGACTTTCGGGTCGAGCGAGGGGCCTTTGGGGATCGCCCAGCTTTTCAGGGTGCCGTCCAGCTCCAGGCGAAAGTCGTAATGCAGGTGGCTGGCGTCATGCTTCTGGATGCAAAACTGCAGGGCATGTGCACCTTTGGCGCGGCCGCGCTTGCCACTGGGCTCGGGGGTGGCATTGAAGTCGCGCTTGCGCGCATATTCCTGCAGGGGCTTGGCCATGACAGGCTCCAAAATAGGGGTCGCGGTCTCTAATTAGGGAGGCAGTGGGCGGGGTGGTAGTTCAAAATTTCATTTCAGCGCCGGTGCGAAAAACTCTGAATCTTCGGCGGTGATGTGGAGTCGACCGCATACACCCCGCTGACGGAGAGCCGATATGAGCCAACCCACTGACCGCAAGCCTTACACGCCAAGCGAGATCGACGACACCGAAGACCGCATGGGCAGCGTTCACGAGCTGGACTTCAGCGAACGCAACGATGACCGCCAGGGGCGGATTGGCGACGAACGCCCGGCAGCTGAAGTGGACAAGGAGTTCCCCCCAGGGCGCGTCGCGCAAAGCGGCATGACCGGCGGTGAGGCGCTGACCGACAGCCTGCACGAGGACAATGTCACCGACGACGACCTGAGCCCTGACACGCTGTTTGACGAAACCGGCGCACGAGACCCCTACGAACCGGGCGATGGCGATGGGCCTGCCGACCAAAGCCTGCGCCAGGTCGATGCGGATGAGATTGGCGGCGGCATTGGCCTGGACGAGGCCGAGCTGGCGCGGTCTGCGCCGCTGGATGGTGAGCCTTGGACGGATGACGTGGTTGATGAGCAGCCCAAGGGCTGACCTTTCGCGACAGGGTCGATGACATCGACTAAAGGTTCGGCCCTGTCGCACTCCGTTTTACGATCGGTACTTAGCCAAAGCCTCTAGCAAATCGGCCTTGCGCATGGTCGACCGCCCGGCAATGTCGTGCTTGCGGGCGCGTTCCATCAACTCAGCCTTGGTCATGTCGGCCAACTGCTGCCCCGGGCGCGGCGCACCTTTACGGGTTGCCGCCGCGCGTTTGGCCGAAGACTCACGCGCCTTGGCCTTGGCGGCCGGGCTTTTCGCCTGACCGCCGCCGCCCTTGCGCTCTCCGCCGCCGGACTGCTTGTTGACCGTCGCCCAGGCACGCGCCTCGGCCTCATCTTTGGAAATGCCCTTGGCCTCATAGCTCTCCTCGATATGCTCGGCCTTGCGCTTTTGCTTCTCGGTGTACTTGTCTTTGTCGCCACGTGCCATGTCTGCTTGCTCCCTTCACTCAGTGCGTCTGCCAGATCCCGTCGTTGCGCTCGCAGTCGGCGCGTGCCTGGCCCAGGCTTGGGGTGTCGTAGTAGTAGGTGATCACCCGGGCGTCCTTGGGTAGCGCAGGCTTGGTCGAGGGCTCACTGCGGCCTGCCGACTTGGGGTTGGCCAGGCTTTCCTGGGTCAACGGTGCAATGCAGCTGCCGACGCTGCCGTCGGCGCAACGTGCCACCTTGTGTTTCTCGGTGCTGAGCATTTCCTTGCTTTCGTTGCTGCACGACCAGTTGATCGCTTCAGCCGGCATGTTGCTGTAGCTGTAACAGGTTCGGCCTTCCACCGGCTTGACCGCTTCGCTTGAAGAGCGGGTCATGACTTCGCAGGCTTCGGCCAATACCTCGCCGCTGGCCAGGCTGCCCAGCATCACCATCAGCAGGGTTAGACGCATGTGTCACCTCCCGGGCACCTGGCCCGCGTTCAGGTCTTGCGTAATGTCGCTTCGCCGCGTTGGCGCATGGCCCGCGCGCGTTTCTCCAGTACCAGGTAGGTGATCACCGCCAGCAGCAGAGGGATCAGGTAGTAGAGGGTGCGATAGCCCAGCAGCGCTGCCACCAGCGTGCCCTGGCCCAACTGACCGTGCAGCAGGGCGAGAAACACCGCTTCGAGCACCCCGAGCCCTGCGGGAATGTGCGCCACAACGCCCGCCACGCAGCTGATCAGCAGAATGCCGAGCACCGAGGGGTAGAACAGGTCAGCCGGCAGCAACCAGTAGATCAGCGCCGCCATCAAGGCCCAGTTGCTCGCGCCCAGCGCCACCTGGCACAGCGCCAGGCGCAGCGAGGGCAGGGTGATCTCATGCTCGCGCACGCGCCAGGTGCGGCGCTTGGCGAAGCCACAGGCCAGCAGGTACGCCAGTGCAATGCCCAGCAGCAGAAAGCCGATAAGCTGCAGCCCGGTCACGCCCACCGCCCAGCTTTCCGGCAGCTTGACCAGCCGCAGCGCGAACACCGTGCCGGCCAGCAGCATGTAGCCCATCCAGTTGGTCAACAGGCCCAGGGTCAGGATTTTGGTGATGGTTGCGGTATCCAACCCCAGGCGCCCATACAGCCGGTAACGCAAAGCCACGCCACCCACCCAGGTGGTGAAGTTGAGGTTGAACGCGTAGCAGACGAAAGCGATCGGCAATACCTGGCGCGCTGGCAGGTGATGCCCGGTGTAGGCCCGCGCCAGCAGGTCGTAGCTGGCAAAGGTCAGGTAACTGCACAACGCCAGCCCCAGGCCGATGATCAAGGTACTCGGTTTGTAGGCAACGAGGGATTGGCGCACCTCGTTCCAGTCCAGGTTGCGCGCCAGCAAAAATAGCAGCACGGGAATCAGCACGATGAACAGCAGGGTAAGCAGGCGCTTGCCCCAGGTGTGCCACGGTTTATGCGTCATCAGGTGTTGCCCTCGTGAAGGTCGCCCTGGGCCTGCATTTCCGGCTGCACCGAGTGCAGGCGCTGACGGTGCGCTGGAAACCAGCCGGCAATGCGCGGGAAGTAACGGGTGAGGTGGAAACCGATGAAGATCAGCGGTGCCCGCCACCAGTAACCGCGGATCATCCGTTCCAGGGTCACCGCTTTGCATTGTTCGCTGGCCAGGGACGTCAAGTGCTCATGCAGGTGCTGGTTGAACGCCCGATCGCGGATCAGCAGGTTGGCCTCCAGGTTGAACGACAGGCTCAGCGGGTCGAGGTTGCTCGAACCCACGGTCGACCACTCATCGTCCACCAGGGCGACCTTGCCGTGCAGGGGCCGTTGGCAGTACTCGTGAATGTGCACGCCGTCACGCAACAGGTAGTTGTAGAGCAGCCGTGACAGCGCGCGCACCCAGCGCATGTCCGGTTGGCCCTGCAGAATCAGGGTTACCTGCACACCCCGGCGTGCCGCATTGCGCAGTTCGCGCAACAGCCGATACCCCGGGAAGAAGTAGGCGTTGGCCACCACGATACGCTGGCGGGCTGCGCGCAGCGCTTGCAGGTAGCACGCCTCGATATCGGTGCGGTGCCGGGCATTGTCGCGTTCCACCAGCACCGCGCTGACCTGGCCAGCAGGCGCGGTAAGCGGGCGCACTTCGCTGGGCGGGTCGAGCACCGGGGCCATCAAGCGTTTACTGGAGGCATGCACCTGCGCCACCACCGGGCCGCGGACCTCCACGGCATAGTCCTGCTTGGCCATCGGGCCAAAATCGCCCAGGTGATCGGCGCTGTAGTTGATGCCGCCGATGAATGCCCGCTCGCCGTCGACCACCACGATCTTGCGGTGCAGGCGGCGGAACAGGTTGGTGCGCATACCCGCCACGCGTGGCTGCGGGTCGAATGCGTGGAAGTTCACGCCGGCTTCGGTCATGGCCGAGATGAACCCATCCGGCAGGTCTGCCGTGCCATAGCCATCGACTGCAAGTTCCACGCGTACGCCACGGCGTGCGGCGTCGATCAACACCTGCTGCAGCTGCTGGCCGACCTTGTCGTCGAAGATGATGAAGGTTTCCAGCAGTATTTCTTCCCGTGCCTGGCCCATGGCCTCGAACACGCGGGGGTAATAGTCTTCGCCATTGATCAACAGCTCGACGCTGTTGCCCTCTACCCAAGGTCTGTTCACAAATCGATCTCCGCGGCCAAGGGGGCATGGTCAGACAGGTGCGACCATGGGTATTTCGACAACACCTGCGCTTTGCTCGCCTTCGCGTTGCGCAGGTAGATGCGGTCCAGGCGCAGCAGCGGCAAACGCGCGGGGAAGCTGCGTGCCGGGCTGCCAAAGGCTTCAACCACATGCGGCGAGAGCATGGCATCGGCTTTCAGGCGCCAATCGTTGAAATCGCCCGCGATGATCACCGGCGCATCGGCCGGCAGGCTGTCCAGCAGCTCGAGCAGCAGGCCCACCTGACGCTGCCGGTGCGCCTCGCGCAAGCCCAGGTGCACACAGATCGCGTGTACCTCGTCGTGGCCTGGCACATCCAGGCGGCAGTGCAGCAGGCCGCGCTCTTCGTTGCCACGGATCGACACGTCGAGGTTGCGGTGGTCGGCGATGGGGAATTTCGACAGCAGTGCGTTGCCGTGGTCACCGTGCGGATAAACGGCGTTGCGCCCATAGGCGAACTGCGGCCACATGCTGTCGGCGAGAAATTCATACTGCGGGGCCTCGGGCCAGGCTGGGTGGCGCAGCGCATGCTGCTGGTGGCTACCATGCACTTCCTGCAGGAACACCAGGTCGGCCCCGGTCGCGCGCACGGCCTCACGCAGCTCCGGCAAAATGAAGCGGCGGTTCAGCGCGGTAAAGCCCTTGTGCACATTGATCGTCATCACGTTCAGGCGGTGTACCGTGGTAATGCGGTCGATGATGCAACCGGGGCTGGGCAGGGTCTTGTTCACAGGGCCACCTCCGGCTCGACGCCGGGCTCGGTCACCAGCTCACCGTCCAGGGCCAGCTTTTGCAGCAGGCGCCGGGCATCGAACGGGGCGTGAACCTTCTGGTCGTTGTCGAAGTAGCAGTAGACATCCCGCGAGGCCCGCCGCCGTGGCGGCTTGTCAACGATCAGCTGGGCATCGTCTGGTTGCTCGCCCTGGCTCCAGCGCAGGATCCGCTGTTTCCAGTGGCGCAGGGCACGCGCGGTATAGCCACTGCTGTAAAGCTCGACATCTCCGTGCAGGCGCATGTACACGAAATCGGCGGTCACGTCCTCGACACACGGCCACTTGCCCGCGCTGTCGGCCACTACCAAGGCCACGCCGTGCTTGCGCAGCAGCTGGACGAAGGCTTCACAGAGGAAACTCTCGTTACGGATCTCCACGGCATGGCGCAGGCGTGCATTGCCACGGATGTCGGTGCTGCCATTGCCTTCGAGGCGCTCGGCGCAGTGCCGGGCACAGGCCCGGGCTGCCTGACGGTCGCGGGGCAGCAGCTCGAGGAAGCGAGAAAACCGGGCCTCATCGAACTTCATGTTGGGCGGGAATTGCCACAGGATCGGCCCGAGCTTGCTGCCAAGCAGCAAGGGGCCGGACGCAAAGAAATTCGCCAAGGGCTCCTCGATGTCCTTCAGCCGGCGCACATGGGTGATGTAACGCGGCCCTTTGACTGAAAACACGAAGTCCTCGGGCGTGTCATCGTGCCAGTGCCGGTAACGTTCCGGTGTCTGCAGGCTGTAGAACGAGCCGTTGATCTCGATGCTGTTGACCGCCCGGGAGGCAAAGGCCAGCTCGCTGTCCTGCCGCAGGCCCTTGGGGTAGAAGTCTTTGCGCCAGGGGCCATAGCGCCATCCGGATATGCCGATACGGATCTCGCTCACACTGTCATCCTCATTGCTGTCCCTTGAATAGCGACCCGCCGCCAACGCAAACGGTTCCAGGGTGTGTGACCAATGGCCGGCAGGCCTGCGCAGGGAACTTTGCGCCCGCCAGCGTTTCCACCGAAGGACAGAGTGCCGAGGACCGTTGGCATGGAATTCGACCGTTTCGCCCAAGCCCTGGCCAACTGGGCCCTCCAACGAGGATGACGCGCGCGATTGAAGGGTTGCCCGTTCATCTGCAATGACCGCCACCCTGGAGGCACGCATGGCCAGACACATCATCCACTTCACCGGCCCGATCAATTCTTCTACCTGCGGCAACCTGATCAACACGTGCTCCAAGGTGTTGCAGCAAGGGGCCGAGGTTGTTCAGTTGAACATCGCTACCATGGGCGGGGAATGCAGCTACGGCTTTACCCTGTACAACTTCCTGCGCACGTTGCCGATACCCGTGCATACGCACAACCTGGGCACCGTGGAGTCGATGGGCAACATCCTGTTCCTGGCGGGCGAGCATCGCACCGCCTGCGCCCACAGCAAGTTCCTGTTCCACCCGTTCCACTGGACGCTGCACGGCTCGATAGACCATGCACGCATGGCCGAATATGCGATGAGCCTGGATTACGACTTGCGCCTGTATGCAGAAATCGTGGCCGAGCGCACGCAAGGCAGCCGCGAGGTGCTGGATGTGCCGCGCTACCTGATGGCGTATCCGCGCATTCTTGGGCCCAAGGAGGCGCTTGAGAGCGGGATGATTCATGCCATCGACGAAATGCCCATCGAGGCTGCGTCCACCCAGTGGAGCGTGCATGCCTGAAAGCGTCAGGTAAAAATGGCGCGCAAGCATTTGCCTTGCCGATGTTTCGCGCCACCCGTCAGCTGCGGCCATCTGGATTGAGCAGACGCGTGCCTAGCCGGTTCGGAAACAAGGCATGGCACAGATTCATGCGTCATTCCATCCAAACGCAAGGAGAAACGACATGGCTCGTGATCAAGAGCGGACCGGACAACGTGGCGGCACCAAGGAAACCAACCCGGGCAACTTCGCCAATGACCGCGAACGGGCGTCCCGAGCTGGCCACAAAGGCGGCCAGGCGTCGGGCGGCAACTTTGCCAACGACCGTCAACGGGCATCCGAAGCCGGCCGTAAGGGTGGGCAGAACAGCCACGGCGGGGGCCGCCAGCAGCACGGTTAAACCGCAGCGGCGCGCCAGGCCCGCTGGGGTATGCCCGGCGGGTTTGCTAACCGTGCAATTGTTCGACAATTTTTTTGAATCTTTCCAGGCGGGCATCACTCAATGAAGAAGTCATCCATGGAGAAGAGGAGGGCCCCGTGATGCCTAACCCCCAGCTGTACATCATCGACTACCAACTGCATGGCGAGCCACGCAGTTTCATCATTCGCATGGAGCGGATGGACAATACCGAAGCCTGGCATTGGGCTAGCTGTGATGCGGGTATCGGCATCATTCCCAAGTTCGGCCGCGAAAAAATCAAGAAAGTCAGCCGGCCCATGGCCGAGCGCTACGGCATAACCGCCGTCAGTTGGCGGGTGTCGGGAGGCAAGCCGAGCCAGTCGGTTGGCGATTCTGCAGTTATCAGCTAAATGAGGGAGCGGGCTTTCAGGCCCGCTCCAACGCGTCATGCACCCGATTCCGGGTCGCTGGCAGGTACCCCAGGGCGGTTTTGCTCATCATCGGCGACGTTCGGGTCGGCATCCGGATCGTCTGCCCGGTCGTTGCGTCTTTCCGGCTCCAGTTCGGGCCAGTCATCCTGGGCATTCCCACCGCCCATTCGCAGTGTCTCGTTCATAACGCTCTCCTTGGTGGCATGTGCACGTTAGAGTGCCTATGCCCCGTGGATGATCGTGCTGCACGGGCGCCGTCCCGACCAGCGGCGTCAGGTGCCGGTGTACTTGACCGCCGCCGCCGTGCGCGAGGTGACGTTCAGCGCCTTGAGCAACGACGACACATGAATGCGCACGGTAAACGGCGAGATATCCAGCGCCCGGGCGATTTCCTTGTTGGTCTTGCCCTGGGCGATCAGCCGCAACACCTCGTGCTGCCGGTGGGTGAGGTGTTCCAGCTCGGCGTCGCTGCCCAGGTTTGGCAACAACCCTGACGGTGCGTACTTGACCAGCACTTCACCTTCGCGGATGGCCAGGATCGCCGCGCCGATTTCATCCGGTGCAATGCTCTTGCCAATGAAACCGTCAACGCCACTGGCCATGACCAATTCGATCAGCGATGGCTCATCGACCATCGAGACGACGATCAGCGTGGTGCTGCGTAGTTGCTGGCGCAGGTCGACCAGGCGGTCGATACCGGTCAGGCCAGGGAAGCGCAGGTCGAGAATGAGGGTATCGGGGGCTTCGCCCTGGCTGGCCAGTTCGAGCACCCGCTGCAGGTCGCCGGCTTCTTCCAGCAGGGCATCCGGCAACACCCGCTGCACGGTACGGGCCATCGCTTCCCTGAACAGCGGATGGTCATCCGCCACAATGATGCGGCACGTCACGTCCTGGCACTCCCTGTGAACGCCGGTTTTCCGGGTCGTGCTAATTTAGCAGGTGACAACGGCTAGCGTCGCGCCGAAATGGCAGATATGCGACCCCGTGCACAGGGACGTCACCATGGACTACAACAAGAACAACGAACTCGACCAGGCCAACCTGCGGGTCATCGTCGCCAGCTGCGCGCTGGTGTACATCACCGTGCTGGGGTTTCTGCCCGGCCATTCGCTGCAGGACTACCTGCCGGTCATCTACTACATCGTCAGTTTCATCCTGTTGTCGATCGGCTTGCGCCAGGCCATCGCCCGCTGGCCGGGGCATTACCCGTGGCGGCGTGTGCTGGGCATCGTGCATGACTATACCGGCACCTGTTTTGGCCTGGTGCTGGGGGGCGAAGCGGCCTTGCCGCTGTATGCGGTGATGGTCTGGGTGAACCTGGGCAATGGCATGCGTTTCGGCACCCGCTACCTGATCATCGCCACCGTGCTGGCGCTGACGGCGCTGCTGGTGGTGTACCAGCTGAACCCTTATTGGCAGGCCAACCCGTTCATGGTGCTGATGTTGCTGACCACCAGTACCGTGATCCCGATCTATGCCCACATGCTGCTGGAGCGCACCCGCAAGGCTTCGGAGCTGGCGATGGCCGCCACCCGGGAGAAATCGCGCTTCCTCGCCCAGGCCAGCCACGACCTCCGTCAGCCAATCCATTCCATCGGCCTGTTCACCGCCTGCCTGCGCGAGGCGCCCCTGGGCGACCAGGAGCGGCGTCTGGTGGACAGCATCGACCGTTCGCTGCTCAACGTGTCGCAGCTGTTCCGCTCGATTCTCGACCTGTACACGCTGGACAACGGCCGCGTGCAACCCAAGTGCGAAACCTTCGCCCTGGGTGATTTTCTTGCCGACCTGCTGCGCCAGAACGCCGAAGCGGCCCGTTGGGCCGGTGTGGAGATGCGCTTGCGCCCTTGCCGGCACTGGACCCGCGCCGACCGCGGAATCCTCGCGACCATGGTGCAGAACGTGCTTTCCAACAGCTTCAAGTACGCGGCCCATCGGCCTTTGCTGATTGCTGTTCGCCGCCACGGCGATGGGCTGGCCATCGTGGTGTATGACCAGGGGCGAGGCATCGCCGATGAACACCAGGGGCTGGTGTTCGAGGAGTTCTACCGCGTACGCCAGGTGCGGGACAAGGATGTCGAAGGCGTTGGGTTGGGGTTGTCGATCGTCAAGCGGCTGGGGCGGTTGATGGGCTTGCAGGTGCGCTTGCGTTCGCGGCTGGGCCGAGGCACGGCGGTCAGCCTGCAGGGTTTACCCCGGCTAGCGGCGGAAAAACCGGCGCTTGGCGTAGAGCAACAGGCCGTGCAGAACGCGATGCTCGGCGGGTTGCGGGTGTGCCTGGTAGAGGATGACCATAACGTGCTGCGCGCAACCTCGGCGCTGCTGCAGCGTTGGGGCTGCGAGGTGGAGGCGCACAGTTCGCCGGTGGGGCTGAGCAGCCAGTGTGAAGTGATCGTGGCCGATTATGACCTGGGGCAGGAGGCCACGGGGGTCGATTGCATCGAAAGCCTGCGGCAACAGCGGGGCTGGGAGGTGCCGGCGTTGATCATGACCGGGCATGACCTGGAGAGAATCCAGGCGGTGGTGCACGGGCGCAATATTGCCATTTTGTCCAAGCCGGTGAGGCCGGCACAGTTGCGGGCGGCGCTGCGGGGGATGCGGGGGGGTGTTGTTTGAAGGCGAGCCTGTCATTCAATGCGCTTGTCTTGGGATCTTTAGCGTCCTTGAGATCGAGCGCCGCCCGCGCGAAGCGCTTGCCTTGAGATCTTCAGCGCCCTTGAGACCGAGCGCCGCCCGCGCGGCGCTTCGCGGGGCAAGCCCGCTCCCACATTTGTTGCAACGTGCCATGGCCTGATAGGCCATGGTTGTTAGCCTTGGCGCATGGCTGAAGACTGGTGGGGCGCCGGCAGCGCCAGCCGAGAAATCACGTCGTGTCACCAAGGCTGGCAACTATGGCCTCACAGGCCATGGCACGTTGCAACAAATGTGGGAGCGGGCTTGCCCCGCGAAGCGCCGCGCGGGCGGCGCTCGGTCTCAAGGGCGCTGAAGATCCCAAGGCAAGCGCTTCGCGATGCGCCGCGCGGGCGGCGCTCGATCTCATGGGCGCTGAAGATCTCAAGGCAAGCGCCCGGCGCTCGATCTCAAAACCGCCAATTCTCTCTCGACAAGCCACAAACCTAGCGCTTCAGCACCAACGTCAGAATGTCATAGCTCGCCACCAGCTCACCCAGCTGATTGGTCACCTCGACATCCCACGCCACCACGCCCTGCGGCTGCCCCAGCGGGCTGGCCTTGCCCTGGTCGATCTTGCGTTTGCAGGTCAGCCGCGCCTGGATGGTGTCGCCGATCCCCACCGGGTTGATGAAACGCAGGGTGTCCAGCCCATAGTTGGCCAGCACCGGCCCAGCGCCTGGCGAAACGAACAGCCCGGCCGCCGCCGACAGCACGAAATAGCCGTGGGCAATGCGCTTGCCGAACTGCGACGCCTTGGCCGCGATCTCGTCGAAGTGCATGTAGAAGTGGTCGCCCGACAGGCAACCGAAGTTGACCAGGTCGGCCTCGGTCACCGTGCGCCGGTGGGTGAGCAGCGATTCACCAATGCGCAGGTCCTCGAAATGCCGGCGGAACGGATGCACCTCGGTCTCGATCACTTCCGCGCCGCGCACATATTCACCGGTCACCGCCGTGAGCATGCTCGGCGACCCCTGCACGGCAGCACGCTGCAGGTAATGCTTGACCGCTCGCAGGCCACCCAGCTCCTCGCCGCCACCGGCACGGCCGGGGCCGCCGTGTTTGAGCTGTGGTAATGGCGAGCCGTGGCCGGTGGACTCCTTGGCGGCCTCGCTGTCCAGCACCAGCAGGCGACCGTGCCAGGCGGCGGCCACCGGGATTGCCCGGGCGGCAACGGCGCGGTCAGCGGTAACCAGGGTCGCCACCAGGCTGCCTTTGCCGCGTGCCGCCAGGGCCAGGGCCTCGTCGAGGTCGTCGTAGGCCATCAGCGTGCTGACCGGGCCGAACGCCTCGATATCGTGGGCGCCGCCGTCGGCATGCGGGTCGCGGGCCTGGAGCAGGGTCGGGGCGAAGAAGGCCCCTTCGGCAACACCCTCACCACGCGGGGCAAAACCGTCGCTGGCGCCAAACAGCTGGTCGCAGCTTTGCAGCAGGGCGCGCACGCGCTCGCCGACGTCACGCTGCTGGTCATGCGAGGCCAGCGCGCCCATGCGCACGCCTTCAAGCGAAGGGTCGCCGACCACCACCTTGCTCAGGCGCTCACGCAGGCGCGTGGCCACCGCATCCAGGTGCTTGGCCGGGACGATGGCGCGGCGGATGGCGGTGCATTTTTGCCCGGCCTTGGTGGTCATTTCACGCACCACCTCCTTGATGTACAGGTCGAACTCTTCGCTGTCCGGGGCCACATCAGGGCCAAGGATGGCGCAGTTGAGCGAATCGGCTTCGGCGGTGAACGGCACCGAATTGCGGATCAGGTTGGGCGTGACGCGCAGTTTTGCCGCGGTGTCGGCAGAGCCGGTGAAGGTCACCACATCCTGGCCCTGCAGGCGCTCGAGCAAGTCGCCGGTACTGCCGATCACCAGTTGCAGGCTGCCAGCTGGCAGCAGGCCGGACGCGTTCATCAGGCGCACCACGGCTTCGGTAAGGTAGCTGGTGGACGTCGCCGGTTTGACGATGCACGGCATGCCGGCGAGGAACGTCGGGGCGAACTTCTCGAGCATGCCCCAGATGGGGAAGTTGAACGCGTTGATGTGCACGGCGACACCGGCACGCGGCACCAGGATGTGGCTACCGGCAAAATGGCCCTGCTTGCCCAGCGGGATCGCCGGCCCTTCATGCACCAGGTTCCCCGAAGGCAGCTCGCGGCTGCCGATACCGGCGTAGGCGAACAGCGTGGCATTGCCGCCTTCGATGTCGATCCAGCTGTCGGCGCGGGTGGCGCCGCTGTGGTGGGACAGCGCGTACAACTGTTCCTTGCGCTCGGCCAGGTACAAGGCAATGGCTTTCAAGCGGGCAGCGCGTTGCTGAAAGTCCATGGCCATCAGCTCAGCCAGGCCACGGGCGCGGGCAAAATCCACGGCCTCGGCGAAATCCGGGCGTTCTTCATGGCTGTAGGCCAGGACATGGCCGTCAAGGGCGCTGCGCAAGGCCTGGGCGCCGTGCTGGCCGACCCAGCGGCCGGCGATGAAACTCTGCAAGGTTGGGGCGTCAGACATGCTGTTCTCCATGCTGTTCTGATGTCAGGAAGGGCGCTGTTACCACAGCGCCAGGGTGTAGCCGATGATCAGGCGGTTTTCGTCCACGGCGTTGGTCAGGCCATTGCCGGAACGGAAGGTGACGTTGCGCCAGCGCAGGCTGACGTCCTTGAGCGGGCCGCTCTGGATGACGTAGGTGAGGTCAGTGTCACGCTCGCGCTCACGGCCGTTGCTGACCGTGGCGGTCTCGGCGTGACGGCCGTCGGTGTAGCGGGTCATGAAGCTCAGGCCGGGGATGCCCAGGGCGACGAAGTCGTAGTCGTAGCGCACCTGCCACGCGTCCAGCCCGGCACGGGTGAAGGTGTTGTAGGTCACCAGGTTGACGGTGAACGGGTCGCCGCCGTTGACGAACGGGAAGGCGCTGTCGCCGGACATCTGTTGCCAGGTGGCGGTGAACTTGTGGGCCCGGACACCCAGGGTGAACATGGCGTTGAAGTTGCGGTTGTCGATGTTGCCGGCGCGTTGGGCACCGTCGTTGCGGCTGTCGAAGTAGCGCAGGTCGGTGCGCAGGCTAACGCCTTCAGCCAGCGGGCGGGTGTCGATCAGGCCGATGAACTGCTGGCGGTAGATGTCTTCGAGTTTGGCGTAGTAGTAGCTCACGCTGGTCTGCGGGGTGAGCGCGTAGCTGCCGCCGGCGAAATCCAGGTGGTCGCTGCTGGCGGCGCCGTAGCCTATATCGTCGCGCCCGGACGAATCGCGCAGGTTGGCCTTGGTCAGGCGCCCGGCATTGACGGTCAGGCGGTCGATGTCCTGGCTGGTCAGCTGGCCGCCCTGGAAGGTCGAGGCCAGCAGGCGGGTGTCGTTGTACACCACCACCGGCAGGATCGGCTGCAGCGTGCCCAGGCGCAGGGTGCTCTTGGCCAGGCGCACCTTGCCGGTCAGGCCCAGCTCGCTGTAGTCATCGACCGGCTCACCGCTGTTCGGGCCGAACGGCAGCAGGCCGGTATTGCGCCGCTCGCGGCTGGAATCGAGCTTGATGCCCAGCTGGCCGATGGCGTCCATGCCAAAGCCCAGCGGGCCGTCGGTAAAGCCGGATTCCAGCCGGGCGGTAAAGCCCTGGCCCCATTCCTCGGCCTTGGCTTGCGGGGCATTGCTTTGGCGCAAATCGCGGTTGATGTAGTGGTTGCGCAGGTCCAGCCGTGCATGGCTGTCGCCGATGAAGTCGGCAAGGGCCGGCACGGGCAGGGCGAGGGTGGCCAGCCAAGCGGCAGAAGTGAGTTGCATGCGGTTCATTGTTTTTATACCCGACATATTCAAGGGTCAGTGCTTGCTTGCGCCAGCGGCGCCGATGCCGGTCATGGACCGGATGAACTGCGCCAGGTAACGGCCACGCTCTTCGCTGGCACGCACGGAGGTGTCCGTCACCGAGAACACCCAGGCGCCAAGGAACGCCAGGCTCATGGAGAACAGCGCCGGGTTGCTGTAGGGGAACAGCGCCCGCTCGTTGTGCAGCACGTTGACCCACACCGCCGGGCCCAGCACCACCAGCACCACGGCCGAAACCAGCCCGGCCATGCTGCCGCACACTGCGCCGCGGGTGGTCAGGCCCTTCCAGAACATGGAGAGCAGCAACACCGGGAAGTTGACCGAAGCGGCCACGGCCAGTACCAGGCCGGACAGGAAGGCAATGTTCTGCGACTCGAACACCAGCCCCAGCACCACCGCCAGCATGCCGATCACCAGCGTGGCGATCCGCGACACGCGCATTTCTTCTTGCTCCGTGGCCTGGCCCTTGCGCACCACGCAGGCATACAGGTCATGGGACACCGCCGAAGCCCCGGAAAGCGCCAGGCCAGCCACCACAGCCAGAATGGTTGCGAACGCCACGGCAGAGATGAAGCCCAGGAACAGGTTGCCACCCACCGCCTGCGCCAGGTGCACGGCGACCATGTTGCCGCCGCCGATGATCGCGCCGCTGGCATCGCGGTAGGCCGGTTCGGTGCCGACCATGACAATGGCGCCAAAACCGATGACGATCAGCAGCAGGTAGAAGTAGCCGATGAAGCCGGTGGCGTAGAACACGCTCTTGCGCGCTTCCTTGGCGTCGCTGACGGTAAAGAAGCGCATCAGGATATGCGGCAGCCCGGCGGTGCCGAACATCATGCCCAGGCCCAGCGAAATCGCATCCACCGGGTTCGACAGCAAGCCGCCCGGCGCCATGATCGCCTGGCCCTTGGCGTGCACGGCCACGGCGTTGGCGAACATCGCTTCGGTGCTGAAGCCGAAATGCTTGAGCACCATGAACGCCATGAAGGTGGTGCCCGAGAGCAGCATGACCGCCTTGATGATCTGCACCCAGGTGGTGGCGAGCATGCCGCCGAAGGTGACGTAGGCGACCATCAGCACGCCGACCAGCATGACCGCGTACAGGTAACTGATGCCGAACAGCAATTCGATCAACTTGCCGGCCCCGACCATCTGCGCCACCAGGTACATCAGTGCCACAGCCAGGGTGCCGAACGCCGAGCTGAGGCGCACCGGGGTTTGCGCGAGGCGGTAGGAAACCACGTCAGCGAAGGTGTATTTGCCCAGGTTGCGCAGGCGCTCGGCGATCAGGAACAGGATGATCGGCCAGCCGGCCAGTACGCCCAGGGCATACAACAGGCCATCGTAACCATTCAGGAACATCATCGCTGAAATGCCCAGGAAGGACGCTGCGCTGATCATGTCGCCGGCAATTGCCAGGCCGTTCTGCATGCCGGTCAGGCCGCCGCCGGCGGTGTAGAAGTCGCTGGCCGAGCGGGTGCGCAAGGCCGCCCAGCGGGTCACCAGCAGGGTGAAGCAGACGAACACCATGAACATCGAGATGGCGGTCCAGTTCATTGCGCGCACTCCTGCTTGACCTTGTCGTTAAGCGGGTCGAGCACGTTGTTGGCGCGGTGCACATAGATGCCGGTGAGGGCGAAGGACACCAGCACCATGAGCACCCCGACCAGCATGCCGACGGTGGTCACGCCGCCGCTGAGGGACTGGCCCAGGGTGCTGGGGGAGAACGCCACCAGCAGGACGAAGCCGTAGTAGATCACCAGCATGGCCAGTGTCAGGCTGCCGTTGAGGCGGCGCTTGCGCCGTACCAGGTGCTGGAAATCGGGGTGGTTGCTGATGCTCTCGATGTGTTCGGGGGTCATGGCAAGCGATCTCTTGGTGTTGTAATTGTTTTTGTTGAGGTCACGCGGGTGTTGCGGTGTTGCTGAGGGCCCTATCGCGGATGAATCCGCTCCTACATGGGCCGAGCAGGCCCGTAGGAACGAATTCACCGCGAAAAGGGTGACTCGGTTTCAGAGCTGGTCGAAGTCGAGGACCACCTTGTCGCTGAGCGGGTAGGTCTGGCACGACAACACGTACCCGGCCGCCACTTCGTAATCTTCCAGCGCATGGTTGCTGTCCATCTCCACCTCGCCCTCGATCACCCGGCACTTGCAGGTCGAGCACACCCCGGCTTTGCACGAGTAGGGCAGTTCGGCGCCGATGGCGTTGCCGGCGTCCAGCACGTTCTGGGTATTGCGCGGCAGGTCGAAGCTCAAAGCCCGCCCATCGCTGATCACGGTGATCTGGCTGAGCGCCGAATCGGCCTGGCGCGCCGCCTCGCGGGCTTCGCGACGGGTCTCGCTGCCGGCAGCAGCGAACAGCTCGAAATGGATGCGATCCTTGGCCATGCCGTTGCCCTGCAGGCTGTCGCGCACGGTCTCGGTCATGGCCTGCGGGCCGCAGATGAACGCAGCATCGAGGCTGGCCACGTCCATCCAGCGGGAGAACAGCTGGCCGCACTTGTCGGCGTCGATGCGGCCGTTGTACAGGTCGACGTCCTGCTGCTCGCGGCTGAACACGAAAATCAGGTTGAGGCGGTCGAGGTAGCGGTTTTTCAGGTCTTCGAGCGTGTTGCGAAACAGCGCGCCGGCGCTTGCGCGGTTGCCGTACAACAAGGTGAAGCGGCTGTGCGGCTCGCTGGCCAGGGTAGTGGCAATGATCGACAGGATCGGCGTAATGCCGCTGCCAGCGGCCACGCCCAGGTAGTTGCCCTGGCGGGTCGGCTGCAGCGGCACGAAGAAGCTGCCTGCCGGCGGCATCACCTCCAGTTGCTGGCCGGCCTTGAGCGTGTCATTGGCAAAAGCCGAGAAACGCCCGCCGGCTACCCGTTTGACGGCTACGCGCAGCTCGCCATCCTGCACGGCGCTGCAGATGGAATAGGAGCGGCGTACTTCTTCATCGTCCAGCTGGGTACGCATCACCAGGTACTGGCCCTGGGTGAAACGGAAGGCGTCCTGCAGGTGTGGTGGCACGTCGAAAGCAATCGATACCGCGTCGCGGGTTTCGTTGCGCACTTGCTTGATGGTCAGGCTGTGAAACTGGCTCATGGTGGCCTCCACGGCTCAAATGCATTTGAAATAGTCGAACGGCTCCAGGCACTCGCGGCAGCGGTACAGCGCCTTGCAGGCCGTGGAGCCGAACTGGCTGAGCAGTTCGGTGTGGTGGCTGCCGCACTGCGGGCAGCACACCTGGGGCGCCTCGCCGAGCAGGCTGCGCTTGCTGGCGCTGCCGCTGGGTGGGGCGATGCCGTAGGCGCGCAGGCGTTCACGGCCCAACGCACTGATCCAGTCGGTGCTCCAGGCCGGGGTCAGCCGACGCTCAAGGTCGGGCGCCGGAAAACCGGCCTGCTCCAGCGCCTGGCGGATATCGCCCTCGATCACTTCGGTGGCTGGGCAACCCGAGTAGGTGGGTGTGACCACCAGGTGCAGGTGGCCGGCACGCCAGCCCAGGTCACGGACAATGCCCAAGTCCACCACACTGACCACCGGCACTTCCGGGTCCATGACCTCGCCCAGTACCGCCCAGGCGCGCGCGAGGTCGTCGCTTTGCGGCGCCCGGGCACCGCGGTCACCGGCAATCAGCTCACCAGGTTGCATCGGGGTAGGCCCTTGGCAGGCACTGCATTTCGGCCAGCAACAGGCCCAGGTGTTCGGTGTGCAGGCCTTGGCGGCCACTGAGGTAGAAGTGGCTGGCTGCCTTGGGCAGGGGCAGTTCGACCGAGGCGAAGAGGGTGCTGACCTGTTTGAGCCAATCTGCGCCAACCTGCGCAGGGTCGGCCGCGATGCCGGCTTCGGCCAGTTGCACCTCGTTAGCGCTGCCTGCCGCGAGCTCGACAGTGAAGCGCCACAACGCCGGGATCGCCTCGAGCATGCGCCGACGGCTTTCGTCGGTGCCGCCGCCCAGGCGCTGCACCCATTCAGCCGAACGGCGCAGGTGGTAAGTGACTTCCTTGAGGGCCTTGGCAGCAATGCCGGCAATTCGTTCGTCGCTGGAGTCGACCAGCCGCTGCAGCACCGCGTAGTGCCAGGCGTCATAGAAGAACTGCTTGGCCATGGTCACGGCGAAGTCGCCATTGGGTTGCTCAACCAGCAACAGGTTGCGGTACGCGCGCTCGTCACGGCGAAACGCCAGGGCGTCGGCGTCGCGGCCGTCGTCCAGCAACTCGGCGGCGTAATCCAGCCAGTTGCGCGCCTGGCCCACCAGGTCGAGGCCGACGTTCATCAAGGCCAGCTCTTCTTCCAGTGCCGGTGCGTGGCCACACCATTCGCACAGGCGCTGGCCCTGGACCAGGGCGCTGTCGCCGAGCAACAGCAGGTAAGGGATGAGATCGTGCTTGTACATGGCCAACCTCACATGTGCCCGACTTCGTCGGGCAGTTGGTAGAAGCTGGCGTGGCGGTAGACCTTGTCGTCCGACGGCGCGAACAGCGGGTCTTTTTCGTCAGGCGAGGTGGCGGTGATCAGTGCCGAAGGCACCACCCACAGGCTGACCCCTTCGCTGCGGCGGGTGTACAGCTCGCGCGCGTTCTCGATGGCCATGGCGGCGTCGGCGGCGTGCACGCTGCCGACATGCTTGTGGTTCAGGCCGTGCTTGCTGCGTACGAACACTTCGTAGAGGGTCCAGACAGACATTTCAGATCTCCGCATCAATCGCCGCTCAGGCGGCGTTCTTGTTCTGTTGCTTGCGTGCGTAGGCCACGGCCGCTTCGCGCACCCAGGCGCCATCCTCGATGGCCTTGCGCCGGGTGGCGACGCGTTCCTGGTTGCACGGGCCGTTTCCCTTGATGACTTCGTAGAACTCGTCCCACTGGATTTCGCCGAAGTCGTAGTGGCCGCGGGCTTCGTTCCACTTGAGGTCGGGGTCGGGCGCCGTGCAGCCGAGCAGTTCGAGCTGCGGCACGGTCTGGTCGATGAAGCGCTGGCGCAGTTCATCGTTGGTCTGGCGCTTGATCTTCCAGGCCATCGACTGGGCGCTGTTGGGGGAGTGTTCGTCGCTGGGGCCGAACATCATCAGCGACGGCCACCACAGGCGGTTGATGGCGTCCTGGACCATGTCCTTCTGTGCCTGGGTGCCCTGGCGCATCATGGTCAGCAGCAGCTCGTAGCCTTGGCGCTGGTGGAAGCTTTCTTCCTTGCAGATGCGCACCATGGCGCGGGAGTAGGGGCCATAGGAGGTGCGCTGCAGCACCACCTGGTTGACGATGGCAGCGCCATCGACCAGCCAGCCCACCGCGCCCATGTCGGCCCAGCTCAGGGTCGGGTAGTTGAAGATGCTCGAATACTTGGCCTTGCCGCTGTGCAGCTTGGCGATTTCTTCGTCGCGGTCGGCGCCGAGGGTTTCCATGGCGCTGTACAGATACAGGCCGTGGCCGGCTTCGTCCTGGATCTTGGCCATCAGTTGCAGCTTGCGCTTGAGGCTGGGGGCGCGGGTGACCCAGTTGCCTTCGGGCAGCATGCCGACGATTTCCGAATGAGCGTGCTGGGAGATCTGCCGGATCAGGGTCTGGCGATAGGCCTCGGGCATCCAGTTCTTGGCTTCGATCTTGATTTCGGCGTCGATCTTTTCCTGGAAGTGGCGTTCTTCAGGCGACATCTCGTCCAGCGCCTTGACGCGTTTTACTCCGGTTTCCACTAGCTGTGCGTACATGTTCCGACTCCTGCTAAGGCATGAGTCATTTGTAAGCGATACAAAACATAACGTCAAACAGTTTTATGTGTATCAGATGAGTTTTATGTATCGTTTGGGGAGGCCGTGGGCTGCAAAGCAGCCCCCAGCTTTCTCCCAGGCAAAAAAAGCCCCGGGCCAGGCCGGGGCGCAAAGGCAGCCGATGACTCAGCCAGCCAACCGTTTATCGAACACGTGGCACGCCTTGCCTTCGGAGCGTTTCAGGGTACCGCAGGGCTGCAGTCGCACCTGGGTGCTGATGCCGATGTAGGTCTTGATCTGTTTGCTCAGTTCACCGGTGAGCAGCTTGCGCTGGCCGTCCTCCATGGTCTGGCACTCAGCCCGCAGCTCCACGTGCACCTCGACGCTGTCCAGATTGCCATTGCGATACAGATGAATCTCATAAAGCTCTGAAAGCTGTTTGACTTTAAGTACCTGCTCCTCGATCTGCGTCGGGAACACGTTGACCCCACGAATGATCAGCATGTCGTCACTGCGCCCGGTGATCTTGCCAATACGCCGCATCGGCCGCGCCGTACCGGGCAGCAGGCGCGTCAGGTCGCGGGTACGGTAGCGCACCATCGGCAGCGCCTCTTTGCTCAGCGAAGTGAACACCAGCTCGCCGAGTTGGCCGTCAGGCAGCACCGCGCCGGTCACCGGGTCGATGATTTCGGGGTAGAAGTGGTCTTCCCAGATGGTCGGGCCATCCTTGGTCTCGATGCACTCCATGGCCACGCCCGGGCCCATGATCTCGGACAGGCCATAGATATCCAGCGCATCGATGCCCAGCCGTTGCTCGATGGAGCGCCGCAGTTCGTCTGTCCATGGCTCGGCACCGAAGATGCCCAGGCGCAGTTTGAGGTCGTGCGGGTCGATGCCCTGGCGCTCGATCTCGTCGGCCAGGTTGAGCATATAGGAGGGCGTGACCATGATGATGTCGGGCTGGAAGTCCCGAATCAGCTGTACTTGCTTCTCGGTCTGGCCGCCCGACATGGGGATTACCGTACACCCCAGGCGCTCCGCCCCATAGTGCGCACCCAGGCCGCCGGTGAACAGGCCATAGCCGTAGGACACATGCACCTTGTCGCCCTTGCGCCCACCTGCAGCGCGGATCGAGCGGGCGACCACATTGGCCCAGGTGTCGATGTCGTTCTGGGTGTAGCCCACCACGGTCGGCTTGCCTGTGGTGCCGCTGGAGGCGTGCAGGCGCACCACCTCCTGCTGGGGCACGGCGAACATGCCGTAGGGGTAGTTGTCGCGCAGGTCGTTCTTGCCGGTGAAGGGGAATTTCGCCAGGTCGTCGAGGGACTTCAGGTCCTCCGGGTGGGCGCCGCACTCGTCGAAGCGTTTACGGTACAGCGGCACGTTGTCGTAGGCGTGGTTCAGGCTCCAGCGCAACCGCTCCAGCTGGTGCTGACGCAGGGCGTCGACACTGGCGGTTTCCATCGGGTCCAGCAGGGCACGATCGGCATCATGGTACATGTTCATGGCATCACTCGAATTGTTCTTGTAGACCGGCGCCTTCCTCTATAAGGAGCGGCGCCGTGAGTGTCATGGACGCAGCATAACCGGCGGCGTCGCGTTCAGTAACAAGCCATTGGTCAGAGGCGTTCGATGACCATGGCAATGCCTTGGCCGACACCGATGCACATGGTGCACAGGGCGTAGCGGCCGGCGCTTTCTTCCAGTTCGTGCAGGGCGGTGGTGACCAGGCGGGCGCCGCTCATGCCCAGCGGGTGGCCAAGTGCAATGGCGCCGCCGTTACGGTTGACCCGCGCGTCGTCATCAGCCAGGCCCAGCTCGCGCAACACGGCCAGGCCTTGGGCGGCGAAGGCTTCGTTGAGCTCGATGACGTCCATGTCGGCCAGTGACAGGCCGGTCAGTTCCAGCACCTTGTGGGTCGCCGGCACCGGGCCGATGCCCATGATGCGTGGCTCAACGCCGGCCACCGCCATGCCGACGATCCGCCCTCGCGCCTTCAGGCCATGGCGGCGGGCGGCTGCGCTGCTGGCCAGCAACAGCGCGCACGCACCATCGTTGACCCCCGACGCATTGCCCGCCGTGACGCTGCCGCCTTGACGGAACGGCGTACCCAGCCTGGCCAGTTGCTCCAGGGTGGTGTCGGCGCGCGGGTGTTCATCCTGCTCGACCCGAATGGCCGGGCCTTTGCGCTGGGCGATTTCCACCGGCACGATTTCACGTGCCAGCCGGCCGCGGGCCTGGGCGGCGGCGGCCTTGTGCTGGCTGCGCAGGGCGAAAGCATCCTGGTCGGCACGGCAGATAGCGAACTGGTCGGCGACGTTTTCGGCCGTTTCGGGCATCGAATCGATGCCGAACTCGGCCTGCATCAGTGTGTTGACGAAGCGCCAACCGATGGTCGTATCGAACAGCTCGGCGCTGCGGCCAAAGGCCTGCTCGGACTTGCCCATGACAAAAGGTGCACGCGACATCGACTCGACGCCGCCGGCCAGCATCAGCCCGGCTTCACCGCAGCGCAGGGCGCGGGCGGCGTTGCCGATGGCGTCCATGCCGGAGCCGCACAGGCGGTTGATCGTGGTGCCGGGCACGCTGATCGGCAGGCCGGCCAGCAGCGCGGCCATGCGCGCCACGTTGCGGTTGTCCTCACCGGCCTGGTTGGCGCAACCAAGGATCACGTCGTCGATGGCGGACCAGTCAAGCGCCGGGTAGCGCGCGACCAGCGCCTTGATTGGCACGGCGGCCAGGTCGTCGGCGCGTACGCTGCTGAGGGCGCCGCCGTAACGGCCGATCGGCGTGCGCACGGCATCGATGATCAGCGCATCGAGGGGAGGGTGTTCAGTCATTTGCGGTCTCCTGCGCGAGCACCGTGCCGCGCACTTTGTAGGATTTGCCGTGGAACAGGGCGATCAGCTCGCCGCGCTGGTTTTCGATGCGCACGTCGTACAGCCCGGTGCGGCCCTTGCGGCTCATTTCGGCCGCACTTGCAGTCAGCACATCACCGCACAGTGCGGGGGCGACGTAGTCGATGCTGCAGCCCAGGGCGACCGTGGCTTCGTCGTAGCTGTTGCACGCGAAGGCAAAGGCCGAGTCGGCGAGGGCGAAGAGGAAACCACCGTGGCAGGTGCCGTGGCCCTGGATCATGTCGGCGCGCACCGGCATGCTCAGGCGGGCCTGGCCTGCGCCGGCACTGCGCAGGCGGATGCCCAGGGCCTGGCTGGCCTGGTCGCGGGAGAACAGGGCGGCGGCGCAGGCCTGGGCCAGTTCGTCCGGGGTGCGTTGCAATTCAGTCATGCAGGCGGGCTCCTTGGGCGTGGCTGCGGCGCAGCAGCAGGGAAGGGCGGTAGCGGCTTTCGCCATAGCTGGCCTGCAGGTGTTCCAGCACGCACAGCGTGTAACCCAGGCCGATCTGCTCGGCCCAGGCCAATGGGCCGCGTGGGTAATTGACCCCGGCGCACATGGCCAGGTCGATGTCGGCGGCGCTGCCGACGCCTTGCAACACGGCATCGGCGGCCTCGTTGGCAAGCATGGCCACGGTCCGCAGCACCACCAGGCCAGGCAGGTCGGCAACCGCGGCCACCTGGATGCCTGCCCGGTGCAGCAGTGCGACAACCTGGTCACGTGCCGTGGCAGTGGTGTCGGCCGACCAGCTGATGGCGATGCGCGAAGCCGTGCGGTAATCCAGGGCCAGATCGATCAGCACCAGGTTGCGCAGGCCCTCATCCCGGGCACGCTGGCTGGCCAGGCGCCCATCGCAAAGCGCAAGGGCCGCATCGCCGACCTGGATCACGCCACGGCCTGCGCGTTCGGTAATGGCAAGCCCACTGTCGCGCAAGCGCTCAACCAGCGGCTGCAGCGCCCCGAGATGGCCTTCGACCACGCAGCGGTCAACCGTCAGCGCACTGGCAAGTTCTGCCACGGGCGGGCGCTCGGCGCCTTCGGCGTAGCGATAGAAGCCATGCCCGCTCTTGCGCCCGAGACGGCCCGCATCGACCAGCTCCTTCTGTACCAGCGAGGGCTGGAAGCGGGAATCACCATAAAATGCATCGAACACCGAACAGGTGACGGCGTAGTTGACGTCATGCCCGATCAGGTCGGTGAGTTCGAACGCGCCCATGCGGAAACCACCGGCATCGCGCAGCAAGGCATCGAGTGTTGCGCAGTCGGCCGCGCCCTCCTGCAGCAGGCGCAGGCTTTCGGCATAGAACGGCCGCGCCACGCGATTGACGATGAAACCGGGCGTGGAACGGGTGTGAACCGGCTTTTTACCCCAGGCCTTTGCCGTGTGATAAAGCACGGCGGCGACGTTTGGCTCGGTGGCCAGGCCCGAAACGATTTCAACCAGCGCCATCAACGGCGCAGGGTTGAAGAAGTGCATGCCGACCACGTTCTGCGGCCGGGCAAGGCCCGCCGCCAGGCTGGTGATCGACAGGGACGAGGTATTGCTGGCGAGTATGCAGTCCTCTGCGCACAGTGCTTCCAGCTGGCGTAACAGGTCTTGCTTGACCTGCAGGTTTTCGACGATGGCCTCGATCACTAGCCGGGCGTCGACCAAGGCTTCGATCACCTCCACCGGCTGCAGGCGCGCCACGATCGCTTCGCGGGCATCGGGCTGCAGTTTGCCTTTTTCTACAAGGCGACCGAGCTGGCGATCGATACCGGCCACGGCCTGCGCCGCAACACCGGGGCGGTTATCGTAGAGCTTTACCGGGTGGCCAGCCTGGGCTGCCACCTGGGCGATACCAGCCCCCATGGCGCCCGCACCGATCACTGCGACCACGGCACTGCTTTGAAGTGCTTGCATGTTCAACGCCCCTTGAACGCGGGTGTGCGCTTGTTCATGAAGGCGCTCACGCCCTCACGATAATCTTCACTGCGCCCGGCCAGGCGCTGCAGGTCGCGCTCAAGCTCCAGCTGCTGGTCGAAGCCATTGTCGAAACTGGCATTGAGGCTGCGCTTGATCAGTGCCAGGCCGTAGGTGGGCTGGCTGGCCAGGTGGCGGGCGAGGGCGATGGCCTCGTCGCGCAGCTCGGCATCGTCGACCACGCGGTGGATCAGGCCCCACTGCTGCGCCTGCTCGGCGCTCAGGCGCTCGCCGAGCATCGCCAGCGCTTTGGCCCGTGCCATGCCAACCAGCCGCGGCAGCAACCAGGTGCCGCCGGAATCGGGGACCAGGCCAATCTTGCAGAAGGCCTGGATGAAACTGGCGGAACGGGCCGCCAGCACCAGGTCGCAGGCCAGCGCAATGTTCGCCCCGGCGCCTGCCGCCACGCCATTGACTGCGCAGATGACCGGCAGCGGCAGGTCACGCAGGGTGCGCACCAGCGGGTTGTAGAACGTGTCGATGGACTCGCCCAGGTCAGGCATTGCCGCGCCAGGGGCGACATTGCGGTCGGACAGGTCCTGGCCTGCGCAGAAGCCGCGGCCTTCCCCGGTTACCAGCAGCACCCGTGCTTCGCTGCTCTGGCGCACCTGCTTGAGCGCCTCGCGCACCTCCATGTGCATCTGCGTGTTGAAGCTGTTGAGTTGCTCGGGGCGGTTCAGGATGAGCTGGGCAACACCGCCCTCGATGGAAAACAGAATGTGCTCGAACGTCATGGAAGGCTTGCTCCGTCAGGCGATGGGAAGGGCAAATCAACGGCCTTTGAACTGGGCCGGGCGTTTTTCCTGGAAGGCGCGGATGCCTTCGTCGCGGTCGGTGGTACCGGCCAGCAGGGTGAAGGCGTGGCGCTCGAAGCGCAGGCCGCTGGCAAGGTCGGTGTCGCCGGCCTTGAGCAGCGCCTCCTTGGCCAGGCGCACCGCCAGCGGCGCCTTGGCGGCGATGCTGCGGGCAACTTGGGTAGCGCGCTCCACCGTCAGTTCTGGCTGGGTGATTTCGCTGACCAGGCCGGCTTGCAGGGCATGCCGGGCGTCAATCGCTTCACCGGTGAGGACCATCTGCATCGCCAGGGGCTTGCCGACGGCGCGCAGCAAGCGCTGGGTGCCACCGGCACCGGGGATGATGCCAAGGTTGATTTCAGGCTGGCCGAAGCGGGCATCGCTGCCCGCGATCACGATGTCGGCACACATCGCCAGCTCGCAGCCACCGCCCAGGGCGTAGCCGTTCACGGCAGCGATCAGGGGTTTGCAGAAGGCCGCAATGCGCTGCCAGTGGGCAACCCGCGGGTCATTGAGAATGCCAACCAGGTCACGCTCGGCCATTTCGCGAATATCGGCACCGGCGGCGAACGCCTTGCGGCTGCCGGTAATGACCACGGCGCGGGTCTGCTCGTCGCGCTCTGCGGCATCCAGTTCGGCGGCCAGCTCTGCCAGCAGTTCGGTGCACAGGGCATTGAGGGCCTCTGGGCGTTGCAGGGTGATCCGGCGAACGCCGTGTTCCGGCGCCTGCACTAGGAGATAACGCGGCATGTCGGGGTCCTCAAGCTGCTTGGCCCGGCGCATCGAGTGGCCGGCTTTTTTTGGAATTGTCTGCAGGGGCGACGGGTGAGCGTGCCCAGGTGCGGTCAATATAAACACCATGCGATACACACAATCAATAGCGAAATACGGATTGTGTATCTCGTTATACGACCTTTAGCTCTGTAGATTCTCCCAGGAACAAGCAATTTAGCTGCGTTCAAGAGGATTGACGCCCAGCAGGCATACGATACAAGATCAAGATACGATACGAATCATTTCAGGAGATACGACATGCCCTGCTACCGACTCGACGGCCTGACCCCCGTCATCGATCCGACGGCCTATGTCCACCCAAGCGCCGTATTGATCGGTGACGTCATCGTCGGCGCGCACTGTTATGTAGGGCCACTGGCCTCGCTGCGCGGTGATTTCGGGCGCATCGTCCTGGAGGAGGGCGCCAACCTGCAGGACACCTGCGTGATGCATGGCTTCCCCGGTGGCGACACGGTGATCGAGCGCAACGGCCATGTTGGCCATGGTGCGGTGCTGCATGGCTGCCGCGTGGGCGCTGACGCACTGATCGGCATGAATGCGGTGGTCATGGACGGCGCCCGCATCGCGCCGCGCTGCATCGTCGGCGCCACGGCGTTCGTCAAGGCCGGGTTCGAGTGCGCCGAACAGAGCCTGGTAATCGGCTCACCCGCCCAGGCCAAACGCCCATTGACCGAGCAGGAACTGCGCTGGAAGCAACGCGGCACCGCCGAATATCAACGCCTCAGCCAGCGCTGCATGGCCAGCCTGGTCGAATGCCCACCACTGGCCGCAGCCGAACCCCAGCGCCCGCGCATGGGTGACGGCGGCTTCCGGCCCAAAGGCGAGGAGGGCGCATGAACCTCCCTGCAGCGCGCAATGGCCAGGCGGGCCGCCGCACAGGTATAGTCGGTGGTTTCTCCGCGCACAGTTCCTCTATGAGCAACCTCGCCCCGCTGAACCACCTGATCACCCGCTTTCAGGAGCAGACGCCGATCCGCGCCAGCTCGCTGATCATCACCCTGTACGGCGATGCCATCGAGCCCCATGGCGGTACGGTCTGGCTCGGCAGCCTGATCAACCTGCTGGAACCTGTCGGCATCAACGAACGGCTGATCCGCACGTCTATCTTCCGCCTGACCAAGGAAGGCTGGCTGACCGCTGAAAAGGTCGGCCGGCGCAGTTACTACAGCCTTACCGGTACCGGCCGCAGGCGTTTCGAGAAGGCGTTCAAGCGTGTCTACAGCCCCAGCCAGCCGGCCTGGGACGGCGCCTGGACCCTGGTCTTGCTGTCGCAACTCGACCCCGGCAAACGCAAGGCCGTGCGCGAAGAACTGGAATGGCAGGGTTTCGGCGCCATGGCCCCGAACGTGCTCGGTTGCCCGCGCGCGGACCGCGCCGACCTGGCCGCGACCCTGCGCGAGCTGGAAGCGAGCGACGACAGCATCGTCTTCGAAACCCATACGCAGGAAGTACTGGCCTCCAAGGCCATGCGCGCGCAGGTGCGCGAAAGCTGGCGTATTGACGAACTGGGGCAACAGTACAGCGAGTTCATCCAGCTGTTCCGGCCACTGTGGCAAGGCTTGAAAGAACAGGACGCGCTCAACCCTGAAGACTGCTTCCTGGCCCGCACCTTGTTGATCCACGAGTACCGCAGGCTGCTGTTGCGCGACCCGCAGCTGCCCGACGAGCTTTTGCCGGGTGACTGGGAAGGCAGGGCGGCAAGGCAGTTGTGCCGCAACCTGTATCGGCTGGTGTTCGCCCAGGCGGAGGCGTGGTTGAATACGGCACTGGAAACGGCCGATGGCCCTTTGCCGGACGTGAACGAAAGCTTCTACAAACGATTTGGTGGGTTGGCTTGAGGCTGCAAGGCTGACCACCTCGAGGGACCGACATGACAACCACCGCGCTGGCCGACATCGACCTGTTGCACAGCATCAGCGTTACCCTGATCGGCGAGCAGGACCGCCGGGCGCTCTATGACAAGATCGTCGACGCCGCCGCCAGCATCACCGGCTCGCAATTTGCGACGATGCAGGTGCTTTGCCCGCCCGATCATCCGTCTGGGCATGGCGGGCAGCTGCAATTGCTGTGCTCGCGCGGGCTGCCCCCCGAGGCCGTGCAGTTCTGGCAGTGGGTGCGCCACGATGCGCTGAGCAGCTGCGGCCTGGCCCTCAGGCGTGGCGAGCGTGCGGTCGTCTCGGACTTTGAACGGTGGGACGAGATCACCGGCACCGAAGAGCTGCTGTGCTTCCGCAATGCCGGCATCCGGGCAGCACAGACCACGCCACTGCAATCGCGCAGCGGCCAGTTGCTGGGCATGATCTCTACGCACTGGAGCCAACCGCATCAGCCCTCGGAGCGGGTTTTGCGCCTGCTCGACATTCTGGCGCGAACAGCCGCTGACCTGCTGGAGCGGACAATAGCCGAAGAAGCCTTGCGCGAACTCAACGAGACGCTGGAGCAAAGGGTTAGCCAGCGCACGGCAGAGTTGATGGCTGCCGAAGAACAACTGCGCCAGTCGCAGAAAATGGAAGCGGTTGGCCAATTGACCGGCGGCCTGGCGCACGATTTCAACAACTTGCTTGGCAGCATCAGTGGTTCGCTCGAGCTGCTCAGCCATCGCATCCATCAGGGCCGCATGGGGGAAGTCGACAAGCACATCAGTGCCGCACGAAGCGCCGCCAGCCGCGCTGCCATTTTGACCCACCGCCTGTTGGCGTTTTCGCGGCGTCAGACACTGGAGCCCAAGGCTGTGGAGCTCCCCACGTTGTTGCATGGCATGAGTGAGCTGGTACAGCGCACGGCAGGGCCCGGCATTCGGGTCGATACCCTGTGCGACGTGGCACTTTGGCCCGCGTTCGTCGATGCCAGCCAACTTGAGAACGCGTTGCTGAACCTCTGCAATAATGCTCGCGATGCCATGCCTGGCGGGGGGCAGATCACCTTGGCGGCGCGCAACCTGGCGCTGACGGTGCACGAGGCCCCACAACATGACCTGGCGCCTGGGCAATACCTGCACCTGAGCGTAACCGACACCGGCATCGGCATCGCGCCTGAGGTGCTACCTCATGTCTTCGAACCTTTTTACACCACCAAACCCGTAGGGCAGGGCACGGGGCTGGGGCTTTCGATGATCTACGGCTTCGCGCAGCAATCGGGCGGCCAGGTGAAGATCCACTCGAAGCAGGATGAAGGCACGCGGGTCGATCTTTATTTGCCTCGGCATAGCGGTGATGTGGCCGAACCCGAGCAGGACGCGGCAAAAGCGCCTGAGATTGAGCTACAGCAGGGAAAGGTCATATTGCTGGTGGAAGATGAGCACACGATGCGCATTATCCTGCAGGAAACCCTGGAGGAACAGGGCTACCAGGTGCTCCAGGCGGGCGATGGTGTCGCAGCGCTCGAACTGTTGCGCTCAGGGGGAGACGTCGACCTGCTGGTTAGCGATGTGGGCTTGCCTGGCGCAATGGATGGGTGGCAACTGGCCGAACAGGCGACTGCGATCCAACCCGCTCTGAAAACAATGTTCATCACGGGATATGTGCAAGCAGCGGGGAGGCAAGTGCTGACCAAGCCGTTTACCTTGCAAGCATTTGCAAGTCGGGTGACTGAGCTGTTGGCCGATCCAGCAATCAGCCAGGCTACCAAGGCAGACGCTACGGTCATGGTTAAATCCTAACTACACTAAATGACTATTTAGTGTAGTTATCGCCAAGATTTAGCCAATAAATGCCTGAGGAGCAGCTGAAAGTACCCGGACTGGGCTTGAATGCGCAATATCAAGCTGCCGCCGCATTCTTCAACGGAGCCGGTGACGGGCTTTGGATACCCTGCAACCAATCGCAGTAGCGGGCCACGCCTTGCTGGGCAGTCAATGTAGGCGCCGTATAGCCGGCAGCGCGCAAGCACCTCAGGTCTGCGCAGGTGTAACACTGGTACTTGCCCCGCAAATGCTCAGGAAATTCGCTGTACTCCAGAATGCCTTCGAGCAAGGCCATCTCGAGTGACAACGGGGGTTGGTCTTGCCGCTCACGCAGCCGATTGATCACGGCCAAGGCCACGTCATTGAATGGCTGGGCGCGGCCACTGCCTACGTTGAAGATGCCGCTGGATTGCGGGCTATCAAGGAAGAACATGTTCACCTTGACCACATCCTCCACAGAGACGAAATCACGCAGATGGCCACCGTTCGGGTACTCGCCATAACTGCCGAACAGGCTGACTTTGCCGTGGGCCTGGTACTGGTTGTAGCAGTGCAGGGCCACTGACGCCATAGTGCCTTTGTGCTGCTCATGGGGCCCGTAGACGTTGAAATAACGCAACCCGACGATCTGGCTGCGTGCGGCCGGTAGCTGCCGGCGTACGTGTTGATCGAAGAGAAATTTCGAATAGCCGTAAACATTCAGCGGGCGCTCACATTCACGTTGTTCGCGAAAGTCCTGGCCTGCGCCGTAGACGGCTGCCGATGATGCGTATAAAAACGGGACCTGCTGATGTTGAGCAGCCGCCAGCAACTCACGACTGAACCGGTAGTTGTTATCCATCATGAAGCGACCGTCCGCTTCAACGGTGCTCGAACATGCGCCTTGATGCAGTACGGCGCGCACCTTGCCGAACTGGCCACGGCTGAAGCGCTCGAGGAAGTCGTCCTTGTCCAGGTAATCGGAAATTTCGCTGCAGGCCAGGTTGCGGAATTTGTCACCGTCAGTCAGGTCATCGACAGCGATGATTTCGGTTTCGTTGCGTTGGTTGAGCGCCTGAACGAGGTTGCTACCGATAAAGCCCGCGGCGCCGGTTACGATGATCGTCATGCCAGATTCCCCGTGAGGGTGCGGAGCCCGCATTTTAATCACGGGGAAGTGAGGTGGCGTTAACCTGGGTCAAGGAATGGCCGGATTCGGGCTTTTGGAGATTGGCCTGGTTTCAAATCTGTCACCTCCGGCCCAGCAGCAAAATACGTAGGTTCGCATAATGCATATTATGTTAAATGCAGTATTATTCGTTACTTCGCAAACGATCAACACCCGCCTGTAATCAGCACATCACCCCAGCGCCGCCGCACCAACGAACTCGAGCTCCACCATCACTGTCGCATTTACGAATGCTCGCTTCGCTGGCGAAGTGACTCTGTAGCACCACATTCCAGGATGAAAGCTTAATGGCCATTGATCGCCGCACATTGCTACAACTCGGCTCGTTAGCAGGCGCCAGTCTGATGCTTCCAGTTCAGGCCAGCGTCCTCCCACAAGAGCGCGCTGGTCGCCTGCTAATTCGCAATGCCACTGTGACAACCATGGATCCCGCGCTTGGCGACATGAACAGTGCCGACGTACTGATCGAGCACGGCATTATCCGCCAGCTCGGCACGGGCCTGGACGCCTCTCAGGCCCAGGTAATCGACGCAACGGACATGATCGTGATACCAGGGTTCATCGATACCCACTGGCATTTGTGGAACAGCCTGCTGCGCAACAGCGCGCCTGTTCCGGGTGGGCCTGCCTTCTTTGTTAGCCAGCAAGCCACCAGCAAGCGCTTTACCCCTGCCCTCACCGAACTCAGCGTCCGCCTCGGGCTGGCTGAGGCCGTTCACGCGGGCATCACCACGGTCAACAGCTGGGCGCACAACATCCGCGACCCCGACTTCGCACAGGCCGAACTGCGCGCGCTGGCTTCCAGCGGATTGCGGGCGCGGCTGTGGTACGGCTACGCGCAGGACTTGCCGGCCACCGGCTTAATGGACTTCAAGGACATCGAGCGTATCCAGTCCCAACTGCAGGCCTCCGCGCATCGGCGTATCGATCTTGGTTTGGCCAGCCGCGGCCCGGAACGCACCGAAGCGCCGATCTGGGAAGAAGAATTTGCATTTGCCAAAGCCCATGGTCTGCCTGTATCCACCCATATTGCCGTCAGCCGCCAGATGCAGGAGAAAAAGGCTATTCAACAACTGGCTAGCCGAGGCCTGTTGAGCCCGTCCGTGCAGCTGGTGCATGCCACCCACGCCGATGAACAAGACATGGCCAGCATCGCGCAGGCGGGCGCGACCGTGTGCATCACACCCTTGACTGAAATGCGTGTTGGCTATGGACTGCCCCCAGTGGCGGCGCTGCATCGCGCGAAACTACCGGTCACGCTCGGCATCGACACGTTGATACTGGGTGGTAATGCCAACCCGTTCATGCTCATGCAGACCTGCCTCAACCTGGCTATCGGCACTTCCGGTGATGAGCAACTGATGACCGCCAGGGATGCGTTGCATTGGGCCACACAGGGGGCGGCGCATGCCATGGGCATCGGCCAGGAAACAGGTTCGATCTCTGTGGGCAAGCGGGCCGACCTGGCACTGATCGACACCCGCAGGCTGGGCATGTTCCCAGTCAACGATCCCGTGGCGTGCATCGTTCAGTCGGCGACTCCAGCAGACGTCGACACCGTGATCGCCGACGGCCGTATCGTCAAACGTGGGGGCCAACTCATCGGGCTCGATACAGCCACGCTCCGCAGCCAGGCCCTGGCTGCGGCACGGCACTTGTTGCAGCAAGGCTGACCCGCTTGCAAGCAGGGCAAGGCTTGTGCCTTGCCCGGCGCGCGTACCAGCACTGCTGTACTCAGAAGCTCGCTTGCACCTTCAAACCGCCTACCCAGGCATCGTCAACCTGTTTCACCCCGCCTGGGTGACGCACAAACTGCAGGTTCGGCCGCACCGTCAGCCAATCGGCTAGATGAATGCCATAGTTCAGCTCGGCGTTGTACTCGGTCTCCTGGATCGGCAAATAGTCGGGGTTGCCGTAGTCATCGATCCCGTTGACCTGATTGGTCAGCGCCGCATTCTTTCGGTAGGCCGCGTTCACATGGACTTCCGATAGTGCCAGGCCGACATCGTCCTTTGGCCGTGCATCGAATGGGCCCTTGTAGATAGCGCCCACCGACAAGTAGTGATCGACCTTGCTGGTCTTACGGTCATGAGCCGTGCCCATTGCAAAAACGGTCAGCCCGCGTGAAGCATCACCAGCGTGCTGGGTTATCTGCTGCATGGCACCCAGCCACACGCCGTGCTTGTTCGATGCGCTGCGATAGGCTGCTCCGCTTATTACAGCAGGCTGGCCACGGCTGTCCTTGAGCACGTCCTTGGCGTTGGACGTACTGTAGTAATAACCGGCACGGTACTCACCCGGTAGGCCGTCAATGCGCGGCTGCCATACCAGTTCCAGCGGCAGCACCGCTCCCTCGGTGCCGCTGCCACTGAGCTTGAAGCCATTGTCGTTCTGAGTGTTCGACGGGTTCTGCTCGTACGCGCCGATTTGCGCAAACAGCTCGGGACTGAGCTGGTACTTGACCCGCAGCGCCCACTGGGTGATCGGCCAGTTGTACCAGATGCCACCCCAGTTCCCGACCTGCGAGCCGCAAAAAGTCAGGTTCTGAAAGTTGCAGTCAAAGCTGTTGAAGTCCTCACCCTCACCGAAGCGCCCCGCCTTGATATCCAGGTGCCGATCGAAGAACGCTTGCTGGTAGTACAGCTGGGTCATGCGCCAATGCGAGCCACGGCCCCAGACTTCCTGCGACGAGCTGAGCGTACCGGTGCGGGGGTCGCCAACGCGGTCGTTGGAAATGTTGTCGCCGTTGCGGTTGGCCACGGTCAGCTGGAAGCGCGCGTCGTGCCAGCCGAGCAGTTTCTCCAGGTCGAAACGGGCGCCCAAGGAATATTGGTCGCTGTAACGGGCAGTACGGTCGTTGTTGTAGCCGCCGCCAAGATTGGCACCGATTTCGCCGACATAAGCGAATTCGAAGTCCACGCCCTGCTGAGCCAGGTCGCTGCGGGCGCCATTCCAGTCGCCCAGCGCCCAAGGGGAATCGCTGGCAAAAGGCTCTGCAGCATGAACGGTCGGGGCGCAGACCAAAGCGGCAAGCAAGACGCGCTGTTTGAAAATGGACATTGATGGTTCTCTTTGTTATTGGATGCTGCCTGTTGCGGCTCTCGCCGCCAAAGGGCCTGCGGCACAGGTGGTGCACAGGGCCAATGGCCGTGCTCCACCTGTGCCGCAGGTTCAGCCGCGGGTGATTACTGAACGCTGGCGCGCATTTGCTCAGGCAGCTCAAGCTGCTTGCGCATCTTCGTCACTTCCGCAGCTGTGACCGGCTGGGCACTGTTGCCCCAGCTGTTGCGGGCAAATGTGAGGATGTCGGCGATCTCGCTGTCACTGAGCTTCCAGTCGAACGCCGGCATGCCGGCACCGGTGGTGTAGGTGTGGGTATGCACCGCACGCGCCCCCCCCAGGACCACGCTGGTGAGCGTGTCGGTGTTGGTCGCCAGGATCGCCTTGTTGCCGGCGAAACCAGTGATCATATGGCTCACACCCTCGCCCGCAGTGCCGTGACAGGCCGAACAGTGCACCTCGTACCCTTGCCCGCCGCGTTGCATGCGCGCATCGCTTGCGGCCAGTGCTTGAGGTGCGGGTTGCGGCGTGCCAGGCAACGACTTGAGGTAAACCGCAATGGCGCGCAGGTCTTGCTCGGTCAGGTGCTGCGTCGAGTTCTCGATCGCTTCGGCCATCGGCCCACTGGCCACTGCCACACCGTCACTGCCGGTTTTCAGGTAGTCGACGATCTGCTCGACCGAGCTGTCCCCCAAGCCCTGGTGCGGGTCGTTGGTGATGTTAGGCGCGAACCAAGTGCCTACCAGCCCACCCTGCAGGGCCTGGCTGGCAATCGGGCCACCCAAGGCGTTACGCGGGCTGTGGCAGGCTGCACAGTGCCCTGCCCCGTCAACCAGGTACCGGCCACGGTTCCACTCCACGCTTTGCCCAGGATCGGGGGCGTATGGCTGGTTGTCGAAAAACATCCAGTTCCAGCCGGCCATCAGCAAACGCTGGTTGAACGGGAAGTTCATGCCCGCCAGCTCGTCGACTTTGTGCGCCTTCGGCTCGATCGTGCTGAAGAATGCCCACAGCGCGCGCAGGTCATCGTCGCTCATGCGCGTGTAGTCGGTGTAAGGCATTGCCGGGAACAGCAGGCCATGACGGCCCTGGCCCTGGCGCACCGCATTGAAGAAGTCGCGCTGGGTGTAGTTGCCTATACCGGTTTCGCGGTCGGGGGTAATGTTGGACGACTGAATATCACCGAATGGCGTGCCGATCACATAGCCACCGGCAAAATCGCCACTCTTGGCCGTATGGCAGGCCGCACAGTCAGCGCCCCGCATTACATACTCACCCTGCTTGATCAGCGCCGCATCAGTGGACTTGAAATCGCCAAGACGCACCGTATCGTCAGCCACCTGCGAGCGTGCGGTGGAGTTGGCCTGGATGACCAGGCCGAGCATCACGGCACCAGCCAAGGCCAGCACGCCGCCGCCGATCAGGGCGGTTTTCTTGTTGAGCATCGCGGGCCTCACACCAGGGAACCGGGGTTGTGCTGATACTTTTCATGGATCGCGCGTGCCGTACGAATGGCCAAAGCGCCGACGGTGCTGGTGGGGTTGTAACCCGCGTTGGTCGGGAACGCCGATGCGCCGACCACGAACACGTTGTGTGCATCCCAGCTTTGCAGGTAGGTGTTGACCGCGCTGGTAAGCGGGTCTTCGCCCATGATCATGCCGCCTTGGGTGTGGTTGGAGTTCTCGTCGTACGGGCTCCAGGACTTTGCCGCCGAATTGAACGTTTGTACGTGCTTGGCACCCATCTTCTTGCCAATGTCCACTGCGCGCTGCTCGATGAAGCGGGCCATGTTGCGGTCGTTCTGGTTCCAGTCGAAGGTCATGCGCAGCAGCGGTGTGCCCCAGCGGTCCTTGTAGTTCGGGTCCAGTGACAAGTAGGCATCGCGGGTCGGCATCGAGGTGCCCTGGCCGAAGATGATGCCGTAGTTCTGGTAGTTGTCCTGGTAGTTCTGCTTGAAGCCTTTACCCCAGCGCGGGGTACCAGGCGGCAGCAGGCCGGAGCGACCAATCGGCATGCCCTCGCGGGAAACAGTGAGCAAGCCGGCGCCGCCAATGAAGTCGTGCTGGCTGTGATCGAAGTTGTCACCGTTGTAGTCGTCGACCTGGATACCCAGGCCACCAGCGCCAATGAACGGGTTGAGTGTCTGGTCCTCGAACCACACGTGGGCGCCCGAGCAGGTCTGGTAGTTGTAGGCACGGCCAAGAGTGCCGGTCTGGGTCACCGGGTCGTACTGCTGACCGATCTGGCTGATCATCATCAGCCGCGCGTTATCATAGGTGAACGAGCACAGCGCGACGATATCGGCCGGCTGGATCACTTCGCGGCCCTGTTCGTCGAAATAGCTCACGCCGGTGGCGGTCTTGCCGTCTTCAGCCTTATGGATCTTGGTCACGTAACCCTGGGTGATCAGGGTGAAGTTCTTGCGCCGCATCAGCGCCGGGATCACGCAGGCCTGGGGCGAAGACTTGGAGTAGTTACCGCAACCGTGGAACATGCAATAGCCACAGTAGGTGCAAGGCGCCATGCTTACCCCGAGCGGGTTCACATAGGCCGCGCCGACGTGGGCGACGGGGATGTAGAACGGGTGCAGGCCCATTTGCGCAGTGCTGTCGCGGTACATCTGCATCAGCTGCGATTCTTTGAGCGCTGGCGTCGGGAATTCCCGGCTGCGTGGCCCTTCGAAGGGGTTGCCACCAGGTTGCAGCTTGCCGTTGATATTGCCAGCCACACCGGAAATACCGGCGATGCGCTCGAAGCGGTCGTAGAACGGCTCGAGGTCGGCATAGGTGATGCCCCAGTCCTGCACCTGCTCCAGGCCCTTGAGCTTGCTCGCGCCGTAGCGCTCCAGCGTGGCCGAGCGCACGCGGAAGTCCCACTCGGAGAAGCGCCAGGCCATGCCGGCCCAATGGAAGCCTGCGCCACCGACCGACTTGCCCATCTGGAAGGCCTTCAGTTCACGCGTCGGCACCGCGGTCTGGCCTGACTGATTGCGGAACGTCAGGGTGTAATCACCTGGCTGCAGCAGCAGCTCGCGGCGTATGGTCCAGCGCAGTTCGTCCGGGTCGACCGCTGGCGGGGTATCGGTGGAGGTGTCGAGCCAGGGGCCGCGGTCGATGGCCACCACTTCCAGTCCGGCTCGAGTGAGTTCTTCGGCCATCAGCGAGCCGGCCCAGCCCAGGCCGACGATCACGACGTCAGCTTTCTTGCGTTGAATTGCCATGGGTATCTCCTGGGCTCAGCTCACCGGGATCAGGCTGATGGGCTCAAGGCCCAAGTCCTGACCGCGCCGGTCGATGTATTGGCGGTAGTCGTAACGGGCACCGGGGAAGCCAACCAGCTTCCAGCCGACCATCCCGCGGTTGCCGCCGTAAAGCGGGTCGGAGAAGTAGCCCTCACGCACGCTCATCAGCAGGAACTCGAACAGCCGGTTGCTGCTGCCCTTGCCTTCCCAATCGAGCTTGCCGGCCTCCAGATCAGACAGCACAGCGTCCATCTGCTCGCCTTCGAGCTCGGCGAAGGGTTTGGAATGGCGCGCCCGGGCGTGCCGGTCAATGAACGCGAGCCCAGCCAGGGTGTAGTCGCGGCGGGTGCGCAGGCTGATGGTCAGGCCCATCAGTTGCGACTCGTCGGCGCGCAGCGGCTGGTCCAGATAGAGGTCTTTCGACTCACCATAGGGCCCATTCATCTGGGCATCGAGAAAGTCCACGCACCCCGCTTCACTGGCCGATGGCCCAAGCTGGTCTTGGGGGATCAAGCGGTCGAACACCGCCGTCAGGGTGGCGCGAGCCTGGCCTTTGAACACGTTGCCCTGGCCGCCGCTCATGACCGGTGACGGCAGCATTTCGCGGGTCAAGCCGGTTTCTGAGGGCACCGACTTGAGTTCCACCGCACCGACCTTGGCAAGGCCTGCGGCGGCGAACAGCGCACCCATAGAACGCAAGGCGTCCCTACGCTTCATGGAATTCTCCTTATCGACAATCACGGGGGACCGTGGGCAGGTAGCGGTTTTTCGGGCGCACAAAGGCACACGGCGCGCACGGATGAGCACGTCGAAGCGATGGGGATGCAGTGGGCGAACGAAAAGCGCGGGATGCTGGGAGGTGTACCTGGCGACCTGCCAATCACGGCGGGCGCCAGTGTAGGGCGCGACATTACGCCACGCCATTGAGGCTTTGACGTGTTTACGTCAAAACACCATCAGGGTCGGACAGAATCAACGGTCTCGTCGATCACTATACGCAGCTGTGGGTGCACTTGCGGGGGCGCGGCCAGGTCACCGTTGGCGTAGAGCAGTTGCTGGATGGCGGCTTCTGCCTGCCCTTCAGGGTCCTGGTCGAGTACCAACGACAGCACCCCTTCGGCGAGCATCGCGGCATGCTGATGCGTCGCCTCATGGCTGATCCAGACAGGGCTTGCCTTGAAACGCTTCAGCCCGCGATGCACTCCGGTCGATCCACTGCCCGTGGTATACAACCCGGCGATTGGCGCAGCCTGGCTGGCGTATTCGCTGAGTGTCGCCGCGTTCAGGTCGTCATCATCAAAGCATTCCAACGGCCCAAGCACCGCGACGTTCGGCGCCCGTTCGCCCATGACTTCGAGAAACCCTTGAACCCGCTGCTGATGAGCGTGGTACAGCAGCGAATTGGTCACCAGCAATACCGGGCCCTGACCCGGGCGGACCCACTGGCTCATCAGCCGGCCGGCGGCACGGCCGGCCTTGTGGTTATCGATGCCGACATAGGTTGCGCCCGTCAGCCCCGAGAGGCTGCTGGTCAGCAGCACCACCGGAACGCCGGCATCCATTTGCGCCTTCAGCGCAGCGCGTACTTCAGGGGTGTCCTGAGCCACCACGATCATGCCCTGGCGCGGCACCTTGGGCTTATTGATCAACGCCAGCAACTGCTGCGGATCTCGCTCTTGCCAGACTTGGCGCTGCAGGACCAGGCGCGAGCGGTGCATCTGCGCCTGCTGAACGAACGCTGCCGTCAGCCGCTGGAAGTGATCGGTTGCACTGTCGACCATCAGCAGGTCGAAACGCAGCAGACCGTGCACCGGCGATGGCAGTAAGCGCTTGAGCCCTAGAGCCTGCGCCGCTTGCAGCACTTTGCGGCGCTTACTGTCGGAGACACTGCCGCGTTCGTTCAACACGCGGTCCACGGTGCTCAGGCTGACCCCTGCCTGACGGGCAACATCGGCCATGCGCTGGCGACGCTCGATCTTGTCCACCTTGCAACATCCAGTTACTTAAAGCGGGCAGTCTGCCATGCCTGCCCGGTTTTAGCCTACTGCCGTCGAGCTCAGCCCTGCCCTTGCTTGTTGACCGCCAAGGGTACAAACCGCCGCGGGATAAGCCGACGATGCAACAACCAGCCGTCCAGTGAAAACTTCCCGGCGCCCGTCATCATCACCCCGCCGAACACGATCATCAGCAGCATCACGTACTCCCAACCACCACCGCCTGCCGAGGCCCACGCGTAACCGCGGCTCCATTCCCCACCAAAACCGACGGTGGCCACCAGGAAGTAGATGAGGCTGACGAACGCGCCCAGCCTGGCAAACAGGCCAAGACCGACACTGACTGCACTGGCGAACTCGATCAAACCGCCCAGAATCACGAATGCCGCAGCCATTTCCCCCAGGCCGAAACCCTGGAAGCCCGCTTCGAGCTTATGAAACCAGCCCATGCCGGCAAAGATCTTTTCAGCGCTGTGGCAGAGCTCGTTCAAGCCGAAGTACATGCGCACGAGCGTCGCCTGCCACAACAAGGTGCCCAACCACGCACCTGGCTTGGAGCGGTCTCGGCGCAGGTCGCTGAAGGCACAGTCCACGAACTGTAGAAAGATCGGAATGGCGGCGATACTCGCGACCCACACCATTACCTGCGCGTCATTCATGGCCGCGACGCGCCAGGCGAGCAGAAACGGCAGCAGCGACAACAGGTAGCCAGGCGCGAACACCCTGGGTGTGATCATTACGGCGCTGAGCAAGGCCACACCCATCCAGAAGGTGCTGGACCAGGCTGCGAAATCTGGCAACGTATGGTTGCCCCAGCCACAGTAGACAGCGGCCAGCAGCGTAGCCGCCAGCCCCGCCACGCTGAGCGAGTGAGGCATGGTCGAAGGCTTCAGGAGGCCATAATCGCTGGCAGAAGCGCCATCGACAGGGTCAAGACGCAGGGTGGCACTGTTCATGGATGGGTCTCCTTGAGGGGTTGCGGAGCAGGCAGCGTTTTTTCGAAGGCGCGAACGACTTCGGTGGCAAAGCGCTGCTCTTGGGCATCACTGGCACCACCCGCCACTCCCATTCCGCCGACGCGCTGGCCCTGCTGGCGTATCACCAGGCCCGCTACCGCCGGCAGGATGCCCGGGATGCTGCCCAGTTGCAGGTTGTCCTTGCGCGCCATGTCGTAGAACACCACCGTGTCGACATCGTTGATTGCGGCCGAGTTGGCTTTTTTGATGGCTGCCTCGACGCACCCCGGCGCCGCGCCATCCATGCGTTTGAACGCCAGCAGGTAACCGCTGGCATCGGTGATCGCGATGCATGGGTGCAACCCTTCGCCAATCGCCTTGGCAACTGCCCGGTCCAGCAGCGCGGAGGCTCCGGCCAGCGACAGGTTCGCCGTGCCAAGCAATGGCTCAGGTGTATCGGCGGCGCTGGCCAGAGGCAAGGCTCCCGCGACAGCGGCGCTTAACAGTAAACGTGACAAGCTCATGTTCGATTCCTTGCAGACAAAGTGCAGGTCAAATACGGCCCCCAGCAACACCGGAGGCCGCTGCCTCAATGGAACGTGGCCGCCACGTCTTCAGCCAGTTTCTGTTCGGTCAGGTCTGTCGCGCCGCTGATGCCCACACTGCCAATCACGTTGTTGTCATGCTTGACCACTACGCCGCCCACCGCTGGCAGGATGCCCGGAATGGTGCCGATGGCCAGGTTCTCTTTTCGCGCCAGGTCGTAGAAGGTGATGGTATTGATGGCAAAGCGCGCTGCAGACTTGGCCTTGGCGATCGACGCTTCGACGCAACCGGCGTAAGCGCCCTGCATGCGGGTAAAGGCCAGCAGATGCCCGTCGGCGTCGGTCACGGCAATACAGATGTTCATGCTGCGGCTGCGGGCCATCTCGGTTGCGCGTTCGGCCAACTGCTGGGCCGCAGCGGTCGACAGGTTTTCCTGGGTGACCACTGAAGTACTCGGCGCATTAGCCGCCTGCACATGGGTGAAAGCGGAAGCGATGAAGGCGAAGCTCAAAGCGGCCATGCTGTTTTTTGTTTTCATGGTTACAACTCCTGGGTTTACGACCTGTGCGCCATTGCACAGGCAGGCTTGGAAAATGTATGGGGGCCTTTTGCGCAGGCGTAGGCACCCTGCGGCCGCCAATGACGGCCGCTGGATCATGGGTGTGAAAGGTGCAGGGTTGGCAGGCGCCGCAACACCTGCCCGGGGGCTCAACGTGTGGTGGCTAACGGTTTGCCGACCAGTCCAGGGACTTTCTCCCGATCGCCAAGGTTTTTGGGCAGCTGCAGCTTGTAGATCTTGAATGGCAACTGCAGCGCATCCTTTCCGCCCGGCCCACGGTTAGACGCCATGCGGGCACTCTGCGGAACCGGTATATACAGCTCGCGCTGGTCGGAAATGATCATCGCGTCGGGATTGGCCAAGCGCTCGTCCTCCGCGACAACGCGCAGGGTGCCATCCGGCGAGTAGACGGTGACCCGAGGCTTGTCGTACTCGCCCATGTAAATATTGCCGGCACTGTCGATTGCGGTGCCGGTGAGCGGGTTGGTGTTGTAGACGAACTGCACTTGCTTGCCCAACGCCTCATCGCTCAGCCCTGGGTCACGCAGGCCGGCGGTCGGTACCCGCCACAATGGCCCGCTCAGCGGCTGGTAATAGAGCCACTGGCCATCGGGACTGATCTCGATGGGGTCTGAGTGCACCTGGTGATCACTGCCGTCCGGCAGCAACAACACATGGCCGTCTTCACCGATTGGCCGTCGGGTTGGAATCATCTGCGTCGACGGGTGCCCCGCCAGCCGCCTGACAGCGTCACCGGTGCGCAAGTTGACGACGATGACCCCACCCAGGCCGGAGTCGGTCACATAGGCGTGTTCGCTGTCCAGGCGCAAATCATTGAGGTTCGCGCCAGCCGGCAGCACGCTGGCGGGTAGGCTGATGCTGCGCAACAGCTTGCCGCTGCGGGTATCGAACTGGAGGATCTTCTGCCCGGGATTGATGCCTTCAGGGCCTGCATCCTCGCCTTGGTCGATCGCCCACAAGGTGTCATCGTCGAAGATGTGGATGGTGTTGATCTTTACCAGCGCGGCCGCACTTGGCTTGCCCGGCGCCCAGTCGTTCCACTGCCCGCCTGGGAAGGGCTTGAGGCTGCCATCAGGCATGACCTCAGCAATGGAGGGGGTTTTCTCGAACCCCGGCCAGCGCGGCAGGCCGACGAACAGGCGACCGTCAGAGGTCAGCGCCACCGCATTGCACAGCCAATCCAGGCGTGCCACTTCAGTGAGCGCGGGGCCCATGGCCGGCCACTGGCTGGCGTGTGCCTGCGGGGTGCCGGCCAGGCCGGTCAGGCACGTTGCCAGGCTCAAGGCGCGGAACAGCTTTCTGCTCTTGTACATTATTGTTGTCCTTGTCAGTAATGTGGCCACAGCGGGTATCAATTGGCAGCCGCAGCGTTGAGAGACGGGCCGGATCGCGCATCATCCTGGCCGTTGGCGCCCTCGTCTGGGCGGCGCAGCGGGCCGACGATCACCAGGTAGCTGACGAACGCACCGACGGCATTCAGGGCGACGTAGATCAAAGCGCCGTTGAACGAGTTCATCGACTGCACCATGTAGCCAATCACCACCGGTGTGACGATGCCGGCCAGGCTGCCGAAGGTATTGAAGATGGCGCCATTCATGCCAATGCTGTCCTTGGGCGAGACGTCCGCGATGATTGCCCAACCCAGGGCGCCCACGCCCTTGCCGAAGAACGCCAGCGCCATGAACAGCACCACCAGCAGGTTGGTGTCCACGTAGTTGCACAAGATCATGCTCATCGACAGCGCCATGCCGATGAAGATCGGCAGCTTGCGCGCCAGGGTCAACGACATGCCTTTGCGCAGCATCCAGTCGGACGCCATGCCCCCGGTGATTCCCCCCACGAAGCCGCAGATCGCCGGCACTGCGGCGAGCAACCCGGCATCGAGCAGCGACAGCCCACGCTGCTGCACCAGGTACACGGGGAACCAGGTGAGGAAGAAAAACGTCAAGGTACTGATGCAGAATTGGGCCAGGTAGATCCCTAGGTACATGCGCTGCCTGAGTAAGCCGCGGGCACGTTCCCAGGTCTGGTTCCAGCCCCCTGCCTGCGGGCGGCTGGCCGCATGCTCTCGCAGGCTGGCGCCTCCGACGCGCATGGCCTCCAGCTCCGAAGGTGTGATGGAGGGATGCTCGACCGGCGCTTTGATTCGGCGGATGAACACCAACCCCATGAGCACGCCGGCGAGGCCCATCACGTAGAACACCCACGGCCAGCCCCAGCGAGTGGATATCCAGGCCAGCAGCGGTGTGAAGACTACCGCTGCGAAATACTGTGAGGAATTGAAGATCGCCGTTGCAGTACCGCGCTCGGCAGTGGGAAACCACATCGAAACGATCTTGCTGTTGGCAGGAAAGCACGGGGCCTCGGCCGCACCGACCATGAAGCGCAGGATGAACACGGCGAAAAACGCGAGCCCTACCGGCATCATCGCCACCGTGCCAATCAGGCCGGTGAATACCGACCAGGCGACGATCGCCAGGCCCAGCACACGGATGCTGCCGAACCGGTCAATGGCCAGTCCACCGGGCAGTTGCAGTAGCATGTAGGCCCAGGCAAAGGCGGAGAACAGCCAGCCCATCTGGGCATGCCCCAAACCCATTTCGTCGGCCAGGCTGGCGCCGGCGATGGACAGCGTGGCGCGGTCGCCCTGGTTGATGATCATCATCACGAACAGCAGGATGATGACTTCGTAGCGGCGATGTTCGGCAAAAAAACGGCGCAGAGAATGTGTTTTTTTCATTGTATTCTCGATGGCGGATTGGCGGCGCAGTCAAGTTGCTGCACCGCAACCACTCAGCAGTGGGTTTCTCGGATGATTGCGTCCGCCCGCCGCCGGATTTCCGGCCGCAGCGCCGTCCCCAGTCCCGGCAAAGTCGGCGCGAGCGCGAAGCCCGCTTCGATCTGCGGCACCTGGGTCACCAATTCGCCATACCAGGTCGACAGCGACGCGCGCACGACCTCCTGCAGCACGGCAGTGGGTGCATGCAGCCCCAGGTGCAGGCCGGCGTACAGCGCCACGGGCCCGGTGCAGTCATGCGGTGCCAGCGGCTTGTTGTAGGCCTGGGCCAACGCGGCAATCTTGCGTGCCTCGGTGAAACCACCGCACCACACCAGGTCCAGCATCAGATAATCGAGGCTGCCGGCGTTGAGCAGGTCGCGGTAGGCAGTGCTGCCGCCGAGTGTCTCGCTGGCGCAGATCGGCACCCGGGTACGGTTGCGCAGGTCGGCCAGGGCCTGGGTATCGTCCATTTTGCACAGCGGGTCTTCCACCCAGTACACATCGAAGGCCTCCAGTGCCTGGCAGATACGCAGGGCTGCAGTGCTGTCCCAGAGGCTGTGCATCTCGCACATGATTTCGATGCGATCCCCCACAGCCTGGCGAATCTGGCGGAACGCCTCACAGCCTTTGCGCACCTCTTCAAGGCTGATGCTGTTGGCCCCCTGCTGGCGGGCAAACGGGTCGAACGGCCAGATTTTCATGGCCGTGTAGCCCTCTTCCACCAGGCTGATCGCCAGGGCGCCGGCATCGCGGCTGAAGGCCAGTTGATCGTCGTAGGGGCCCTGCGCACGATCGGCCGCAGTGATCTCGCGGCGTGCGCCTTGCTGAGTGTTGAAGTCATAGCCGGCGCAGGTGTTGTACACACGAATCCGCTCGCGGCAGGCACCGCCCATGGCTTCGTGGATAGGCACACCATGACGCTGGCCCTTGAGGTCCCACAGGGCGATGTCCACCGCGCTGGCGGCGCGGATTTCAGCGCTTGCGCTGTGGTAGCCGATGTACGGGTTGCTGAGTTCCAGGGCGATGGCCTCGATCTGCCGCGAATCCCTGCCGATCAGACCTGGCGCAATGAGTTCGTGTATCGCAGCTTCTACAGTGGCAGCACCGCGAAAGGTTTCGCCCAGGCCGATAAGCCCTTCATCGGTTTCGATCTCCAGCCATATCAGCTTGGGGCGCTCGGGCAGGCGCAGGGTTCTAACGCAGGTTATCTTGGACATTGTTCTTATCCTGAATCCATTCCAGCCAAATGGTATCGTTACCATTTCCGCTAAAAAACCTAGCGCATTGCATCAGGATGGACAAGAGCATTTGAGTTATTAATTAAAAAAATGTCGATCTGATAACGTTACCTTTACACCACGAAGCAGCGCTGGATCCCGCTAGACAGTGCTATCGCGCTTCACCAGCTCAAAGCCGATATCGACCGTTTTCAACGACACGCCATCACCCTGCAAGCGCTCCAAAAGCATCATTGCGGCTGTCTGCCCCATGAGCGTGCCGTCGATCCTGACCGTGGACAAGGCGGGAAAGGTATGAGCCGCGAATGCCATGTCACCGAACCCCATTACCGCCAGCTGATCCGGCACGCGGATGCCACGGGCAGCGGCTTCAGTGAGCACACCCTGAGCAATGGTGTCGGAGGTGCACACCACCACAAAGGGCTCGTTGGCATCGCCAGGCAAAGCCTGTAACAAGGCGCTCAGCCCCTCGCGCCCCTGCGCCAGCGACGGCAAGCCTTGCCAGGTGCGCCGGTGCAGGTCAGTGAACCCCTCCTCGGCCAGCGCCTGGCTGAAGCTGTCAGCGCGCCGCAAACCGCGTGGGTCATCGACAGCGAACAGGGCGAAATGCCGATAGCCTTGGCCAAGCAGATGCCGAGCAACGTCGCGGCCCGCCTGCTCATGGGAAAACCCGACCAGCATATCGATCGGTTCGGCTGACAAATCCCAGGTTTCCACTACCGGCACGCCCGCAGCCCGCAGACGGTTGCGGCTGGTGGTGGTATGCAGGGTGCCGGTGAGGATGATGCCGTCCGGGCGACGGCTGAGGATCACCTCAAGCAACTCCTGCTCCTGCTCACTCTGGTAACCCGAGACGCCCAACAGCACCTGATACCCAGCCTTGGCCAGGCGCTCGTTGATCGCCTGGAACGCGTCGGAAAAAATCGGGTTGGTTACCATCGGCACCACTACCGCCACCAGCCGAGTCCGGCTGGACTTCAGCGAACCGGCCAGGCGGTTGTGCACATAGCCGGTTTGCTCGATGGCGCGGCGTACTTTCAGGCGGGTAGGCTCACGCACGGTTTCCGGCTGGTTGAGATAGCGCGATACCGTCATGGGCGCAACTCCGGCCAAACGAGCCACGTCGCTCAAGGTGACTGCCGCACGCCCCTGCCCTTTGCCCTCTGAAGACATACCTGCCCTACCCCGTGATCCAGCGTTCGATAAGTCGCGCAAGAGTAGCCTGCGAAAATTTTGAAGGAAACCCATCAAAAGCATCGTGGCGCGATGTTCTGTCACAGCCCTAGACTCGCCCCGCTTGGATTCGAAGCAACGTTCAGCCCCGTCGGTGACTTGCCGGGGACCTGCCTGCCCGGCCGAACACACAGTGTGCGGCGCACGTTGCATCAAGCCGATAACAATAACTCAAGCGTCATCGCGCGGTGCCAGGCACCGATTGCGGTCGATGCACGTCCTGAGGATGATGGACATGAACAGACGTGAAGCCTTGATATCGCTTGTTCAAATCAGCGCCCTTGGCGCGATCAGCAGCGCCAGCGCCGGCGTGATACGTTCCGATAGCCACTTCCCTGTTGGCACCCAGGCTGATGCGCTGCCGTCGCCGCCAACCCCGGGTGCACTGGTGTATTTCACCGCTGCCGAAGCACATGAAGTGACAGCCATCTTCGACCGGCTCATTCCCGAAGACGAGCTGGGCATAAGTGCCAGCCAGGCGGGTTGCGTGGTCTTTATTGACCGCCAGCTGGCCGGCCCCTACGGCCAGGCGGCCAGCACCTATCGCCTTGGCCCCTACAAGCAAGGCACGCCCGAACAAGGCCCGCAATTCCAGCTAACCCCCGCCCAGCGTTACCGTGAAGCCCTTGCACGTCTGGGCGACTACTGTCGCACCCAGTACGGCACGCTGTTCAGCGCACTCGACCCCGACCGCCAGGACGACCTGCTTCGCGCCATGGAAGCCGGCCAGGACCGCCTGCCATTACCCCTGGGTGCCGGTTTCTTCGCCCTGCTGCTGCAGAACGTGCGTGAAGGTTACCTGGCTGACCCGATGTACGGCGGCAACCGCAACATGGTGGGCTGGCGCTTGATCGGCTTTCCGGGGGCACGCTACGACTACCGGCCCTACCTTCACAAAAAGGGCCAACCACTCCACCTGGAACCAGTGAGCCTTCTCGACAAGGCAGTCTGACCGGGAACACAGCCTATCGCACACCCTTCGCGCAGGGCGGTCACGGCATCTGCTGGCGCCCGGCTGCGCGCGAACCAAGGAACACGCATGAAAACAACAAGACCTAAAGCGGACGTGGTTGTCATCGGCCTGGGCTGGTCGGGCTCGGTGATTGCAGAGGAACTGGCCAGGGCTGGGCTGCGGGTAGTCGCCATCGAACGCGGCGCCTGGCGTGACACCGCCACCGACTTTCCACCCTCGGTGGACACCGACGAGCTGCGCTGGGCAACGCGCAGGGAAATTCTTCAGGCACCGCGCCAGGAAACCTACACCGTACGCAACAACGCCCGTCAGGAGGCGCTGCCCGTTCGCGAGTGGAGCAACCTCACCCTCGGCAACAATGTGGGTGGCGCAGGCACGCACTGGGCCGCAGCCTCCTGGCGCTTCAACCCGTTCGACTTCGAGCCTTACAGCAAGACCGTGGAGCGTTACGGCAAGGGCCACTTGCTGCCTGGCCTGCAGGTGCAGGACTGGGGTGTCACCTACCAGGAACTGGAGCCTTTCTACGATCGCTTCGAGCGCATTGCCGGCACGAGTGGCAAGGCAGGTGTCATCCAAGGCGTGGTCATGCCCGGCGGCAACCCGTTCGAGGGCTCACGCAGCCGTGAATTCCCTACGCCGCCATTGGTCCCGAGCCACTGGAACGACATCTTCAGCGAGAAGACTACGCAGATGGGCTATCACCCGTTCCCTGTGCCTGCCGGAACGATATCCCAGGCCTACGTCAACCCGCTGGGTGTCCGTATGGGGCCCTGCACCTATTGCGGTTACTGCCAGCTGTTCGGCTGCGGCAACTGGTCCAAGAGCAGCCCCAACGCCTGCGTCGTGCCCGCATTGATGCGCCACTCCACCTTCGAGCTGCTGACCGAGACCGAAGTCCTGCATATCAACAAGTCGCCCGATGGCAAGACCGCAACCGGCGTCAGCTACGTCGACAAGAACGGCGTGCGTGGCGAACAACCTGCCGACATCGTCATCGTCGCTGCCTATCAACTCGACAATGTGCGCCTGATGCTGCTCTCGGGCATCGGCGAGCCTTACGACCCGCGCACACGACGCGGGGTGATCGGGCGCAACTACAGCTTCCAGACCCTTTCGTATGCCTACCTGTGGTTCGAGAACGCACACCTCAATCCGTTCATGAACACCGGCTGCCTGGCGATTCAGATCGACGACTTCAATGCCGACAACTTCGACCACAGCGGGTTGGGGTTCATTGGCGGTGCGGGTATCCAGTCGTTGTCCAACAGCGGCTTGCCGATTGGCATGGCCGGCGTACTGCCCAAAGGCGCCCCGGCCTGGGGCAAGGGGTGGAAGCAGGCGTTCCGCCACAGCTACCAGAACTGGGCGATGATCCAGGGCCAAGGCACCAGCTACGCGCATGAAGACATGTACTTCGACCTGGACCCGACCTACAAGGACAACTACGGTCGACCGCTGATGCGCATGACGTTCGATTACAACCTCAACGACAAACGCTCAGGTGAGTTCATCCGGCAAAAGTGCGAGCAGATCGCCAAGGCTGTCGGAGGCCAGCATATCGAGTCCTACAACTTCGCTGCAGACCACTACACGCCATTTCGCGCCAATGACTCGTCGCACACCAACGGCGGTGTGGTCATGGGCACCGCCCCCACCACCAGCGCACTGAACCGCTATCAGCAATCCTGGGCCGCGCACAACGTGTTCGTGCTTGGCGCTTCATCGTTCCCCAATAACGGCGGCTATAACCCCACCGTGACCATTGGTGCGCTGGCGTTGTGGACCGCCAAGGCGATCCTCGAGCACTACCTGAAAAACCCTGGCCCATTGGTACAAGCATGAGGAGAGCTGGCATGAGCAAGAAAAAACTGCTGGTAGCGACTGTCGCCTCGCTGGCACTGGTGGGGCTGGGCGCCGCCCTGTACAGCAACAACAATACCGCTGCCGATGACGTCGCCGACGACCAGGTCACGGCAGCCCAAGCCAGCCCCGCCGACCCGGCCGCTATCGCCCGCGGTGCCTATGTATCGATTCAGGGTGACTGCGCCGCTTGTCACAGTGTTCCGGGCGGCAAGCCGTTCGCCGGCGGTTATGGTTTGCAGACGCCGTTCGGGGTGATCTATTCAACCAACATAACCCCTGCCCTCAACACCGGCCTGGGCCACTGGACCGAGCGCGACTTCTTCCGGGCCGTGCGCCACGGCAAGCACAAGGATGGGCAGCTGTTGTACCCGGCCATGCCCTACAACGCTTACGTGCGCTTCAAAGACGATGACATGCACGACTTATGGGCCTATATACGCTCACTGCAACCTGTCGAGCAGCCGGCAAAGCAGAACACGCTGGGCTTCCCGTACAACATCCGCCTGGCGATGCACGGGTGGAACCTGCTGTTCTTCGACAACTCACCGTTCCAGGCCGACCCATCGCAGTCTGAACAATGGAACCGCGGCCGTTACCTGGTAGACGGTGCTGGCCATTGTGCCTCGTGTCACACACCGAAGAACCTGCTCGGCGGCGATACTGGCCGCTACCTGCAAGGTGCAGATGTAGCCGGCAGCCATGCACCCGAAATCACCGGGGATCGATACCACGGTCTAGGGGCCTGGAGCGCCGAGCAGATCCAGCAGTACCTCAAGACTGGCAGCAACCACCAGGCAGTGGCATCAGGCACGATGGCCGAAGTCATCGCGTTTTCGAGCCAGTATTTAAATGATCATGACCTGGCAGCGATTGCCGAATACCTGCATTCACTGCCAGGTTCGCAGGCCGCCAAGCCCGAAGCGCTTGCTCAAGCGACGCCAGTCATGCGCCGTGGTGCCGCCGTTTATGAGCACAACTGCATGGCCTGCCACAATGTCGGCGGTGAGGGCATCCCTGGCATGGTTACCGGCTTCGCCGACAATCCGGGGATTCGTGCAGCAAGCCACTCCAACCTGGTGACAACGGTACTGGCCGGCAGCAGAGCCGCGATCACCGAGGCAAATGTCACCGGTGCCGGCATGCCTTCGTTCGACTGGAAGCTCAGCAATGCCGACATTGCTGCGGTGCTGACCTACGTGCGCAACAGTTGGGGAAACGCTGCGCCAGAGATACCGGCAGCGGAGGTTGCGAGGGCCCGGGAGTACCTGGGCAAACAAGCAAACCTGCAAAACGGCTTCTAAGCCGCTGTCACGGTTGCAGTACCCCGCGCGAACGAGGGGCCATTCGGGTCACAGCACTCAGGGCTGTGATTCGAACCGTTCGGCCATCCATTTGGCCATTCGATCGTAAAGCGCCTCGACCTCGTCGTCGCCAAATGCCCTGAGGGATGAGTGGATCATCCCCCGTCCTACCACCAACTGAACGGGCACGGCACACTTGCTTAACGCGCTGGCATAGGCAACACCGTGATCGCGCAGCGGGTCAATTTCGGCGACACCGATAAACGCCGGCGCCAGTCCTTGATGATTGGCTGCCTCAAGGGGCATGGCGCATGCATCGAACCGATTGGCGTCATCAGGTAAATAGCCGGCCAGGGATTTCTGCAAGCCTTCAACAGTCATCATAGGTGCTTGGGCATGCTCTGACATGGAAGGTAAATCAGTGCGGGTTGTGAGCACCGGGTAAACGAGCACCTGCCCCAACGGTTGTGCCTCGCCGTCCCTGCGCAGTGCCATGCATAACCCTGCAGCCAGCGTCCCCCCAGCACTGTCGCCCGCGACGATCAGCCGTTCGGTGCACAGATCGTCGGCCAGGCGCCCTTGGCGTAAGCCTTGCCAGGCTTTCAGGCAATCGTCCAGCGGCGCCGGATACGGATGCTCTGGGGCAAGCCGATACTCCACCGCGACGATTGCCGCTTGCAGGCGGGAAGCGAGGGCAAAGGCAAACCAGTCATGCGTATCCAGGCTACCCAGATCCCAGCCCCCGCCGTGCACGTACAGCAGTGTTGGCCATCCACCGCGTGGCGCAGCCGCCTGCGGCTTGTACACGCGCAGGCGCACGCCTTCATGTTCAAGGTCATCGATGCGCCAGTGCGCTGGTGCCGCACCGGTGCATGCACGGCAGGCGGCGAGAAACGCGCGCCTGCGCGCCGGCAGGTCCTGCCCTGCCGGCGCGAAGGCCTGGGCACGTTCAACGTAGGCTCTCATGTGTGGGCTGAGCTGTTCAGACATCGGTTCGAAGCTCCAAAAAATTGCATCCACCGTCCCCGCGAGAAGTCGGTGGTGCAGGCGGCAGGTCAGAACAGCGGCAAGGTGTAGGCGATGATGACGCGGTTTTCGTCGCGCCGCCCGGTCGCATCGCCTTGCAGCTGTACGTTCCGCCAGCGTAGGGCCACGTTTTTGAGTGGCCCGCTTTGAATCACATAGGACACATCGATGTTGCGCTCCCACTCGCTGGCGTCTTCTCCGGCCACCTTGAAGTTGTCGCCGCGTACATACCGTGCGAAGGCACTCAGCCCCGGCACCCCAAGGGGGGCAAAGTCCAGGTCGTACCGGGCTTGCCAGGAGCGCTCTTGAGCACGGTCGAATCTCAGCACCTGCACGGCATTGGCGGCTCCCGGCAGATCCGTGTCGTGAATGAACGGCAGCGCGCTGTCGCCCGCGTTGTACTGGTAGCCAATCCGGAACGTCTGGGCCCTGAGGTTCGCGCTGAGCATCGCAGACGTCATACGGCTGTCCAGCTTGCCCGCCCTTTCGCTGCCGGATTCGCTGGAATCCAGGTAGTTGAGCGTACCTGACAGGTTCCAGTCGCCCGCCTTCACTGCATGCGTGCCGGTATAGAGCGTCTGGTCGTAGACATCCTCCAGCCGGCCCGCCCAGACGCCCACGGAGGTCTGTGGGGTCATGCGCCAGGTGCCCCCAAGGTAGTTGAAGCGGTCGCTGGTCACGCTCAGGTAGTTGCCCACCTGTATATCGCGATTGCCGGCAAATTCTCGCTGGTTAACCTGACGCATCTGCCCCAGGCCGATGTCCAGGTTCTCAATTTCGCGAATGTCCAGCATGGCACCTTCGAAAAACTGCGGCAGCAGGCGCGCATCCCCCGAACTGACCAAGGGAATTCTGGGGAACAGGCCACCTACCTTCAGCTCACTTTTGGAGTACTTCAATTTCAACGCCGCGGTGGCTTCGGAAAATTCATCCGCCGAACGTGGGTCAGCATTGCGCGGTGCCCCCGCGCGCTTGTAGGCCCCAGGCAGCAATGCAGTGCCACTGCGCGAGGGAGATGAGTCGAGCTTCAGACCAAGACCCGCATATACATCGACGCCCACACCAATCGTGGTGTCGGTGTACCCGGATTCGCCTTTGAAGATAAAACCCTGAGCCCATTCTTCGAGTTTCGACTGCGCAGGCTTCGTCGAGTCACGTAGATCATGGTTGTAGTAGAAATTGCGGAACGTCAGATTAGCTTTGCCATCCTCCAGTAACGCAGCCTGCGCGCAAAAAGGACTTAAGCCGATCAACAGCGACAACGGTTTTGCAGCGCGAGCGAAGCCCGCTCCATACAAGGAGTGTTTCATTGTTTTTATTCTCAGTGCAGTGGGGGGGGGTTAAATCAGGAGCCAGTACTCAGTGACCGTGCCACTCGAAGTCGAGGGTGGCCGTCAATCGCGCCCCGGGCTCAAGCACGTGCGTTCCAACTTCGCGCCACTCCGAGCGCTCCCGGTTGAACGCATCTGCCAAGTGCGACACCGGTTCAAGGCAAACGAACGGTGCGTTCGCCGGTGCAAAGGCGACAAAATGCGACAACGGGCTGGATACGCTGATCGCCAGACGACCTTCGCGATACTCAAGGTTCAGCTTGCCGTCCCAGCGGGACTGGTAATGGGCCACAGCAGCCGGGTCATCGGCCTGCAGCGTGATGCCGCCGACTGCGTCGACAAACTCACCAGTGGCCAGGTATTGATCGTCGATCAGCCACTCACGCCCGCGGCTGTAGCGAGCGCGCATGCCGGGGTGGCGCTGGAAGTACGGATGCAGCCCAAAACCTGCGGGCATGTCGGTGTCACCCAGGTTTACCAGCGCCAGGGTAATGCGCAGGCAATTGCCTTCAAGCGTGAACCGTTGCTCGGCACGAAACATCCAGGGCCAGTGTGGGCCTTGATAAGTGCAAGCGATAAGCACCTGCTGCTGATCCGCGCTGACCACCTCCCAGGCTTGGGTATGGCTGATACCGTGAAGCGTATGAGGCTGTGCCGCAGGGTGGGCGGGTAGCTGGTAAGTCTGCCCGGCAAAGGACAAGCGCGCGTCTTTCAGGCGGTTGCAGTATGGCATCAGCGGATACGCGCCCGCCCGGGGCCAGTCCAATGGGTTGAACACGGTACTGCTGACCGGCAGCAAGATATCCAGTCCTTCGGCCTTGAGCGCGGCGACGCGCCCTCCCCACCCAGGGAGCAACCGAAGGGACCAGACGGCATTGCTCAGTTCAATGGCTTGCATAAAGCCTCCTCGATCAGAATTCCAGGCACAGCCAGCCCACACCGCTGGGTCGTAGCAGCTGTGCCAACGCATTAAGTGAGGCGGTGAGCGATCAGCTCCGGCGGAAACGCTCGATGACAGCGGTGTCGATGTCCACCCCCAGGCCTGCACCTTGTGGGATGTGCAACTGATTGCCCTGGCGCAGCGCCTCTATCGGGTAGAGCCAGCCGGCCGGCTCAACGAACAGGTACTCGACCTGCGGTACCGTCGGTTGAACCGCTGCTAGGTGCAGCGTAGCGATCAGGCCTGGCCCGAAATACGGGCAATGGGGCAGGACGACGGCCTTGTGCTGGCTAGCGGCCTCGGCGATACGCAAGCATTCGGAGATACCCCCGACCTTGGTCACGCTGGGTTGAATCGAGTCGACAGCGCCGCTGACCAACGCCTGTTCGAATTGCAATGCTGTGCACCAGTTCTCCCCCGCCGACAGCGGCACCCCTTGCCCACGCAGGCTCGCAAGCGTTGCGAAATCTTCCGGCGGGAAGATGGGTTCCTCCAGCCAGGCAAGCTTCATGTCGCGCAGCGCAGGCAGCCATTCGCGGGTGTTCTCCACGCTCCACGAGCAATTCACATCGGTGGCCAGCGGTACCTGGTCGCCGATCGCACGGCGACACGAGGCGATTTCATCCAGGGTGACTTCATGCAGCTTGATATCGCTGAACCCCATTTGCAGCGCCTTTTCACAAATGCCCGGCGCCACCTCGTTGTCCGCGTAGCGCACCATGCTGGCGTAGGCGGGAATCTGCTCTCGCGTGGCGTTGCCAAGCAAGCGGTGCAACGGGATACCCTGGCGACGGGCAGCGAGGTCCCACAAACCGATATCGACCCCGGAAATGGCGAACATCGTTACGCCATAACGACCGAAGAGGTGCAGGCGCAGCTGAATCTCGCGGTTCCATGCCGCGATATCGGAAATTTCGCGATTGAGCAGCAACGGCGCAATCAGACGATCGATCAACGCCTTGGTGGCATCGGCAACGAAATAGCCAAAGGCTTCGCCCCAGCCGACATTGCCATGCTCATCCTCAAGGCGGATCAACACGTTTTCCAGGGTGTTCCAGGTGGTGGGCGTTATGCCTTGCCCTTTGCCGCCATCGTTGAACGGGATTTCGACGATGTGGGTATCGATTCTGACGATCTTCATACGGCCTCCAGCACGCTGGCGAGGGGCACACCGGCATACGCTCCGCCCACATGGTCACGGCCCGAGCCAACCGCCGCCATCGCCTCGTACGGCAAGTAGTTCTCGGCCAGGTTGTGGTCAGCGGTATCTTGCGGCGCATAACCCAACGCGCGCGCGCGGCGGTTGTGGAACAGCGGGTTGGAGCTTTCCGAAACGCCGTAGACGATCTCTTGGCGCACATCCGGATGCTCAAGCCCGATCAGTGTCAGTTGCGCCAGGTCTCGGGCGCTCGTCCACATGCGCAGGCGGCGGGCATCCGACACCTTGGGGTCGGCATTGCCGATACGAATAATGAACGTGGCCAGCTCGCTACGCTGCGAGAACGTGGCGCACGCTGCCTCGCCAAAGACTTTGCTGAGCGCATAGTAGCTGTCAGGGGCAACCGGCATGTCGTCGAAGCTTTGTGCAACGTCACTGCGGTACTGCCCCAGCACGTGGTGGCTGCTGGCGAAGACGAAGCGCTTGACGCCATGGCGCTGCGCCGCTTCGAGCAGGTAGAGGGTAGCGTGGTAATTGGGTTCGACCGTCGCCTGGAACTGAATATCGGTACCATGCGCGCAGGCCAGGTGCAGGATGCCGTCGACGCCTTCTACCGCGCGTTGCACGCACGCAGGGTCAGTGAGGTCGCCGACCAACGCTGTTTCACCCTCACTCAGATGTTCGACAGGCTTGCGGTCGAACAGGCGCAGATCATAACGCTGACGGAGAAAAGGCCGCAGGGCGGTTCCGACGATACCGGCGGCGCCGGTGACAAGAAGCGTAGGCATGGCAAATTCCCAAATTCGTATCGATTGCCGGCACTTGGCTGGCCGTTCAATTTACAGCCCGGCCTGAGGCCGGGTGTCGAGGTTCAAGCCGCCGCCACTGCTGCGGTCTGGTTCGCAGGCTTCTGGCCAACGAAAAATGCAACGATCACCGCGCCCAGGATGCCCAGTCCACCTGCAAGCGCAAAACCACTGGCGTAGGTACCGGTCGACTGGATGATCATGCCGGTGACCGTGGGCGCGACGATGCCGGAGAGGTTAGCCAGGCCGTGCATGAAGCCGCCTGCAGTACCCACCTGATGATCCGGTACCGCGTCCTGGATCAACGACCAGTAAGCCGGTGCCGTCAGCATCAGGAAGCCGATAGCGACCGTCATTACCACGACCGTGGTGGTCACCGATTGCACCTGGCCAGTCAGGCCAATGCACACTGCGGCAATCAACAGACACGTCACCAGCACGACCTTTCGCGAAAACAGCTGCTTGCCTGTGCGCTTGAACACCCAGTCGATCAACAAACCGCCGCATACAAAACCTACGGTGCCGACCAACCAAGGCAGTGCCGTGACGATGCTCATTTCCTTCAGGTTGATGCCCTTGGCATCGATCAGGTAAGACGGGAACCAGGTCATGAAGAAATACAAGATGTAGTTGTAACAGAACAGCGAGATGCCAGTGACCAGTACCGAGCGTTGCAGGATGATCTGCAGCACCGGTGTACGCGGCGCATCCTGAGCAGCGGTAACAGGGGTTTCGCGCCCCTCGTTGATTTCGGCCAATTCTTCAGCCGAAACGCGTGGATGCTCCTTGGGGGTCGAAGTTGCCAGGCGGAACCACGCGAACGCCCACAGCACACCGACCACAGCGATTACGACAAATGCAACGCGCCAGCCCAGCCAAAGGGCCAGAAAGCCGACAATTGGCCCGGCCAACGCACCGCCGAGCGGGCCACCCGCCTGATTGATGCCAATGGCACGGGCGCGCTCTTTGATGGGGAACCAGCTATTGACGGTCTTGTTGGCAGTGGTCGACACCGGGCCCTCACCCACGCCGAACAGCGCGCGAACGATCAGCAGCGACCAAAAGTTGAAAGCCAGGGCGGTCGAGCCGCACAAGACGGACCAGAAGCTCATCGACCAGGTCAGCACCCGCTTGGGCCCGAAGCGGTCGGCCAGGTAACCGCCGACGAAGCAGAACAAGGCATAGCCAAAGAAGAAACTGCTAAAAATCATGCCTTTTTCAGAAGGCGTGAGGTGGTATTCCTGGGTGATGAAGGGCATGGCGATCGACAGGGCAGCGCGATCGACATAGTTGATGATCATGGCGAGGAACAACATCGTCAAGATCGTCCAACGGTAGTTCTTTTTCTTGTTCATGGGCATCTCCGTCCTGTGCCTATTAACACAGGATCTTGTTGTTATGGCGCGCGAACCGATGAGGGGCGCGCGCCGCATGCACCGCTAGATGCTGTAGTCGACCGCTACCCACTCAAAGTACTGTTTCAACTCACTTACAAGCGACTGGTGTGCAGGGTGTGGCAGGTATCGCTCCACTGCAGCCGCGTCGTCGAAACTGGACTCGAGGATGTAATCCCAGCAGATCGGACGATCCAATTCGTTGGCCGCGACGTGCCAGTCGCGGATAAAGTCGATTTCCTTATCCAGGTTGCGCATCCGCTCAACCAGCCGCGCTTCCACTACCGGCTCCGGGGTAACGTTGGCCAGGCGCCGGAACATCACGATATGTCGCATCATCGCACTGCCCTCCGCTCAGCCCAGCACCCAGGCAGGTGCATCCTGCAACGCAACTGGGCGCAGGAAGCGCTCGAGCGCGGCATACCCCACCGAGGTCGTCTGCGGCGCGGTGGACGACGGCCATGGGCCGCCGTGCTGCTGCGCGTGACACACCGCTACGCCAGTTGGCACACCCGCGAACAGCACGCGCCCTGATACGCGCTGCGCAGCACGCACCAGCTTGCGGTTATCCTCGCTGACATCGTCGGCGCCCCACAGGGTTGTGGTGAGCGTGCCGCCCACCGCATCAAGCAGCGCAACCACCTGCTCGATGGAGTCGGCGGTCACCACCAGTGCAGCAGGGCCGAACATTTCTTCACGCAGGTGCGCGTTGGCAATGAATGACGCGGCATCGGTAGCGAACAGCCGTGGCGCCGGGCCTGCGCTGTCAGGCGCGGGCTCGAACAAGGCCTGGGCATGCTCGGCGACAACGTTGGCCGCGGACTCGAACCCTTTCTGCATACCCGCCGTGAGCATGCGGTGGGTAGCGAAGGGCTTGATCGCCTCGGCGAGCTGCGCGACAAACTGCTGGCTGTGCGGCGAATCCAGCAAGACGATCACGCCGGGGCTGGTGCAGAACTGGCCGCAACCCAAGGTGATCGAGCCGGCCAGGGTCTTGGCCAGGCCTTCGCTGTCTCGCGCCAGTGCTGACGGCAAGGCGATCAGCGGGTTGATCGACCCCAGCTCACCGAAGAAAGGCACCGGACGCGGGCGCTCGTTAGCGGCTTGCCACAGGGCCTTGCCACCTTGGTAGGAACCGGTGAAGGCAACTGCGGCAATGCCGGGATGCTGTACCAGGTAAGTGCCGCCTGCACGGGAGGCACTTTCCACCAGCGTCAGGACGCCCTCTGGCAACCCTTGCTCACGTACAACCCGAGCGGCCAGCTCGAACACGGCAGTGGAGAGCTCCGGGTGACCCGAGTGGGCCTTGACCACCACAGGGCAGCCCGCCGCCAGCGCCGAAGCGGTATCGCCACCCAGCACCGAGAAAGCAAACGGGAAGTTGCTCGCCGAAAACATTGCAACAGGGCCCAGAGCACGCTGCACGCGGGCCAGGCGAGGGCGGCCAGCAGGAGGCGCACCGGCCACCGCATCGTCTTTTACCTGCTGGTACGGAACATGTGCTTCAACTTCAGTGGCAAAACCGCGCAGCTGGAACGCAGTACGGGCAACTTCACCGTTCAGGCGGGCTTCGCCCAAACCACTTTCACGGTCGGCGATCGCTACCAGTTCAGGTTGTTGCTGCTCCAGTGCGTCTGCCAAACCGCGCAGCAGGGCTGCCCGTACGCCTGGCGCGGATTCGGCCCAGCAGTCTGCAGCGGCGACGGCCTTGGCTACCACCTTGTCGATGTTGCTGAATGCCTGGTCTTGTAGCTTAGTCATACTGCTCTCCTTCAGCGCGCTTTGGCGGCAAGGTTGTAGCCGCGACCCTGGTAGTCGAAATCGACCAGTTCGTTGATCGCCACCTCTTTGTCAGCCGGGGATGCGTAGTACGCACGGATCTCTTTGATCAGCCCGCTTTGCTCATCGAAGACGTACCATTCATCGCCGCGCAGCGCGGTTCCCAGCTTGGCCTTCCAGTGCGTCCACTCGATCACGGCCTCATGGCTGTCATGGCTGACAAGGATTTTCTCGATGGTCCACTGCGAGCCCAGGTTCTCCACACACCAGACCCACTTGCGCGCAATGGTGTCGGCGCTGCGCCATGGAATCTCCGGCAAGCCGGCCGGGAAGTAATGAACGGCGTCAGGGGTGAAGCAGGACACCAGCTTTTCGTAATCGGCTTCGTTGCAGGCATCGAAGTAGCGGCGGATGAGCTGGGCGTATTTATGTTCGGCCATGACTCAGTCCTTCTTGTCGATGATGGACGCAATTGCCGGGCGACCTGCAGCAACCCAGGCGTGATAATCGCTGACCGATGCAGGGCTTGGCGGATATACGCCCCACAGGGCTTCGCCAGAAGCGATGCGCATGGCCAGGTAGTTCTCGATGTCGTCCTGTACGCTGCACACTTCAGCCAGCTCCTCGGCCAGGTGTGCGGGCACGATGGTCAAGCCATCAGCGTCACCGACGATGATGTCGCCTGGGTAGACCGCGACACCGGCGCAGCCGATTGGCACCTGCAGGTCAGCTACGTGGTGATAGGAAATTCGGGTGGTCGCGGTGATCTCGCGAGCGTAAGCCGGCAGGCTCATGGCAGCAATTTCACTGCCGTCGCGCAGTGCGCCGTCAGTGACGATTGCCTTGGCGCCACGTGCCAGCAGGCGGGTCACCAGAATATTCCCGGCAGAGGCGGCAGCGGGGTCGTTGCGGCTATCGATAACCAGCACATCACCCGGCTTGATCTGCTCCACACCTACCCATTGCAGGTTGTCATCGTTGGGCTTGGTGGTCATGGTGGAATAAGTGTCGATATCTTCACGCGCCGGGATGAACCGCATGGTGAAGGCACGCCCGGCGAACGGTTTCACGTCACGTGTCATGGCACGCAGGCCGACCAGGGCAGGCTGACGAAAGCCGCGTTTGAAAAGCTGAGTGGTCAGCGAGCCGCTGCTGCAGGTGGCGAGCTTGGCCAACACCTCATCACTGACCTTGACCTGCTTGCCGGAGACGCTTTCATGGGCGTCGGAATAGTTGTGGATGACGGTCATTGTTATGGATTCTCCAGGCGTTTTGATTCAACTCGTGCCCCCGGCAGTTCCCATATACTGGGAATGCATGCCATGGCGGCCCTTCTGTGATCGATTCTATGGCGGAAAAAACCGAGAGAAAGAGGCAGAATTCGCTCAGGCAATGCTGCGTTCCAACAGATGGGAATTTCAGATGAAAACAGGTGAAGGTACCGCCGCACTGGAAAAGGCGCTGGATGTGCTGCAGGCAGTCGGCGCGATGGCTACGGGAATCAGCCAGACGCAGCTGGCTGAGCAAGTGCAATTACCGCGCACGACGCTGTATCGAATTCTCGCGACCCTCGTCGAGCGAGGCATGATTCGCCGCGACCCGACCCGCAAGGTCTATCGCCTCGGTTTCAAATACCTGGAGATGGTGCGCAACGCCTATATGGAGCCAGACCTGGTCGCGACCGCCAGCAGCGAGTTGCGCTCGCTGCGCGACCTGACGGGTGAAACCGCGTACCTGGCCGTACTGGACGGTGACCAAGTGTTGTCACTCGAGCGTTGCGATGGCGCACATACCACGCGCTCCTCTGCCAGCCTGGGTCAGGGCAAACCTGTTTACTGTACAGGTCAGGGGAAGGCCATTCTCTCTGCGCTGCCGCCAGCCGCCAGGGACGAAATCCTCAAGGGGGTCGTGCTGACGCCTTTGACCCCGCTGACCATCACCGATCGACGTCGGTTGTTGGCCGAGCTGCAGATCACCAAAGCCCGCGGCTATGCGTTGGACGATGAGGAAATCCGATTGGGCGTGCGCTGCGTCGCAGCGCCCATCATCGACAAGCAGGGCGTTGTGCGCGGCGCCTTGAGCGTTGCAGGGCCAGCCTACCGCCTGACATTGGAGCGGCTTGGTCTGCTCGGCCCGGAGCTTGCCGAAGCCGCAAGGCGCGTGGGCGAGCAGCTACGCGCCACGCCCCCGGCACGCCCCGACAGTGCAACGGTGGTGCTCCCGGGCCCCTGGGCATTCCATGGTGCCTTTGCGCGCTGGTGCCCCACCCGAAACAGGCTGTACTGGGCAGATACCTTGGCGCCGGCGATCCATTACTGGGATGGCAAACGCAGCCAGTTGCTGATGCGTCTTGATCTGCCTATCACGGCAATGGAGCTCTGCGCCGATGGGCTTCTGGTGGCGCAGACCGGCGGCTGGTCGCTGTTCGATTGGGAGGGTGTGGAGCACCCTGTCCAGGATGTGCTTGGTAGCCGTCTGCTGGCGCTGGCTACCCACCCTTCGGGGGCATTGTGGGCCTGTGCGAAAACACCGGGGGGTTGCGTGATCGGTGAGCTGAGCGCCGAAGGCGAACTGCGCAACGGGTGGAGCGTCAACGAGCTGATCACCAGCTTTCGATGGGATGCCAAGGGGTCTGCGGTTTACGCCATCGCGTCGAGCGTCGGCAATATCCTGTTCATGCAGCCAGGCAGTAACCTCATTCGCAGGCTCGCGTCCCTGCCACCTGGGGGAGGCAGCTTCAGTGGGCTCGCTCTCGATGCCGAAGGCGGTGTCTGGACCACTCAGCGCGACGGATGGAGCCTCGCCCGTTTCGATGCCGACGGTAATCTGGACCGCATGATCGGCTTGCCAGTGCCCTCACCCACCGACCTGTGCTTCGGTGGCGAAGACGGTCGCAGCTTGTATATCACCAGTGCACGACAATCGCTGAACCTCGAAATGCTCGGCAGCGCGCCTGACTCGGGCTGCTTGTTGAGGGTGGATGCAGGCATTGCTGGCGAGATGGCCGCAGTGGGTGACTGGAAGGTCAACCCGCCACGATAGATACAACCACCCTACCGCCGCAAAATTGTGAATGGGGATGATAATAAAAACGGACGTCGCGATATTTTTTTCAGCGAGAATCGCCTTCAAAATCCTGAAAACCATCACGCTAAGCGCGCGCTCGAAAGTATCGACTAAGGAACTCCACCGTCACTTTCACCTTCGCCGAATTGAGCAACGGCGATGTGTGCACGGCCCAGACTGCAAGTCATCTTTGATGTCCCACATAGAACGCAGCAATATCCCCCGACCATCCAGGCACCATTGCCGGGCGATCTCGCCGTTGTTGGTGGAACTGCTCGTGCGCTATCGCGGCACCATGGACGACTGGGATCCGCTGTTCTTGGATAAACTGGCTGGCCGCGGTTTTCAGGTGACGATCTTTGACTACAGCGGTCTGGGCCAATCAAGTGGTACACCTAGCTACAATCCGGGAGCACTGGCCAAGGACGCTGTAGAGCTAATCCAGGCGCTGGAGCTCGGTAAAGTTGTGATTGGTGGGTGGTCACTCGGGGGAATCGCCGCTCAGGTGGTACTGGCGCAGGCGCCACAATTGCTAAGCCATGCCGTACTGATTGGTACGACGCCACCCGGTCAGCTGGTCAAGCCTGGTGAAACCTTGTTCTACGAGATGGCTCGTCGAGACAATGACTTCGAGGATTTCGTAAACCTGTTTTTCGAGCCAGCGTCGAAGAACAGTCGTGCAACAGCCGAGAGGGCCTGGGCACGACTCGCTTTACGTGAGGGAAATCGCGGCCCCCAAGTCCCTGTCGAGTGGGCAGCTCAGCAGCTCGGGGACGGGCCCAAGAACCCCGTCTTCCCGGTCGAGGCTATGCCCTGAGCAGTCAGCTTCCGACGCTGACGCTCGTGAGCTTTCCTCGCGCCGGCCACGGGCCTCACATGCAGTACCCTGAGGCGGCTGCCAATCACATCGCTGCTTTCATTTCGGCTTAGTGCGACCTGAGGGGCCACCCCGGTGGCCCCTCCTCCCTCATCCGGTTACCACTCGCCTGGCATCCCTACGTACTACCTGAGGCGGAACGCCAAGCCCACGAATGAACACTTCTCGCATGTGCCGGCGGTCCCTGAAACCCGTTTCTCTGGCCACTACATCCAAGCTGTGCCGACTCTGCTCGATCATCAACCGGGCAGCTTCCAGACGCAGGCTTTCCACGGCCTTCGCCGGTGATTGTCCGGTTTCTGCGGTAAAAACTCGGGTGAACTGCCTGGGGCTCAAATGCGCTACCTCAGCAAGCTCCTCAACGCTGAGTGGCCGGCCAAGATGCTTGCGTGCGTAATCCAAGGCGCTCTGGATGCGGTCAGACTTCGGGGAAAGCGTCAGCAGTTCGGAATGCTGGGACTGCCCACCGGAGCGGCGCTGATGCATGACCAGTTTTCGCGCCACCGACCGAGCCAGCTCAGTGCCGTGATCCTTTTCTACCATCCCCAATGCCATATCCAGAGCGGCAGTCATACCCGCAGATGTCCATATCGGCCCATCCACGATGTAGATCCGGTCTTCTTCGACTTCGATTTTCGGATGCAGCTCACGAAGCTTGTTGGCATAGGCCCAATGTGTCGTTGCCCGCCGATTGTCCAGGACGCCTGCCTGCGCCAACACGAAGCAGCCTGTGCACAGGCCTGCAGTGCGCCGCGCACCGTCGACAAAACCTCGCACACTGGCAAGTACCTCTTCACTCGGCGGCGTCAGCGGCGTCAACGTCCCAGTAACCATCCAGGTATCCGCCAAACCCGGAGCGCCCAAGGGCAGCGTGTCCATGTACATCCCAAGTGAGGAGCGCACAGTCCCACCCTCGATGGAAAAATTCTGGATCTTATAGGCCATTTCACCGGCAACGATGTTGGCAAATTCGAAGACCGCTTGCGTGGCCAAAGACATGACCTGGAAACCTTCGGTTATCAGATAGCCGACCCGGTGCATCGAATGACTCCTTGAGCGATGTCCTAAAAACGTATCTTATGCGTCATTTAAGACGAAAGCGACCTTCTGCATCATGGCTTCACACCAAACAACGGAGCATGACCATGACGCAGCAATCCAAAGGCACCGCGCTCATCACCGGCGCTTCCACCGGGATCGGCTCGATATACGCAGAGCGTTTGGCCCGCCGTGGCTACGACCTCGTACTGGTGGCTCGCAACCGGGAGCGTCTCAACGCCCTGGCCAGCCGTATTACCACCGAGACCCAGCGAAACGTGGAAGTTTTTCCGGCAGACCTTTCCAACGCAGCTGACCTGGTTAACGTAGAACGCAAACTTCGTGAGGACGCCAGCATAAGCCTGCTGGTGAACAATGCGGGTATCGGCACTCACACAAGCCTGATGGAAAGTGACGTCGAACGCATGGCCGAAATGATCAGCCTCAACATCACCGCCTTGACCCGCCTGACCTACGCTGCCGTTCCAGGCTTCATCGCCCGCCAGCAAGGCGCCATCATCAACATCTCGTCCATTGCAGGCCTTGCGCCAGAGCTGCTCAATGGTGTCTACGGTGGCAGCAAGGCCTACGTGACCGCCTTCAGCCAATCCCTGCACAAGGAGCTTGCAGACAAAGGCATCAAGATCCAGGCGGTTCTGCCAGGAGCCACTGCGACCGACTTCTGGCAGATCGGCGGCCTGCCTGTCGAGAACCTCGATCCCGGCATCGTCATGTCCGCTCATGATCTGGTCGACGGTGCTCTGCAGGATTTCGACAACGATGTGCTGCTCTCCATCCCGTCGCTGCATGACTTGCACGCTTTCCATCACTACGAAGCCAGCCGGCAAGCATTGTTCAGCCAGTTGTCCAGTAACCAGCTTGCCCCGCGTTACAACGCCAAGTGATCACCAGTACAGGAAACGGAATCATGACTCGCATAAATGCACTCACCCTCGATCAGGCGCCTGCAGCAGCGCGTAGCGCCCTGCAGGGTGTCGAGAAAAGTCTGGGCTTTATCCCGAACGCGTTCGCCACCCTCGCCCATTCGCCGGCAGCCCTCGGTGGCTACCTTGCGCTGTCGCAAGCTCTGAACAGGAACAGCCTCAGCCCCGCCGAGCGTGAAGTGGCGGCGCTGGCTGCATCAGCGGTGAATGGCTGTGACTACTGCATCGCCGCCCACAGTTTCTTCGGCGAAAAAGCAGGTTTGGATGCTGATGCGCTGCTGGCTGCTCGTGCCGGCACTCTCGATGGCGTTGCTGCGTTCGCCAGAGCGGTGACGCTAAGCCGAGGCCAGGTCAGCGAGGTGCAGCTGGCGGCGGCGCGGGAAGCAGGGCTGGATGACGTGAAAATCGTCGATGTCATCGCCCAAGTCTCCCTGCTGACGCTGACCAACTACCTCAACAATGTGGCCATGACGGACATCGACTTCCCACCTAACGACAACTAATGAGCAGCGCGAGGCGTCCAGGCACCTGTCGCCAGCGCCTCCCACCACTGTCACTACGCGCGAGAACGCCTTACTGCAGAATGTTTTTCATCTCCACGCTTCCAGCCCGTATGGAGCCAGCGCGCTCCGCTTGCTTCCTTGATAACGGCTAAGCGAAGCAGAAGCTTTTACAGAGTTGGGATCCAGGCGGCTCTCTGGGTGCGACTGTGGTTAAACGCGAATGATGTTGCTGCTGCACTCAGAAGCGCGCTTGCACCTTCAAACCGCCCACCCAGGCATGGTCAGCCTGCCGCACCGCGCCCGGGTGGGGAACAAACGGCAGATTATGCCGAGAGCCAGCTCTCAACTTCATCGGAGCCGTACTCGGCTTTCCATTCCTTCAGCAGTTTATGATTACCGCCCTTGGTCTCGATGATCTCGCCGTTGTGCGGATTCTTGTACTGCTTCACCTGGCGAGCGCGACGCGGAGCTTTTTCTGCGACTCCAGGAGCGGCGGCGCGTCGGCTTGCCTGCGGGTCAAGGATGTTGATGATATCTCGGAGGCTGAAGCCGTACTTGGTCAGCAGGTCTCGCAATTTAGTCTCGAACTCGATTTCTTTTTGCAGTTCAGAACTACCTTTCATGGCCTCAAGCTCCGCGAGCTGCGCAGCCAAGGTTTGCTCCAGTTTTCGGAATTCTGCCAAACGAGACATAGGTGACCCTCAGTTGTTTGAAAAGTGGCGCTAGCCTACCGCATAGGTGCTATCAAACCTAATGAATGTGATCGCTCACGCATGACCGAGTTCATTTGCATAGTCGCTGTTGGCATAATGCGGCAATCATCATACAGCCCATGCCTACAGCTCCACCCACCTGCCTGGCGCCACAAGCGTACTCCCCTCCTCCCCGTCCCCATGTATGCTGGATCGGCGTCAAGTACGTGGGCTCATCCCCAGTGTGATTGACGACCGAGAAGTGCTTGGTATGACACATTGCCCGACTACAAGGAAGTGATTCCCATGAATACCCGCAACCCCATAATCAGCCTATTGATCTTCCCTGTCGCGCAAATTGCCGTGATCTATGCCACCCAACTAATGTGCCGCGAAATCTGGTCTGCGAATTACTACGTACCTGGGGAGGATGGCGGAGAAGCAGAGCCGGCAATGGCTCTGATTGCCGTTCCGTTGATCCTGATTGCTATCTCATTGCTGCTGGGTAGCCTCACCCTGCTGAACAAGTGGGATGTTACGCGCTGGTTGTCCGCAGTGTTGCGTGTACCACTTGCGGGCATGGCGCTGCTGCTTTCCTTTACTTCGACTGTGTTTTTCATGGGCGAAGCGCTGGCCGTGTTCAGCCATTGGCAGGTCACCCTCGCATGGATGGCTTGGCTGGCAAGTGCCGGGCTATTTGTGATGCACCAGTGGGATCGTTTGAAGCGCTAATGTTGTTTCAAGCTACAAGTAAAAAACTCGGGGCTGCGCAGAAATCCCAGAATGAAAGTGGGCCAAATCCGTAGCCATTGCGCTTGTATTCCTGCCTGCATTGCAAGAACTCCGACATCCTCGCTACCGCCAAGGCGACAAAAACGTTGGGGATAGGCTGCAGCCGATCCGACTATCTCGCCGCCATGCGCGATGAGGAAGCAACTTCTCAAGCTCCGTCTTTGAGGGTGTGCCAATTCAGCAAAACCGGAAAACATACGTTGACACTGCGACCTCAACGAAAGACTATCACGCCGCCCTTATGCGAAGGATTCCCATTAGCAATACGTTTCCTATTGGGAGGCCTGATTTCAACGAACAGGAGTCAATGGATGTCCGCTTGTTTGCCGTCTACCGCTACCAGCATCCGCCGAGCCGCACTGGCGATCAGCCTCTCGAGCTCTTTACTAGCTGCTAACAGTGCCCATGCGCAGGCTATCAGTTACAGCATCCCGGCTGGGTCTTTGGCCACTGCCGTGAACCAGTTCGCGAATGCCAGCGCAGTGGCTGTCAGCTTCAGCGATGAAGAAACTGCCGGTTTGCGCAGCGAGGGGTTGCGAGGCAGTTACGACCTGGAACAAGGTTTCGCTCAACTTCTGCAAGGTAGCGGCCTCCAGGTACAACAGGCGGGTGACAAACGCTACATGCTGGTTCGCCCAAGCCACGATGGCTCGATGGAGCTTTCCGCCACGACGGTTTCCAGCGTCGGGCTGGGTGCCACTACCGAAGGCACCGGCAGTTACACCACGGGCTCGGCCAATACCGCGACAGGGCTACGGCTCTCGGCCCGTGAGACGCCACAATCGGTCAGTGTGATCACACGCCAGCAGATCGAAGATCAGAACCTGAACAGTGTTGCCCAGGTTCTTGAACAAACCCCTGGCGTTGTCGTCGACAGCATGGGCCCGGCCGGTAGTGATGCCAACCATATCTATGTGCGCGGCTTCGAGGTAGGCAGCATTCAGGTGGATGGCATCAACAGGCCCAACACGTACGGGTTCCGGGACGACCTCGCCGACATGGTGTCCTACGACCGCGTGGAAGTGGTACGTGGCGCTACGGGGCTGATGTCAGGTACTGGCGATCCAGGTGCGACGGTCAATCTGATTCGCAAGAAACCGACGCTGGAAACGCAACGGAAGCTGACCCTCAAGGCGGGCTCTTGGGACGACTACCGTCAGGAACTGGACGTGTCTGGCAAATTGTCCGACAGCGGCAACGTGCGAGGCCGCTTCGTCGCGTCGAACACCAACAGCCAGAGCTATGTCGACCGCCAGTCCTTGGAAAAGCAAGCGTTCTACGGAGTAGTGGAATGGGACATCACTGACGGCACGATGCTGACGGTCGGTGCGGAATACCAGGAGATGGATAACGAAGGCGCTGGTAACCACGGCTTTCCGATGTACAACTCAGACGGTAGCCACTTCAGCCCTTCCCGCTCGTTCAACTCCGCTTCAGACTGGAGTTATCACAAGCGTCGCACCAAGACGGTGTTCACCACCCTGGAGCAGCAGCTGGACAACGGCTGGCAGTTGAAACTCAATGCCGAGCACAACCGGCGAAGCTATGACGACGCCTTCGCAACGGCCGCCAGCGGTACCGTGAACCCAGATGGCAGCGGCATCAGTACCTGGACTGGCCGCTGGGCGGGCGAGCCCCGGCAGACCTCGTTCGACCTGTCAGCCGCAGGCCCGTTTGAACTGTTTGCCCGCGAGCACCAGGCGTATCTTGGGGCCAGTCACTACAGAGCCTATTACCGTAACGCCGGCTACCCGCTGTGGTCTTTCCAGACCATCGACAACATCAACACCTGGGACGGCTCGCTGGCGATCCCGGACGCCATCTACACCAAGTCATCGGAAGATGCCCTGGATGAAACCCAGGATGGCCTAGTCGCCTCGGTGCGCTGGAGCCTGGCCGATGACCTATCGCTGATCACCGGGGCGCGGGTAATCGACTGGCAACGTGATGAAACCTCAACCACCCTCGCCACCGGCGACACCAGCCGCACCTCGCGAAGTGAAACGGGCGTTGTCACGCCGTACCTTGGGCTGGTGTACGACCTCAACGAAAACTGGTCGGCCTACGCCAGCTACACCACCATCTTCAAGCCGCAGAGCAACAAGGATGTCGCAGGCACCTACCTCGATCCTTTGGAGGGCGTGAACTACGAACTGGGCTTGAAGAGCGAGTTCTTCGACAGGCGTCTGACGACTGCTCTCAGCGTATTCGAGGTTCACCAAGACAACCTGGCAGTGGCCGATGGCAGCAACCTGGCACCGGACGGCAATCAGGCCTACCGCGCCGAATCGGGTACCAAGACGCGCGGCTTCGAGATGGAAGTGGCCGGCGAAATCCTGCCCGACTGGCAGGTGTCTGCCAGCTACACCTACGCCGTTAGCAAAGACTCCGATGGCGACCGCTTGAACACTGAGGTGCCGCGAGACACGCTGAAACTGTTCACCACCTACCGTCTGCAGGCCCTGGCGCAGTTGAAAGTCGGTGGCGGTGTGCGCTGGCAGGGTACCGAATACTACAAAGGCGCCGGGCCCAATGACGAGACCTTTACTCAAGCTCCTTACAGCGTGGTCGATCTGATGGCGCAATACGCCTTCACCCCGCAAACTAGCGTATCGCTCAACCTCAATAACGTCTTTGACAAGACCTACTACACCGCCATCGGCTCACGTGGCTGGTATGGCACGCCACGTAGTGCCACCGCCACATTGGTATACGCGTTCTAAATCAGTACCCTTCGAAGTGATGGTTCCCACGGACGGGCACCATCGTCGCTCCGTTTTCGCAATGCTGCCAACCGTCCACCATCGCGACAATGAGCGGGTGCGCTATCCGCTCAAGATGCTGCAAGCCGCTCGATCAAGGGCAACCCATTAACGTGCGGTCGCGCGAACAAATACCCTTGCATCAAGTCGATCCCCAGCGCCGCCAACGCCTGGCACTCTGCGTCAGTTTCGATTCCCTCGGCGATAAGCGTGATGCCCAGCCGCTCGGCCACCAGGACGATACCGGCGACGATGGCTTGGCGAACCGAATCCTGGCTAATTCCCCTGGTGAGTGCCATATCCAGCTTGAGTACGTCCGGCTGAAACTCCGCGAGTAGATTCAGCCCTGAGTAACCCGAGCCGAAGTCGTCTATCGCAGTGGTGAAGCCCTGTCGGTCGTACTCGTTGAAGATCGCTTTCAAATGCTCGGTGTCTTCGATCCGCTCGCCCTCGGTCACTTCGAACATCAGCCGATTGGCGGGGAAGTCGAATATCCGCGTGGCCTCCAAGGTAGCGCGGATGCAGGTGCTGGCACGATAGACGGCGTTGGGCAGAAAGTTGATGCTCAACTTACAGTCTGCCACCCGCCCCAAGCCCAGCCCAGCCGCTTGCTCGATGGCCTTCACTCGGCAGGCCTGATCAAAGCGGTACAGGTTGTCGGCCGATACCTTGGCCAGGATGTCCGCTGCGCTTTCACCGTTCAGGCCACGAACCAGGGCCTCATAGGCAAAGGGTTTGCCTGAGGGGACATGGATTATAGGCTGGAACGCCATTGTAATATCGAACCCCAAGCTTGCGAGGTCGCGACATTGGGAGCAGCCAATCGCTGTAAAAGGCTGGGGAAAAACAGGCTTGCGCATGAGTGATCGTCGAGGTACGTGAGTGCGGCTGTTTAGAATGCTTGAATACGCCTCATAAGCCAATCTCCGCTCATCCAACCTGGCGCTGGCTGGACTTCCAGGCGGCCATGAGGCAACTTCCGTGTACTTCAGCTTGGATCTACGCGGTCAAGGCCGGCAGCTGACTTGATAAAAGTCCGGCAGCGGTTGCACTGAGCATCGCTGGGTTCAGCTTGTCTCTGAGTACCCATTTACAGGCCACGATCTCATTGCGAGCCACAGCCCTTTCTCGGTCATCGAAATGGGTGGTGAATACGTGGTGAACGGTCAACCCAACCTGCACGGTGCACAGAGGGAGCAAACCGTGGCCTTCGATGGACGTCTCCTCCTGCAGTTCCCGTGCAGCGGCTGCCACAGGCGACTCACCTGGCTCGATAGCGCCGCCAGGAAAATTCCACTTCCCGCTTTTTTTCCGCACCAAAAGAATACTGCCGCTTCGAAGGCAGATTATCGTTGCCCTAGCCTTGATTTTGACCTTGCGCGCTTTCTTGTCCCGCATGCACTCACTCAGCTCGTCATTAGGTTCATATCCGTCTCGTTGCAGCGACCTGAGACTTGTTCCCTGAAGACTCTTGTTTATGACGACTCGTTCAACATGATAGACACAGCCACAACCCGTGAAGCCATCAGCTGTAAAGCAGAGCGCTTTTTCGGGGGGTCATCCGCAATTCGTCTGGGCACGATACCAATCAGCGTACGGAGTCTTGATGGCTTTGCGACGGTTGTAGTCAGGGCTGCCATCCGTCCACCACACCGGGCCCCTTTCCCCTAAAGCGACCTTTGCAGCGTCCACCTTGGCTCTGGCGGCTCTGAGCTGCTCGGGATTACCCGAAGATTTCGCGGTTCTTACAGCTCGCCGCGCCTCCATCAGCGCGTGCACAAGGCGCTCATGCTCTTCCTCCGATAGCGCTGGATCGCTGCACCGCCACAACTGGCCTTTGACTACAAAATAGCGGCCATCTGGTGTTCTCGGATACATATCGCTGCTCCCATGATGCGCATAGAGGATTTACGGCTGCTTCGCAGCCGATCGCCGGCAAGCCAGCTCCTACATGAACCCTGGCGCGTTGAACGGGCCACCACGGGGGCCCTGGATCCGGGCATGGATCGCGGTCCCTGTAGGAGCTGGCTTGCCGGCGATCGGCTGCGAAGCAGTCGTAAAATCGGTATCTGCGAAGTGCCAGACAGAATACGCATACAGGGTCTACGAATGCTCCGCAGCTGATCGCAGGCAAGCCAGCGCCTACAACTGCCAAGCCTAGAAGTCCACCTTGCCCCGCCCCGCCTTGACCGTGCTGCGCCGGGCTTTGCCTTCGAGGCGGCGGGTCTTCGAGCCGAGGGTCGGCTTGGTGGGGCGGCGTTTCTTTTCGGTCTTGCCAGCAGCGATGATCAACTCGGCAAGGCGCGCCAGTGCGTCAGCCCGGTTCTGCTCCTGGGTGCGGTACTGCTGGCCCTTGATGATCAACACGCCGTCGGCGGTGATGCGGCTGTCACGCAGCGCCAGCAGACGCTCTTTGTAAAACTCGGGCAGCGATGAGGCCGGGATGTCGAAGCGTAGGTGCACGGCGCTGGACACCTTGTTGACATTCTGCCCACCCGCGCCTTGCGCGCGGATGTATGTCAGTTCGATTTCGGCATCCGGCAGATGTACGTTATTGGAGATGGTCAGCATGACATGGCCCTCGTGATAGTCGCCATTATCACAGCCTTCGCCGCTCTCCCATAGACATTCCACTGAAAGGCTACTTCAAAGCAGTAGGCTCCAGCTCCACTGGTTTCCAAGGCTCGGGGAACTGGAGCGCGTACTACCGCCATCGATTACGGCAAGTGCAGCAACTCAACAGTTAGCGAGCGCCGTCCAACGCGTGCGCACCTGCCACCGAAATCGGGTCATCGTGTGCACCCACCGCGGTGCTCACGCCCACTGCACCGATCACCTTGCCGTCGACCAGAATCGGCTGACCGCCCGCCAGGGTGGTGACGTCCAGCGCCAGCAGCGCCGGGTGGCCGTCGTTCACACGGTTTTCGAAATTGACGCTGGGCGCGCCGAACAGCGCCGAGGCCTTGGCCTTGCGCATGGCAAGGTCTGCGCTGATGGCGGTAGCGCCATCCATGCGGCGGACCACGATGGGGTAACCGGCATTGTCGACCACGGCGATCGTACCGGCCCAGCCCTGTTGCCTGGCGTACAGGTCGGCGGCCTGGGCGATGCGCTCGGCAGCGGCCAGGTCCAGTTGTTTGATCGAAGGCAAGGCCACCTTTTCGGCAGCCTGGACGCCACCGGCGACGCCCAGGGCAAGCACGGCGGACAGCAGGAATCGTGCAGACATGAGGTTCTCCTGAGGATGTTGCGAAAGCGCCCGGCAAGCCGGGTGCGTGGGTAAAGGGCTTTCAGCGCAGCTTGGCCACTTCTGCAGCGGTGACCTGCACCTTGGAATTGCCGAACTGCTTGAACAAGAATGTGCTCAAGGTGGCCACCTGGGCATCGCTGAGGTTGGCGAAGCTCGGCATGAACACCTCCTGGCCATCGACCTTGCGGCGCACCCCGCGCAGCAGCACCGACACCACGTTGGTCGAATCGGTTGCGCCGAGCACACTGTTGCCGAACAGCCGCGGGTACTCGCCCACTCCCTTGCCCGTGACTGCATGGCAGGTGGCGCAGTTGGCGTTGAACATCACTTCAGCACCTAGCGCATCGCTGTTCGGGTCGTACTGCGGATGGCTGGCGCGCAGCGCAGTGGTGCCGGTGTAGGCCTGGCCCTGGCCGGTGCGGGCGGGCGGGCTACCCGGGTGGCCGTTGGCGGGCAGGTCACGCAGGTAGGCGACCATGGCGCGCAAGTCGGCATCGGGCAGGTGATTCAGGCTGTTCTCCACCGCCTCGGCCATGGGGCCGGCGGCGTTGGCCTTGCCGTGCACGGCACCGGTCTTGAGGTAAGTGAACAGCTCGTTAACGCTCCAGGTGCCGACACCGCCAGGCCCGCTGGTGATGTCATAGGCCTTCCAGATCCCCAGGTCGCCGCCCGCCAGGTGTGCACTGCCAAGCCCCTGGATGAAGTTACGCGGGGTGTGGCATTCGCCGCAGTGTTCCAGGCTCTGCACCAGGTAGGCGCCGCGGTTCCATTCTTCGCTCTTGCCGGCTACCGGCAACTGGCGCCCGGACTTGAAGTTCATGAGGTTCCAGAACGCCATGGCCCAGCGCTGGTTGAACGGGAAGCTCATGGTGTTTTCCGGCGGTTTGCTGTCGATCGGCTTGATCGTGCGCAGGTAGGCCACCAGCGCCAGAGCATCGTCATCGGACATGCCCGTGTACGAGGTGTACGGCATGGCCGGGTAAAGGCGCCGGCCATGCTGGGAAATACCGTTGCGCACCGAGCCGACGATCTCGGCGTCGGTGAACGTGCCGATGCCGTTGACCGGGTCCTGGGTGATGTTGGTCGAGTAGAGCCTGCCGAACGGTGTGTCGAAGGTCATGCCGCCGGCGTACGGCTTGCTCGCATCGGAGGTGTGGCAGGCCACGCAGTCCGAAGCCAGGGCCACGGCGCGGCCGCGCTCGACCAGTGCCGCACCGCCGTGCCCCGGCTTGGCCACCGGCATGTCGATCTGCGCTTGCTGCCAGATCACGCTGCCGGCGCCGATACCTGCGGCGACCGCCACGGCAAGGCCGGCCCAGGCCAGCGCCCGCCGGCGTGCGCGCGCTTTGATCGCTCCTGTTTTCATCAGCATGCGTAGGTCCTCACACCGAAGCCTTGATGATGCTGTCGGCGGCCAGCAGCGACAGCGCCACCCCGGTCAGCGTCGAGTTGACCAGTGCGGCGGTGGGCATCACGCCGGTCCCGCCGAAGTACAGGTTCTCGTGGTCGTGGGCCTGGGCCAGCTTGTTGCACACCGAGGTGTGCGGGTCGCTACCCATGCTCAAGGTGCCGGTGATGTGCTGGCTGTTGGTGTACTGGCCGCGCTCGGAGAACTTCACCTCGGTGCCGCCAGAGGCCTTCACGCAGTCGGCAAAATGCTCGCGGCAAACGTCGTAGCCACGGTGCACGTACTCGGGGAAGCGGTAGTGGACCTCCATCTTGGGGATGCCCCAGGCGTCCTTCTGGTCGCTGAGAACGATGCGGTTTTCCGGGTCCGGCAGCATCTCGAACATCGATTTGAGCAGCACGAAGCGTTCTGCGTCGCGCTTGATCTTGTCGTTCAGTTCGTTGCCGTAGTAACCCTGGGCCACGTACTTCTCGGTCAGGTAACGGGTCGGGTTGTCGTTGTGCACGTCGATGCGCAAGGCCGAACGCTCGCTGCGAAACGCGCCGTCACGGGTGTTGTTGATGCTGCCCGGGCACATCGGCCCACGCCCCACGTACAGGGGTTCGTCGGCCAGGTACTCCACGGCACTGGCCGGGTGATCCATCAGGCGGCGGCCAACCTGGTCGGTGGCGTTGGCCACGCCGTTGGGGTTGCGCTCGTCCTTGGACATCAACAGGATCTTCACGCTTTCCATGGCGTTGGCGGTGAGCAGGAAGTGCTTGCCGGTGACCCGATGAACCTCCTTGTTCTGGTCGATGAAGTGGGCGGCAACGATTCGGTTGCCCTCCCCGGTCTCGAGTTTGAACACCACCGCGTTGCTGATCAGGTTCAGCCCCAGGCCCTGGGCGCGGCGCACCGACATGCTGCCGTTGTACTGAGCACCAATCGGGCAAATGGGCATGCAGTTGTTGTTGCCGCAGCATGCGGGGCGATCGTCGTAGGCAGCGCTGTTGCGCGCCTGCGGGCCAGGCAGCAGCTCCAGGCCTACCGATTGGTAGCGCTGGCGCAGGCGCTCGAAGGCGTAGGGCAGCGGCAGCACGTCCATGGGGTATGGCATCGAGCGCGGCGAGCCGTAGTCACCGGCCAGCGCACCGCCGCCAGACACGCCCATCTCGACCTCTGCTTCGCAGTAGTAGGGTTCGAGCTCGTCGTAGCTGATTGGCCAGTCCACCGATTGGCCATACAGGGACTGCATGCGGAAGTCGTTGGGGATCAGCCGCCACGCTTGGCCGGCCCAGTGCCAGGTGGTGCCACCGACGCCGCGGATGTACTGCGCGGTATAGGGTGCCGGGCCCTTCTGGATCAGGTAGCCGTTGTCGTGGGGGACGAAGTTCGGGTGTGGCGCCCATGGCATCATCGGGTACGGCGCCATGTGGTTGTTCTTGTACGCGCCATTGCGGTAGTTGGACACCAGCATGCCCTGGTCCAGCGGTGCGCCGGCCTCGAGCATCAGCACCGACAGGCCCTTGCGCAGCAGCTTTACGGCAGCGGCGCCGCCAGCGGCACCGGCGCCAATGATGACCACGTCGGCCGACATGGGGGTGGAATTCGAATCAGGCATGGCGTTCGGCATCTTTTTGCAGGGCGTAGGCAGGAGGATTGACCCAGAAGTTAGGGCTTCCGGTGCAGTAACTCGGGGGCTCGACGAAATCGGACACGGCCTGGTACGCCGCCACGCTCTCGAACGCCACGCACTCGCGTGCCCCTTCGGCATCCTCGACGGTGCCCAGGTACAGCGCGGTATTCATGCGCAGGAACAGGTTCTTCAGGGCCGGGTCTTTGCTGGCCAGTCGTTGCAGGCGCTCGGCCGGGGTATTGGGCGCCGACAGTTCCGGTAGCGTTGCCAGCAACTGCTCGACCAGCGTGTCCAGGCCTGGGAGGGTCGACTGCAGTTTGTGGTGAACCAGGTTGATCAGCTCGCGATCGACACCGATCTGGCCGCAGAGCTGGTCTGCGAGAGCGATGAATGGGGCCGGGGCAACAGGGACTTCGAGTGCGCCACCGGCCGCCAGGGCCTTGGGCAGAAGTGTGGGTGCGCCCAGCGTCAGCAGCATCATGCCAGCGCCGCTGGAGACAAAGAATTCTCGTCTACTAAGCATGGGAAGTACCAATGAATGGAGAGCTGCCCAAGAGGGATGGCACAGTGCCCCCCTGCAAGGCGGCGCCACCCTAGCACATGTTACTAAATGTGTAGTTAATTTTTAACGGCGTTGAAACGCCCTTTCTAGAGCGGTTTAGTGCATTTATCTGCGACTTAAGGTGAGTGGTTTTTCGTGGATAAATCAGCTAGCCCCGGGGCTTCTGTGGCTTGAGGCTCAATGTTTACGGCACTCAGGAAAAAACTTGGGATCCAAAACTGACCGCCAATGCCGCGTCCGATAAACGCACACTTTCGTGACGGTGACCGGCCACAGCGGCATGTTCTACAGCCGTCCGGGGCGCCGATTGGCCCGCTATGATGATATTGCGTTGTCTGTAGGAGCTGGCTTGCCTGCGATCGGCTGCGAAGCAGTCGTAAATCCTGAATCCGCATCCTGTCTGGCACTACGCAGATACCGATTTTACGACTGCTTCGCAGCCGATCGCAGGCAAGCCAGCTCCTACACTGACGGCGATACACAAGTGTTTGTACAACCCTGGCGCAGGGTCGATACCACTGACATCCATGTAAAGGAGTTATCCATGTCAACGATTTACCCCAGCATCGATCCTGAGGGGCTGATCGAGTACTCGGTGGTCTACACCGATCGCTCGCTCAATCACATGTCCCAGGCATTTCAAGGCGTGATGAAGAACATTTCCAGCACCCTGAAACAGGTCTACAACGCCCAGGCTGTTGCGGTGGTGCCAGGCAGCGGCACATTCGGCATGGAGGCAGTGGCCCGGCAGTTTGCCACGGGCCAGCAATGCCTGGTGATACGCAACGGCTGGTTCAGTTACCGCTGGAGCCAGATCCTTGAGATGGGCAACATTCCGGCGGCCACCACGGTGCTTAAAGCCCGGCCGATCGACTCGGGTCGCCAGGCAGCGTATGCCCCACCCCCTCTTGACCAAGTTGTGGCAGCCATCAAGGCGCACAAGCCGCAGATCGTGTTCGCCCCCCACGTTGAAACCTCGTCAGGGATTATCCTGCCCGACGACTACTTGCGGGCCGTCGGCGACGCCGTGCATGCGGTAGGTGGCTTGTTCGTGCTGGACTGCATCGCCTCCGGCACAGTCTGGGTCGATATGCACAAATGCGCCGTGGACCTGCTGATCAGCGCACCGCAGAAAGGCTGGAGCGCCTCCCCTTGCTGCGCCCTGGTGATGTTCAGCGCGCTGGCCCTCGAGCGTATCGAGCAGACACACAGCAGCAGCTTTGCCTGCGACCTGAAAAAGTGGCTCCAGATCATGCAAGCCTACGAACAGGGCGGCCATGCCTACCATGCAACCATGCCCAGCGACTCGCTCGCGCGCTTCAATGATGTGATGAAGGAGATGCAAGCCTACGGTTTCGACAAGGTCCGCAGCGAGCAACAGGCGCTGGGCGACCGGGTGCGCGCCATGCTGGCCGGCAAAGGCATCAGAAGCGTTGCGGCTGCCGGTTTTCAGGCGCCTGGCGTAGTGGTGAGCTACACCGATGATGCAGGCATCAAGACCGGCAAGAAATTTGCCGACCACGGCCTGCAGATCGCTGCCGGGGTACCCTTGCAATGCGACGAGCCTGCCGATTTCCAGACCTTTCGCATCGGCTTGTTCGGGCTCGAAAAACTGCACAATATCGAGCGCACGGTCAGCACCCTCGAGCAGGCGTTGGACGAAGTCTTGGGGAAATAAGGCATCAGTTTAGCCGCAGCAGCGACGCAGCTTGGAAGTGGGCTGCGGGCTGCTAGGCCACGAGCCCTATGTCGCTTTGACCCACTGGCCAGCAGAACAGGAACAACGCATGGTCTCGTTCGATCTTCAACGCATGCTGCTGGGCGACCTGCCCTTGACCTTTCTTCTGGAGGTAGCCCTCAGAGTCTTCGCAGCCTTTGCTGCCGTCTTCTTCTTCCTCAAGTTCAGCGGCCGACGCGGGATCAAACAGCTCTCCCGCTTCGAGCTGGTCGTTATTCTCACACTCGGCTCCGCTGCCGGCGATGTGACGTTCTACGAGGATGTTCCGCTGCTGCCCGTCGCGTTGGTGTTCCTGACCCTGCTGCTGCTGTATCGGGGGACGGTCCACCTCATGAAGCGCAGCAAGACCTGCGAAGCCTGGATTGATGGGTTGCCCATCACCGTCGTGAAAGGTGGAATGTACGAGGTCCATTCCCTGCGCAATCTGAATATTTCCGCCAATGAGCTGTTCATGGAGCTGCGCCAACGCGGCGTAGAGCATCTGGGGCAAGTACGTTTGGGCCTGTTGGAAACCGATGGCGAGCTCAGCTTGTATTTCTATGAGCCCGAGGACACCAAGCCAGGGCTGTCAGTGCTGCCCTTCGAACATCGCCCGGAATACACCTCCCCGCCCTCTGCCGGCCTCTACTGCTGCGTCAGCTGCGGTTTTCCGACCTACCAAGAGGCCCAAGGCACGGCTGCATGTGAGCGTTGCGGCCATGGCGTCTGGTCTCCAGCGCTGAGCACCCCTCGCAACCGTTAGCGGTCACGCTGGCGTACACACCTCCCAACCGCCTGCCCGGCAATCCCCGTCTACGCTTGTGCCAAACTTTCCAGCTATCGAGGGATGAGGCGTACTCATGGGCAAAGTGCTGTCATCGCGTATCGGCCTGCGTGGCCTGGTTCTTGGCTTTGTCCTGCTCGCCGTGCTGGCCACCCTGTGCAACAGCTTGATCACCGCCTACGGTGTGCAGCGCGAAGCGTTGGTGCACTCGGCGCTGGAGGCCAACCGTGCCTACGCCTTCAAGGTCGCCTCGAGCATCGATCAGTTTCTGTACTCGGTGAATGAACGCCTGAAGTACAGCAGCCAGCGCCTTGGTGATGGCTTCGCCAATCAAGCGTTGCTCGAGGAAGAAGCGCGTCGCCTGCAGGCGCAGGACTCGGAGTTGAACACAGTGCTGATCACCGACCCTGCGGGCAAGGTAGTGCAGGCTTACCCGCCTGCGGTGCCGATCGGTTCGAGCGTCAGCTCCGCCGAACTGCACCAAGCGCTCGAACTGCGTCGCCCCTTGGTCAGCCAGGCTTTTACCTCAACCAGTGGCAAGCTGATCGTTTTCGTCTCTCAGCCGATCTTCAGCCCCACAGGCCAGTATCTCGGGCTGGTCGGTGGCTCGGTGTTCCTGCAACAGCGCGGGGTGATGCATTCGCTGATCGGCGAACATCACCTGGAAGGCGCCTTCGCCTTCGTCGCCGACGGCAACCGCCGGTTGCTTTACCACCCCGACCAGCAGCGCATCGGTGAAGTGCTCGGCTGGAGCCAGACGGTGGACAAGGCCTTGCTCGGTGACAGCGGCACACTGGAGACGGTCAATTATCAGGGCGTGCCCATGCTCGCAGGCTTTGCCCACGTGCAGGGCTCCAACTGGGCCGTAGTCGTCCAGCAACCCCGGGAACAGGCGCTGGCGCCGCTGGGCAAGCTGATGCGCGACATGCTGGTCAGGATTATCCCGGCCGGCGTGATTGGGCTGCTGCTGATCCTGCTCGGCGTGATGCTGATCACCCCGCCCCTTGCGGGCACTGGCCGGCCATGCCATCGACCTTTCGACACCCAACGCCACGGCCGAACTGTCCGCGATCAATGCCTGGTACGCCGAGGCAGCGGCGATCCGCCAGGCGTTGGTACTGCAGTCGCAACAGCTGCAACAGAAGATCGGCACCTTGAACGCAGCAGCCGACACCGACCCGTTGACTGGCCTTGCCAACCGGCGCGCGATGAACGCGGCACTCCAAACGCTCGACTCAACTCAACAGACCTATTCGGCGCTGGCGTTGGACATCGACCACTTCAAGCGGGTAAACGACACCTTCGGCCATGACGCCGGTGACCTGGCCTTGCAAAAGGTCGCCCAAGTGATACGTGACTGCACCCGGGCCGGGGACCTGGCGTGCAGGGCCGGTGGCGAAGAGTTCTGCCTGCTGCTGCCGAACACTGCGCTGAGCACGGCCTGCGAGGTGGCCGAGCGCATCCGCACGACGCTCAGCGCTACCTCGATAGCTCAGATCGGCACGGTGACCATTTCCATCGGGGTGGCCTGCCGAGACCCAGCTACGCCTGACGCACCGGCAATCCTCAAGCGCGCCGACCAGCGTTTGTACCTGGCCAAACAGAACGGGCGTAACCGGGTAGTGACTGATGATTGCTCGACGCTCAACTGAAGCGCGTACTGTGCATGGCTGTTGGCAGCGCAGTCATGTACCCTGCCTCGCGCCATGCAATCGCCCGGAAATCGATTTTGTCCTCCAATGCCTTGACCCCCCGTGAAACCTACCAGCTGCTACGTGATATCGCGCTGGGTATTCGCACCATGCGCCGCCTTGGCGAGCAAAGCTGGGCGCAGGTCCAGCCCGGCTTGATGACGGTGGAGGTAGAAGGTTGGGTGCTCACCTTCTGCAACGACGGCGACGCCCTGGGTTACTGCGCCAGCTGTTACGCACCAGACGGCAGGGCCTATGTCCTGGGCTCAGACCAGAAATTCGGCACCGACCCGATCGAGCTGATGAGTACCTGGGAGCACGGCGAGTTGCAGCGGCTGCTCAAGGCACTTTGACGCCAGCCACGGGGGCCTGGCCCTGCCGCTGTCGCAAGGCCAGGTGCTGCCTCAGGACGCGTTCGGCACGAGCAGAATCTTGCCGCCCCGCTCGCCCTTGGCTGCGGCAGCGACCGCCGCCTTGACTTGGCTCAGATCATAGGTCGCTTCGATGGGCGCACTGAGCTTTCCTGCGGCTACCAAACCAGCCAGTTCGGCAAAAAGCTTGGCCTGTTGCGCCGGGCTGGTGGTGCGGAACCATCGAGCCAGCCAAAAGCCTTTGGCAGTCACATCATTGAATACCAGGTCGCGGGCCGACAGCTCGGACGGCGCCCCGCTCAGCGCGCCGTAGGTTACGACCGTACCGCTTTCAGCCAGCGTGGCTGCCAGGTACCGGGTAGATGCGCCGCCCACGGCATCAATCGCCAGCTTGATAGCTGCGCCTTCGGTCGCCGCTTTCACCCGGGCGGCCAGATCGTCGCCATCCACCAGCACAACATCGCCACCCAGCGCAGCGACGCCTGCCACTGCTGACTCCCGCCGTACCACGTTTACAGTTCGAACCCCGCGCAAGGCCGCCAACTGGACCACGTAACTGCCTACAGCCGAGTTTGCGGCGTTCTGGATGATCCAGTCCCCTGGCTGCAATTGCACAAAATCACTCAACAACAGCGCTGCAGTCGGTGGGTTGACGGCGAGCATGGACAGCTGGGCGTAATCGGCCACATCCGGTAACGCAATCAAACGCGCGGCATCCGCGACCAGGTGGGTCGCCCAGGTGCCGGAGCCTATGGGCAACAGCACCACCTGGCCGACCGCGATAGGGTCGGCCCCGGGCCCGCGTTCGATCACCCGGCCGACACCTTCATTCCCGCCCACGGCAGGCAGTGGCGGCAGGGAGCCGTACTGGCCAGTGAGCGTCAGCACATCACTTGGGTTGATAGGCGCTGCCATCACTTCAAGCAGTACTTGCCCCGGTTGCAGGTCAGGCACTTCAAACGGTACGGCTTCGATAACGGCTTCAGGTACGGGGCCACGTTCAGTGTATCGGGCCTGGAGTTTGGCTGGCATGGGTCGGTTTCCTCGCATTCAGGGTGCCGCAAGACTAGGAAAAAAACCTCCAGCCCGAAATCGTCATAATAGGTAATATGTTTTGTCTTTAAGGCAATAGTGCCCCGAGTGTGATGTGATGGACAAACTGCGTGCCCTGAATTACTTCCTCAAAGTGGCCGAAACCCTCAGTTTTACCGAAGCTGCGAAAGCTTTCGACGTGCCAGCCTCATCGATCTCCCGCAGGGTATCCGAGCTTGAAGCCGCCCTCGGCGCGCAGCTGCTGCACAGGACCACCCGCACGGTCCGGCTCACTGAAGCGGGTGAACTCTACCTGGGGCAGGTGCGTGTAGGCATGGCCCAGCTCACCGCCGCAGAAGAGCATGTGCGCGAGCGCGGCAACAAACCAGGCGGCACGCTGCGCATCAGCTGTATGGCGGGTTACGGCAGGGTCATACTGATGCCGGTACTGCAGGCTTTCAGTGAGCAGTACCCGGACATCCTCCTCGACGTGCACTTGAGCGACGAATTGGTCGACCTGGGCGGCGACCAGTTCGATATCACCATCCGTGGCGGCACGCAGCCTGAAAACCGCGTAGTCGCGCGTCGGCTCGACCCGAACCGTTTCGTCCTGGCAGCATCGCCCCGGTATCTAGCGACCCGTGGCGTACCGAAATCCCTGGCGGATTTGGCCGGCCATTCGGCGCTGCTGTATCGCGGCCCGAGCAACGTGCTCAAATGGGTTGGCTTCGATGGCAGCCACTGGATCAACCCCGCTGTCATACCGGCGTTCATCAGCAACGACGGCGCCAGCCTCCTGGCGCTAGCTTGCCGGCATCGGGGCATGGTTCTGCTACCAGAATGGAGCTTGAAAGGTTACCTTGCGCGGGGTGAGTTGGTGGCGGTGGCGCTCGAGCAGCACTTATCCGTTACCCGGAGCGATCAGGTCGGCATTTTCATGCTTTACCTGCAGGCTCGATACTCGATCCCAAAAATCCGCGTAGCCGTCGAGTTCATTCATGAGCGACTTGCCCGACCAGACGAGGGTGCTGGCAGTTGAGCGCTGTTTCTGCTGGCTACGCTACCTACCACTGTTACCGCTGGAAGCCTTGATGAATAAATTGATCCTGCCTGTTGCCATCTTCGTCAGCGTGATCATCGCTGGCAAAATAGCCGAGCATTACGAGGTGCAGGGCAGTTGGAAAATCGGCGTGCTGTGCGTGGTGGCCGCCGCCGTGCAGATCGCGGTGACGCGGTACCAACGCTCGCGCCAGTAACCAGCGCTCACCGCCCCTCAGATCAGGCAATAGAACTCGCTGACCTCTGCAACTATCTGGCCCTTGGCATCGTACAGGCGTGCCTCTGGGGTCAGCGCCATGGAGCGCGCTTCCAGCACATAACGTTCGCCCGCTTTGAAATGCCCGTACGGGATCGTCAGGTAGCACTGGCGAACGGTGGTACCGCCCATCATGCTCATCCCTCCGCCACCGCCCACCTCGTAGTCGAACCTGACGATCAGCTCATGGCTACCCGGGCTTACCTGAAAGAAGCGCCCGTCGCTCAGGCGTTGTTTATCCAGACGCTCAGCCATCAGCACGCGGTCATTGGGAAATGGCACCGAGAAATCGACCCAGGCCATCTGTGGATTGGCGGTTGGCATGGGGGCCTGGCAACCCGCAACCGCCAAGGTTGCGAGTAAAGGCATCAATCTGCGCATGATGGGTGTCCCAAGCGTGGTTGCCGCAACAGGTTACTGACGTTCAGCGTCAGCGTTTCGAGCGCAAAGGGTTTGGTCAGTACAGCAGTGTTGGCTTCCAGCGCAGCCCCTTCAAGAATATGCGGCTGCACGTAGCCGGTCATGAACAGGACCGGCAAACCTGGCCGGGACAAACGCGCGGTCTCGGCCATCTGCCGGCCGTCGATGCCGCCCGGCAAGCCGATGTCCGTCACCAGCAGATCGATACGGGTGTCCGACCGCAGCAGTTGCAGGCCGGCGAGGCTATCAGCGGCCTCGATGACCACGTACCCGCAGCTGCCAAGCGTTTCGCTCACGAACATGCGCACGGACGGCTCGTCATCGACGACCAGCACCGTTTCCCCTGGCGAGGCTGACGGCGCCTGCACAGGTGGTTTCAAACGTTCCTCGCGCTCGACCTGCGCGGCGTGGCCAGGTAGCTGCAGGTAGACCCGTGTACCAGCCCCCTCTTGCGAGGCGATCTTCACCTGCCCACCCGACTGCTTGGCGAACCCGTACACCATCGACAAGCCCAGCCCGGTGCCCGCGCCGACGGGCTTTGTGGTGAAAAAGGGCTCGAATGCCTTGGACAGCGTATCGGCATTCATGCCAATGCCATTGTCGGCTACGCAGATGGTCAGGAAGGTGCCCGGCGTAAGTTCGGGGTCCAGGTCCGGCCCCTGCTCGAGCACTTGGTTGCAGGTACTGATGGCGATGTCGACGCCCCCTGCGTCACGCGCGTTGATGCACAGGTTCAGCAATGCATTTTCAACTTGTGCAGGGTCCACCAGGCAGATGCTCGATTGCGCCTGCAATGCCACCCGCAGGTTGATCGATGGGCCAACGGTACGGCGGATCAGCTCTTCCATATCGCTGATCAAACGGTTCACGTCCGTTTGCACCGGCAATAACGTCTGCCGGCGCGAGAACGCCAGCAGCCTGTGGGTCAGTGAGGCCGCCCGCTGCGCTGCGCCATGCGCCACCGACAGATAACGTTCCACGTCGGCGACACGGCCTTGTTTCAGGCGGATCTGGATCAGGTCCAGGCTGCCGGTGATCCCCGCCAGCAGATTATTGAAATCATGGGCGATGCCCCCGGTCAGCTGGCCGACCGCTTCCATCTTCTGTGACTGACGCAGCGCCGCCTGGGCCGCTTCGCGTTCAGCAACCGCCTGCTCGACCCGTGCCTCCAGGGTGCGGTTCAGCTCCAGCAGTTTCGCTTCGGCGCTTTTGCGCGCCGTCACGTCGATGGAGGAGCCGATCAGCCCGATCACCCCCCCCGTATCGCTCAGCAGTGGGGCCTTGATCGAGAGCCAGTAGGTTGCCGAGCCATCCGGCATGTCCACCCGTTCTTCCACTTGCTCCGCGACACCACCGCGCATGATGCGCTGATCGGTCTCCATCACCTGGCGGGCCTGGGCCTTGTCTTCCAGAAACTCCACATCGGTCTTGCCCAGATAGAACTGCGGCGGCTTGCCGATCAGCCGAGTGGCGCCGTCGTTGGCCACCAGCATGCGCCCCTCAAGGTCCTTGGCGTAGACCACACCGGGTACCGCAGCGGTGAAGGTACGCAGCAACGCTGACATCCGGTCGCGTTCGGCCTCGGCCGAGCGGCGCGATTCGATGTCCATCAGCACGCCCGGGAAGCGCACCGCCACGCCTTCGCTGTTCAGCTCCGCACGGCCGTTGGCCTCGATCCAGCGATAACAGCCGTCCTCCTGGCGCACCCGGTATTCGCAGCGGAACGCCCCGCCCCGGTCCATGGCGCCCTGGATGTCCGCCCAGACGCCCTCGCGGTCGTCTGGGTGAATGGATGCAAAAGCCTCCTCGATCGCTATCCCTGCCATGCACCGGTCCGCGGGCAGCCCGAAGGAACGAGAGAAACGTTCGTCCGCCGTCACGCGGTTGTCGGGAATGTCCCACACCCAGGTGCCGATGATGGCGCCGGCGTCGAGGGCCAGTTGCAATCGCTCGGCGGCATTGGTGGGAAAAGCCTTTTCCTGATCCTGCGCCGCAGACGTGCTGGTATGGCTGGAAGTACCCAGGCTCTCGCGATCCATGATTCATCTCTTCGTTGCACTGCCTGTATGGTCGCATATGACAGCCGATTGCGCAGGTGGTGCAACACGCCTGAGCAGCGTGCGGCTCAGAGCTGAAACCGCTTCATCATCCCGTTCAAGCCAATCGACAAGCTGGCCAGTTCCTGGCTCGCCGCGCTGATCTGGTCCGCACCCTCCGAGGTTTGCACCGCCAGGTCCCTGATGTTCAGCAGGTTGCGGTCCACTTCCCGGGCCACCTGGGCCTGTTCTTCAGTGGCACTGGCCACCACCAGGTTGCGCTCATGGATCGCGCTGGCGCCGTTGCTGATCTCATCCAGTGCCTGCCCGGCCAGCTCGGCCACCTGCAAGGTATGGCCCACCTGCTGGCTGTTGCTCTGCATCGACTGCACTACCCGCGCCGTGCCGCTGCGGATGGCATTGACCATTTCCTCGATCTCCAGCGTCGAGCTCTGGGTACGGGCTGCCAGCGCCCGCACTTCATCCGCCACCACGGCAAAACCGCGCCCGGCCTCACCCGCCCTCGCCGCCTCGATCGCGGCATTGAGCGCCAGCAAGTTGGTCTGCCCGGCAATCGCGCCAATCACGTCGAGCACCTTGCCGACCTGCTGGGACTGTACCGACAGCGCTTCGATCTGCCGCGACGCCTCATGCACATCGTCACTCATCTTGCTGATCGAGCTGATCGCCTCGCCCACCCGCTCACGACCGCGACGTGCCGCGTCTTCCGACTGACGGGAGACTTCGGAGGTGCTGACGGTGTTGCGCGCCACCTCCTCCACCGCGACGCTCATCTCGGTTACTGCAGTGGCAGCCTGCTGGATTTCGTCGCTTTGCCGATTGAGGTCGCGGGAGGTTTGCTGGGTAATCGCCGACATCTGTTCGCTGGCCGCCGCCAGCTGGTGCGAGGAGTCGCCGATCAGGCGCAGGGCATCTTTCAAGCTGGCCTGCATGGCAGCCAACGCATGCATCAACTGGGTGGCCTCGTCACGGCCGGTGGCGTGCACGGGGTGGGAAAGATCGCCGCCTGCAATGTTCTGGGCCACGCCGATGGCTTCGCGCAGCGGGCTGACGATGCTGCGGGTCAACAGCCAGGCAAGGGCAATGGTCAGCACCAGCACCAGGCCAATGACGCCGAAGGTCAGGTACAGGGCGCGCTGGTAATCGTCGCGGGCCTTGGCCGTGTACTGTTCGGCGGCGTCGCTGCTGAGCTTGACCAGGTTGTCGTAGAGTTCGCCAATGCGGTTGGAGATGTCCTGCATGGCGCCGCTGAGCATGGCCTGCATCTGCGGCACCTGGTTCTGCTCGGACAACCTTTTGTACTGGTCGAGCAGCACGTGGTACTGCCCGATCAGCTGCTGCATCTCGGCAAACACCGGCTTGCCTGCCGCCGGCATCACTGCGCCATAGCCTTTGACGCCGTTGTCCAGCAAGCCCTTGAGTACCTCCAGGCGCGCCAGGGTCGGGGCCAGCTGCGCAGGCTCGCGGGCAATGGCCATGCGCAGGGTGATGACCCGCAAGCCCAGCGTATGGCTGCGAACTTCACCCAGGTAGCGGGTGCCGACGTTGGTCACCTGCTCGGTGTACACCACGGCTTCGCGCATGCTGGAGATCTTGTCGATGGAAAACAGCCCGAGCACCACCACGAGGGCGGCGATCAGGCTGAAACTCAGGTAAGAGCGGGTGGCGATGTTGAGGTGGCGCAGGGGCATGGCGACGCATCCGAGTGGCATTGGAATGTACTGCCCATTACGTTCGGCATGGCTCGCAGAAGGTTTAGTGCTCGAATGCGCCTAGTGCCCGATAATCGAACACTACTCAAAAATGCGCCTTGAGCAACAGGCTCAGCGCATTCTGATCGGTCGGGAACCCGTGGCTGTCCTCGATCCCATACTTGTCCGACCAGTAATCCCACTCGACCCCCGCGTAAAGCCGCTTCGGGGTGTGGCCCAGCGCCTTGCCCACGTCGTATTTGATTTGCGGGTTGAAGTGAAAACTCTTCGCCACGTAGTTGGACGTGCCCTTGCGCCCGACATCATTCACATACCACTCCAGGTAACCGTCGAACAGAATGTCCGACCTTCCCAGCGGCAGGGTCATCGCCCAGGTCGGGTTTATCTGCCATTGGCCCGATGCCTTGCCGGTGATGCCGTCGGGCTTGCGGTAGTAGGTGTTGAGCGAAAAGCGGTCGAAGCCCGGGATCAGCAGGTCCACGGCAGGGCCCAGCAGGTACTTGCGATTGCGCCCCTCACCGCGCTCGTAGGTGGCAGCGACCAATACATCCTTGACGATGCCATAGCGCAGGTTCTGCCCGCTGACCTTGCCCAGCGACAAGCGCGGGGAGAATTCACCGTAGTAGGTATGCCCCTCATTGCCGGACAACCCGTTCGACCATTTGTTGTCGACGAACAGGAACACGTCGCCCCAGGTCCAGCCGCTGGCATGCTCGAAGGTGATGGTCTGCTGAATGTCGTTGCCGGTGCCATCGACTTTGTAGTTATGGCCATACAGGTAGCTGAGGCTGTTGTCGCTCCACATCAACGGGCCGGCCTGCGCGCTGGCGCTGGCCAAGGCGCAGAGTGGCAGGAAGCTGTGGCATAGCCAGGCAAGAGGGTCGAGTTTCATGTGCATCCCTTGGGTCGAGGTCGGTGAGGTTCACCGGCAAGGGACGCAGCGGACGGACCTCTCCTCTGGCCACAGTGCAAACTGTGGCGCCACCCTTGCCGGGTGTGCGGCGCGAGGCCGCCAGAGCAATGTCCCATGCCATTTCAGGCACTGACCGCTTCTACTCGGCTTAGCCTTAGCAGGGCGCGTGCCAAGTGATCGAATACAGTCTTGGCTGGGGATTGTGGCCAATATGCCAACTCAGTGAATACCGATGAGCAGCCATATTGCGCACTTTAATGGCGCTGGCCATCGCTGCCTTGCACCTTCTCGGTTCACGACCTGACCTCGCCATACGAACGCAGGCGCCGCGTAGGCGGCATTGAGAAATTGGCACGCTTCTGGCTTTGTCCACCCTCGAGTAGAAGCGGTCAGTGCCAGGCATGGCATGGGGCATTGCTCTTGCGCCTCCGATGGGGCGTACATCCGAGCGGATGTTTGCCCGCGGCCTGATGGCCCTGGGCAAGAGAGAAGTGTCGGCCGTGATCCTGCGTGCAATGCGCTGAATCGTGTGCCCCGTTCTCCCCGCTCGGTCCTGTTGCCGGCGTGCTCCTGAGCACCCCGGCGGATTTCGAATCGAGGTGGAGAACAATCATGAAAAACCGCTTTGCTTTGACTCACCCGCTTCGCTCGCTGTTGGCAGCGGCGGTGCTCCCCGCAATGGTCGGCAGTGCCCCGGTGGCGATGGCCAACGACAAGGTCGTGTTGCTCACCTCCTGGTACGCCCAGGCCGAACAAGGCGGTTTCTACCAGGCCGTGGCCGACGGGTTGTACGCCCAGGAAGGCCTGGATGTCACCATCCGCATGGGCGGCCCGCAGGTCAATGGCATGCAACTGCTGGTGAGCAAGCAGGCCGACTTCATCGTCAACTACGACCTGCAGGTCCTCAAGAGCGTGGAGCAAGGGCTGCCGGTGGTGGCGGTAGCCGCACCATTCCAGGGTGACCCACAGGGCTTGATGACCCACGCCGACGTCGCCGCCCTGGACGGCCTGAAAAACAAGCAAGTGCTGGTGTCCACCTCCGGCCAGCAAACCTGGTGGCCTTGGCTCAAGGGCAAGTACCAGCTCGAGGACAACCAGGCGCGGCCCTACACCTTCAACCTGCAGCCGTTCCTGGCTGGCGCTGACACCACCCAGCAGGCCTATGCCAGCTCCGAACTGTTCCAGGCCCTCAAGGCAGGCCAGAAACCCAATTTCTTCCTGTTCGCCGATGCCGGCTACCCGCCCTACGGCTCTACGCTGGTTACCCGCCAGGACGTCATCGAGCAGCACCCGGAGCGCGTTGCAGGGTTTGTCCGCGCCTCACTCGAAGGCTGGAAGCGCTACCTGGAAAACCCCGCCGCAGGCAACGCGCTGATCAAGCGCGACAACCCCAACATGAGCGATGAGCTGCTGGCCTGGGGCGTCTCGACCCTCAAGCAATACCAGCTGGTGACCGGTGGCGAGGCAGCCACCCAGGGCATCGGCACGATGAACGACGCCCGCTGGCAAGCCACGCGCGACTTCATGGTCGAGGCCGGCCTGCTGGGTGCCGCCGCCCCTTGGCAGAAGGCCTACACCACCCGCTTCGTGCAAGGCCTCAAGGTGCTGCCCGGCAACGTCCAGGCCGCCAGCCGCTGAACCCCATAACAACATTCAACGCCGTGAGGAAACTGGATCATGTTGGTCACCAAACAACCTGTATTGCGCCGCTTCTGGTACGCCCTGCTGCCCATGACCGCCCTGGACGACGGGCCAAAACCGTTCACCTTGCTCGGTGAAGCCCTGGTGCTGTGGAAGCACCCGAATGGCACCCCGGTAGCGATGCGCGACCGTTGCTGCCACCGCACCGCCAAACTGTCCAAAGGCTTTGTCAGCGAAGACGGCAATATCGCCTGCGGCTACCATGGCTGGGAATACGACTGCAGCGGCACTTGCGTGAAGATCCCGCAGAACCCCTCGGGCGCCATCCCGCCCCGCGCGGCGGTCAAGGCCTATCACTGCCAGGAAAAATACGGCTATGCCTGGGTGGCCCTGGACGATCCGCTGCAGCCGATTCCCGAGTTCCCCGAAGACGGCGCACCCGGCTACCGGCGTATCTTCCAGTTCTATGAAGAGTGGAAAACCAGCCCCCTGCGGGTCATGGAAAACGCCTTCGACAACTCGCATTTTTCTTTTGTGCACAAGGCCAACTTCGGCCTGTTCGACCAGCCGCAACCGGCCCGCTACGAATTTCGCGAAACCGATTACGGCTTCGAGGCCGAAACCCGCGTGCCAGTGCGCAACCCCGAAGAAAGCTTCGCCATCACCGGCACCCGTGCGCCGATCACCGAGCGCCATCTGGTCAACCGCTATTACCTGCCGTTCTCCCGGCGTTTTGGCTGCATGTACCCGGACAGCGGCATCCACCACATCATCTACAACTGCGCCACGCCGATCGATGACGGCCGGCTGATGCTGGTGCAGTGGCTGTACCGCAACGACAGCGAAGCACAGTGCTCAACCCAGGCGCTGATCGACTGGGACGCTGCGATCACCGCCGAAGACCGCGACATCCTCGAGGCCACCGACCCGGACGCCTGCGTCGATACCCGCCGGCGCGTCGAGCTGCACATGCCTTCGGACAAGCCCGGCCTGGTGATCCGCCGGCAACTGCAGGGCCTGCTCGAAGCCCATGGCGAAAGCGAAGTGTTCGCCAGCCACTGACCGCCTGTTCAGCGCCCCGGTGCGCCGGGGCATACGCAACCGCTCATTGCCCGTGGGGAGAGCGCCATGTTGATGCAGACCCTGTCCAAAGCCAGCGCCCAGTTGCAACTACCACCCAATACCGACGCCGTGGGTGCCGATACGCCGCTGTTCGCCAACCAGGTCGAAAAAACCTACGGCAACGGCACTCATGCCCTGAGCCGCGTCAAGCTGGCGATCCAGCGCGGCGAATTCGTTTCGTTGCTGGGCCCTTCGGGCTGCGGCAAAAGCACCTTGCTGAAGATGTTCGCCGGCCTCGAACAGCCCAGCGCCGGCCACGTGCGCTGGTGGGGCAAGGATGCCCCCGACGGTGACCCTCGCGCGGCCAGCGTGGGCCGCAACCTGGCCATGGTGTTCCAGGAAGCCACCTTGATGCCGTGGGCCAAGGTGCAGGACAACGTGCGCCTGCCGCTGGACCTGGCGGGTGTGCCCAAAGTCGACAGCCAGGCCAAGGTACAGGCCGCACTGGAGCAGGTAGGCCTGGGCGCGTTCGGCAATGTTTACCCGCGTGAATTGTCTGGCGGCATGCAGATGCGTGCCTCGATTGCCCGGGCATTGGCCACCGAGCCCAACCTGCTGCTGATGGACGAACCGTTTGGCGCGCTCGACGAGTTCACCCGCAACAAGCTCGACAGCGACCTGCGCCAGCTTTGGGCCGAGCGTGACCTGACGGTGGTGTTCGTCACCCACAGCATTTTCGAGGCGGTGTATCTCTCCTCGCGGGTCGTGGTGATGGGGGCTCGCCCCGGGCGTGTGATCGCCGATGTCGCCATCGACGGCCCGCAGGTACGCGACGAGGCCTACTGCACCTCCCCGGCGTTCATCGCGCAATGCGCTTACCTGTCCCAGCTGCTGGCCCAGGCCAACGGCGAACCGGCTTGAGGGCCTCTGAATGAGCCAAACCCCTGCTCCCTGGTTACGTAACCCCGCCGTGCTGCGCATCGTCTCGCCACTGCTTGTCGGCACCTTGCTGCTGGGCCTGTGGCAGCTGGCCTGCATCGCCTGGCAGGTACCGGTGTACCTGGTGCCCTCCCCTGCAGACATCGGCCGCACGCTGATCATCGACGGCCCGATGCTGCTCGGGGCACTGTGGATGACCCTGAAAATCACCTTCCTGTCGTTCGCCCTTGCGGTCGTCATCGGCACCCTGGCCGCGTTCGTGTTCGTGCAGAGCCGGGTGATCGAAGCCAGCCTGTTCCCCTACGCGATTCTGCTGCAGGTGACGCCGGTGGTGGCGATCGCCCCGCTGATCATCATCTGGTGCAGCGACACCACCGTGGCGCTGGTGATCTGCGCCACGCTGGTCGCGGTGTTCCCGATCATCGCCAACACGGTACTGGGCCTGCGCAGCGTCAACCCCGGGCTAGTCAACCTGTTCCGCCTCAACCGCGCCAGCCGCTGGCAGGTGCTGCTGCGCCTGCGCATCCCCAGTGCCTTGCCGTGCTTTTTCGCCGGCCTGCGGATTGCCAGCGGGCTGGCGTTGATCGGCGCGGTGGTGGCGGAGTTCGTGGCTGGCACCGGTGGGACTGGTGCGGGGCTTGCGTACCAGATCCTGCAAGCGGGCTTTCAACTCAACATTGCGCGGCTGTTCGCCGCCCTGGTGCTGATCGCCCTCACCGGCGTCGCGCTGTTCAGCCTGATGGCCCTGCTGGCACGCCTGAGCCTGCGCCACTGGCACGAAAGTGAACTGGGCTAAGCCCCTGGAGCCGTACATGAAGCACTATGCCGACAGCTGGCTGATACGTAACGCCAGCGCCATTCTCACCGGGCTGCGGGGCGCGCCTGCGCGTCATGCTGGCCCAGACATCCGCATCAGCCACGGGCGCATCGCCGCCCTCGGGGCGCTGCAACCGCTGCCAGGCGAGCAGGTGCTCGACGCCACCGATTGCGTGGTCTACCCGGGGTGGGTGAACACCCACCACCACCTGTTCCAGTCGCTGCTAAAAGGCATCCCGGCAGGTATCGACCAAAGCCTGGGTGCCTGGTTGGGTGCGGTGCCCTACCGCTACCGCGGCCTGTTCGATGAACACAGCTTCCGCCTGGCGGCGCGTATCGGCCTGGTGGAGCTGGCCCGCTCAGGCTGCAGCACGGTGGCCGACCACCATTACCTGTACCTGCCAGGCATGGCGTTTGACAGCGCGCAGATCCTGTTCGAGGAGGCCGAGCGGCTAGGCCTGCGCTTCGTGCTGTGCCGGGGCGGGGCAACCCAGGTGCGCCAGGCCGAAGGCGCGGCAAGCGCTGGGCCGGAAACCCTGGATCAATACCTGAGTGACGTCGAGCGGCTGGTGCGCACCTATCACGACCCCGCCGCCGATGCCTGGCGCCGGGTAGTGATGGCCCCCACCAGCCCGCCGTATTCGATGCCGCCCGAGCACCTGCGCGAAACCGCCAGGGCTGCGCGCAGGCTGGGTATCCGCCTGCACAGCCACCTGAGCGAAACGGTGGAGTACCAGAACGAAGTGCAGCGCCGCCACAACCTGTCGCCGGTGGCTTTCTGCGCGGAGCACGAGTGGCTCGGCGCCGACGTGTGGTTCGCCCACCTGGTCAAGCTCAGCCGCGAGGAAATCCAGCTTTTGGGCGCTACCGGCACTGGCATTGCTCATTGCCCACAGAGCAACGGCCGGCTAGGCAGTGGCATCGCTGACATCGTCGCCATGGAAGCGGCAGGTATGCCGATTTCGATCGGCGTAGACGGTGCCGCCTCGAACGAAGCCTGCGACATGATCAGCGAAACCCACGCCGCCTGGCTGATGCAGCGGGCCAAGGCTGGCGAGCGGGCCTTGCCAGCCTATGCCGGCGGCCAGCAGGAGGGCGGCGCGCATATTGCCTGCGTGGAAGACGTGGTGCGCTGGGGCACTGCCGGTGGCGCGCAGGTGCTGGGGCTGGATGCACTGGGCACGCTGGAGGTGGGCAAGGCAGCGGACCTGGCGCTGTATCGGCTGGACCAGCCGCGCTACTTCGGCCTGCATGACGTAGGCATTGCCCCGGTGGTGGGCGGTGGCCGGCCGACATTGCGCGCATTGCTGGTAGGCGGGCGCCTGAGCGTGGAGAACGACGCGATTCCTGGTCTGGACCTGGCGGAACTGGGCAGCCAGGCGCGCGAGGCCGTGGTGCGGCTGCAACGGGCGGTGGGGGTGCGGGCGTGAGGTGCCCGCCACGGCATGTGCAGCGCTCTTGAGATCGAGCGCCGCCCGCGCGGCGCATCGCGAAGCGCTTGCCTTGGGATCTTCATCGCCCTTGAGATCGAGCGCCGCCCGCGCGGCGCATCGCGGGCAAGCCCGCTCCTACATTTGTTGCAACGCGCCGTTCCAGTCAGGCCATGGTTGTCCGCCTTGGCGCATGGCTGGAGACAGGTGGGGCGCCAGCAGTGCCAGCCGAAAAATCTCGTCGAGCCACCAAGGCTAACAACTATGGCCTCACAGGCCATGGCACGTTGCAACAAATGTAGGAGCGGGCTTGCCCGCGATGCGCCGCGCGGGCGGCGCTCGATTTGTGCATCACCACAAAACCCCAGCCAGGCCCCCGGTAGCCCCAACCCTATCTCCCGACAGACCTATCGCAACCCCACACACCAACCCATTCCTAATGCCCACCAAGCACCCTACCAACCTGCGCAACCACCTGCCTCGTCGCCTCTTCAACCGTCCCCTCATTCCGGCACAACACCCACCCATTATCAGCAACCGCTCGCTCGAACGCCTCGGTACTGGCCACCTGCTCTGCCAGATTAAACATCACCGTACTGCGCAGCCCAGCCGTGCGCGCCGCGGCCCTCGCCCATGAAATCTCAGGGTGGGTGACCACCCCCACATGCAGGTCTGGCACGCGCACCTCTCGCGCCATGTTCAACCGCAGCACCTCGGCAAACGGGATTAGGCGACGGAACGCGGCATCCGATGGGTACCAGCGATCGATCAGGATGATGCTGTCGGCAGGCTGTTTGGGCAGCACGTTCAGGGAAATCCAGCGACGGCTGTCGGCCAGGCGTTCACACACCTCCAGCTCCAGTGCTCGGCTGGGGTTTCTCACGAGTCGGTTGACCAGCGCCATGGTCTCGGCCCGGCCCGGGTCGTTGTTGCGCTCGCACAGCCGCACCACCTTGTGCTTGTCTGCCCTCAAGGCGTGGGTGACGGCCTCCAGCAAGGTGGTCTTGCCGGTTCCTTTTGGCCCATCGAGCGAAACGAACAGGGAGCGGCCCATGTTCAAGCCTGTCGCAGGAATGCAAGCATGGCCTGGGCATCCGTAAGCTCGAGCTTACCGGGGGCGTCCACGACGACGCGCTTGACCACCAGGTCTTCGACCAGCAAGGCATAGCGCTGCGAACGCAGCCCCATACCCCGCGCCGACAGATCCTGGGCCAAACCCAGGGCCTGGGTGAACGTGCCGTTGCCGTCACCGATCATGCTGACCGTGCCACCCACCTGCAGCGCATTGCCCCAGGCATTCATCACGAAGGCATCGTTGACCGAAACACAAAGCACCTCGTCGACACCGGCGTCTACCAAGTCCTGAGCCGCCGCCACATAGCCCGGCACATGACGCTCCGAACAGGTGGGCGTGAATGCCCCGGGCAAGCCGAAGATCACTACCTTTTTCTGCTTGCAGCGCTCATGGACTGAAAACGCATTCGGGCCGATCGGGCATTCACCCTCGCCATTGCTGTATTCGTGAAGGGTTACATCAGGCACCACGTCGCCGGTTTTTATCATCGCTGTCTCCAGGGGCCCAGCGGCCCGTTCAAGTCATCGCAGTCTATCAAGATCACGTTGGCAGGACTGGAGCACATTTGTACTCCATCCGGTTGCTGGACGACAACAAAGTGCCCCATCCGATTGCTTTTACAAAAACCGATACAGGTAATGCCCCGGATTTTCATCACAGCAGTGAAAGTCTTACCTCGTCTCGCTGGTTTTTGCAGCCCGCCAATACAGCTAGCCTTGCAGTACTTCCCTTTACCGAGGTCACGCCAATGAAGGCCGTTGTTTACACCCAAGCCGGTTTGCCTATTCAGGATCCGCATGCCCTGTTCGACACCGACCTGCCCCAGCCCACGCCAGGCCCCCGCGACCTGCTGGTCGAGGTCAAGGCCATCGCAGTGAACCCGGTCGATACCAAAGTCCGCGCCAGCCGCAACGCTGAACAACCGCAGGTTCTGGGTTGGGATGCAGTCGGTGTCGTGCGCGAGGTGGGCAGCGAGGTGTCGCTGTTCCAACCGGGCGACGAGGTGTTCTATGCCGGCGCCATCGACCGCCCCGGCAGCTACAGCGAATTGCACCTGGTCGATGAACGCATCGTCGGCCACAAGCCACGCAGCCTGGACTACGCCAGTGCCGCCGCCTTGCCTCTGACGTCCATCACTGCCTGGGAATTGCTGTTCGACCGGCTGGGTGTCGAGGAAAAAGGCGGCAAGGGGCAACGCTTGCTGATCGTCGGCGCTGGCGGTGGCGTTGGCTCGATCCTGGTGCAACTGGCCCGCCAACTCACGCAACTGACGGTGATCGGCACCGCCTCGCGGCCTGAAACCCAGCAGTGGGTCAGGGAACTGGGCGCCCACCATGTCATCGACCACTCGGCCGCGCTCGCTGAGCAACTGGCAGCCCTCGAGCAAGATCCGGTGGACTACGTGATCAGCCTGACCCACACCGACACGTACCTGCCGCAACTGGTGGAAGTGCTACGGCCGCAAGGCAAGCTGGCCCTGATCGACGACCCGGCGCAACTGGATGTCATGCCGCTCAAGCGCAAATCGCTGTCCCTGCACTGGGAGCTGATGTTCACCCGTTCGCTGTATCAGACCGAAGACATGATCAAGCAGCACCAGCTGCTGGAGCGCGTCTCGGCCCTGGTCGACCAAGGCGTCATCAAGACCACGGTCGGCGAGCGCTACGGCGCAATCAACGCGGACAACCTCAAGCGCGCCCATGCCCTGATCGAAAGTGGCAAGGCGCGCGGCAAGATAGTACTCGAAGGGTTCTGACCCACCGCTCAAGGCAGGCGGCCCGCTGCGGCCGCCCTGCAATCACTCACCGGGCATCCGAGTACGCAACACCCCCACGCCAGCCGGTGTTCTCCTCCACCGTGCCCGCACCGTCCAGATACCCATGCTTACGAAGATCCGGCATGAGCACCGCCGCCAGCAGCGTGATCGCACTCATGGCGGCAACGTAGTAATAGAACACCGACTCCACCCCTGCCCCACGCAGCAACAACGCCACATACTCGGCGGTACCACCACACAGCGCATTGCCCAAGGCATACGGCAAACCCACGCCCAACGCGCGGACCGTCGCCGGGTACAGGTCGGCCTTCAGCACGCCGGTGACCGGCGTGTAGAACGCCGCAATCAACAAGCCACCCATCACCAGTGCAAACGCCTCATACGGGTTGCTGACGTTCTTCAACCCCGACAGCAAAGGCACGATGAAAATGCTGGAGAGCAAACCGAAAGCAATCATGCTGTTCCTTGAGCCGATCTTGTCGGCCAGCATGCCAAACACCGGCTGCAGGCACATGAACACCACCAGCGCCGCCGTCATGATGAAACTCACGGTAGAAGGGTCGAAGCCTGCCGAGACCACCAGGTACTTCTGCATGTAGGTCGAAAACGTGTAGAAGTGCAGCGAGCAGCCGGCAGTGATCGCCAGGGTCAGCACAATGGCTTTCTTGTGCCGCAGCAGGGCTTTGATCGAGCCCGCTTCCTTGTGCTTGTCACCCTGCACATGGGCGGTTTCGAGCATCGAGCGGCGCAGGTAGACCACCACCAGCGCGCTCACCGCGCCGATCAGGAACGGGATCCGCCAGCCCCAGGCTTTCAGGTCTTCCAGCGCCAGCACGTTCTGCAGTACCACCACCGTCAGCAAGGCCAGCAGTTGGCCTGCGATGATCGTGAAGTACTGGAATGAGCCAAAGAAGCAGCGCTTGCCTGGCCTGGACACTTCGCTGATGTAGGTGGCGCCGGTGCCATATTCGGCGCCGACCGAAAGCCCCTGCATCAGGCGGGCAATCAGCAGCAGCACAGGGGCTGCCATGCCGACGCTTTCATAAGTCGGCAGCACCGCGATCATCAGCGAACCGCCGCACATCAGAAACACCGAGAGGATCATCGAGAACCGGCGGCCACGGGTGTCGGCCAGGTAACCGAAAATCCACCCGCCCAGCGGGCGCATGAAAAAACCGACGGCGAAGATGCCGGCGGTGGCCAGCAGTTGCGTGGTCTGGTCACCCTGGGGGAAGAACAACGCGGCAAAGTAGATGGAGGTATAGGCGTAGATGAAAAAGTCGTACCACTCCACCAGGTTGCCGGAGCAGGCCCCGAGGATGGCGCGGATACGTTGCCGGTTGGTGAGGGTGCCGATAGCCGGCGAGACAGCAGCATTATTGTTGTGGGTGTGCATGAGGCACCTTTTGGGATTTATTATTTTTCAAGCCAGTCAAGGGCGCTGGCTTTTAGTCCCAAATCACGCTACGCGCTCTACCACAGGCCTGCCAGACCACCATCCCTCTAGCAGTTATGCCGTGATTGAATAGCTGAACTCAGAGCATGTGCCCCGCCCAGATGCCCTGGTCGACCAGCTCGGAGGCGATGTCGACGAAGGTCTGCCCAACATAGCGCGTGGCCGGGCTGACGTGGCGGTCCGCCGGCGAAACCAGCACCAGCTTGCGCATGGGGGTGGGGTCGATCAACGGGGCAGCGCACAGCGTGCCCTGCTTCAGGTGCGCATAGATGGACGCCAGCGGCAGCGCGGTAAACCCGAAGCCGTTGCGTACCAGGTCGATCATCGCGCCAAACGAGTCGGCCTCCACGCTGGTGGTGAGCTTGAAGCCCCGCTCCAGGGCGCACTGGTCCATGATCTTGCGCAAGCCGTGGCGCGGGCTGGGTAGCACCAGTTGCTCATCGGCCAGCACGGCAAAGGGCACTGCGCTGTTCCAGTCGAGGCCAGCCTCCGGTGGCCCCACCAGTACCAGGTTCTCCATCATCACCGGCTCGATCCGCAAGGTGTGCAGCGGTTGCGGGTCGTAGGAAATCGCCAGCTCCAGTTCACCGCGTTGCAGCCAATCCAGAAGGTAGCCACTGAAGGCAGACGAGAACCTGATGGACAAGTCGGGGTGGGTATCGCGGATGCGTTTGACCAATGGCACGGTGACGATTTCGGCAATGGTCGGCGTAGTACCCACGGCCACCATGCCGCGGAACGCCGCGCGCCCGCCTGCCACCGACGCACGAATGGCCTCGAGCTCATCCATGATGCGCGTGGCGTGCTCGAGCACCTCCAGGCCGGCTTCGGTGATTTCCATGCCACGGCCATGGCGCTCGAACAAGTACACGCCCAGTTCTTTCTCCAGCTGGCGTATCTGCCGGCTGAGCGCGGGCTGCGCCACGTGCAGGCGGTCGGACGCCTTGCTCAGGCTGCCCAGCTCAGCCACATGGATCAGGGTCTTGAGTTGCACGACGTCCATCGATGATCACCACAAACGGCAGTAAAGGGCCTGAGCCTAAGGTTACGCCTCAGTCTAAACACCGGCTCTTCCAACAGCTATAGCAATTGGGCATATCAGTTAGATGGCTGCACCACGTGACAAGCGGTAGCGTTTTATGCAGGCGCCGCGCGCCCCGTAGCTATGCCCAACCGGCATATCTCAAAGAAAAAAACGGTAGTCGTCCTTGGGCCTGTCTCACCCCATGATGTGGGAAAACAAAAGCAGCATGCCCTGGAGATACCCATGTCATCGCAAGAAGCAGAACAGCACTGGCAAGAGGACGTGTTCCGCGTGCTCAAGGCCCACGACGTCAAACACGTGGTGTTCGTGCCCGATGCCGGCCACTCGGCTGCCATCCGCATGTCCTATGCAGACCCTGATATCAAAGCGGTTGTCCTGACCACAGAAGAAGAAGGCATCGGCTACCTGGCCGGCGCCTGGCTTGGCGGTGAGCGCGGCGCGCTGCTGATGCAGTCCAGCGGCGTGGGCAACTGCATCAACACGCTGGCGTTGCAGAACTGCGCAGGCTTCCCGCTGCTGATGGTGGTGACCATGCGTGGCGACTGGGCAGAGTTCAATGCCTGGCAGAACCCGATGGGCCAGGCCACCGAAGCCTCGCTGCAACTGATGAAGGTGATGACCTGGCGCGCCGACGTGCCGGAAGATGTCGCACCGCTGCTGCATGGCGCAGCCACCATGGCCTTCAACGGTGATTGCGCCACTGCCCTGCTGCTCGGCCAGCGCCTGATCGGAGAAAAGAAATGGGTCAAGTAAGCGCCAACCACACCCTGTGCCGCCGCGAAGTGGTACGCACCCTGCTCGCCGATCGCCAGGACCTGCTGGTGGTGACCGGCCTCGGCTCGGCCTCCTACGACGTGATGGCCGCCGGTGACCATGACGGCAACTACTACCTGTGGGCCGCCATGGGCAGTGCGATCACCGTCGGCCTTGGGCTGGCCAACGCCCAGCCGGGCAAATCGGTGGTGGTCATCACCGGTGACGGCGAGTTGCTGATGGGCTTTGGTGCCCTGGCCACGGTCGCTTTGCAGAAGCCCGCCAACCTCACCATCGTGGTGCTGGACAACGGCCACTTCGGCGAAACCGGCATGCAGGTCAGCCATGCCGGCTTCGGCATCAAGCTTGACCAGGTGGCGCAAACCTGCGGCTTCAGCTGGACCCGTGAAATCCGCGAAATGGAAGGTGTGCATGACCTGCGCGAACGCTTTGCCAGCCGCGAAGGCGTGAAGCTTGCGACCGTCAAGGTCAAGGCCGAAAACCCGCCCCGGGTGTTGCCGCCACGCGACGGCCACTACATCAAGAATCGCTTTCGCGCGGCCCTGGGCTTCCAGCCGCTTTGACCCCGTTTGCGGGTGGGGCCGGTTGCCGAACCACGCCAAGGCAGCCGGCCCTGCCCACCCTGGAGAACGTTATGACTGCAACCAACCACGAAGAACTGACGGCCATCCGCGAGGGCGTGCGCGCCCTGTGCGCCGATTTCCCGGCCGAGTACTGGCGCAAGATCGACGAGCAGAAAGGCTTCCCTGAAGCCTTCGTCAAAGCCATGACCGACGCAGGCTGGCTGTCGGCGATGATCCCCGAGCAATTCGGCGGCTCGGGCCTGGGCCTGGCCGAAGCGTCGGTGATACTGGAAGAAGTGAACGCCTGTGGTGGCAACTCCGGCACCATCCATGGCCAGATGTACAACATGTTCACCCTGCTGCGTAACGGCAGCGAGGAACAGAAAAGCTACTACCTGCCCAAGCTCGCCAGTGGCGAACTGCGCCTGCAGTCGATGGGTGTGACCGAGCCAACCACCGGTACCGACACCACCAAGATCAAGACCACCGCCGTGCGCAAGGGCGACAAGTATGTAATCAACGGGCAGAAGGTGTGGATCTCCCGCGTTCAGCACTCCGACCTGATGATCCTGCTGGCGCGCACCACGCCGCTGGCCGAGGTGAAGAAAAAGTCCGAAGGCATGTCGATCTTCCTGGTCGACCTGCGCGAGGCCATCGGCAACGGCATGACCGTGCAACCGATTGCCAACCTGGTCAACCACGAAACCAACGAACTGTTCTTCGACAACCTCGAAATCCCTGCCAGCAGCCTGATCGGCGAAGAAGGCAAAGGCTTCCGCTACATCCTCGACGGGCTCAATGCCGAACGCACGCTGATTGCCGCCGAGTGCATCGGTGACGGCCGCTGGTTCGTCGAAAAAGCCAGCCAATACGCCCGCGACCGCGTGGTGTTCGGCCGCCCGATCGGCCAGAACCAAGGCGTGCAGTTCCCCATCGCCGAAGCCCACATCGAGATCGAAGCAGCCGACCTGATGCGCTGGCGTGCCTGCGAGGAATACGACAGCGGCCGCAATGCCGGTGCCGCCGCGAACATGGCCAAGTACCTGGCGGCCAAGGCCAGCTGGGAAGCCGCCAACGCCTGCCTGCAAACCCACGGTGGCTTCGGCTTTGCCAACGAATACGACGTCGAGCGCAAATTCCGCGAGACCCGCCTGTACCAGGTGGCGCCGATCTCCACCAACCTGATCCTGTCGTACGTGGCCGAACACCTGCTGGAGCTGCCACGCTCGTTCTGATCCGCAATTCCCCTCGCCCACGGTGAGGGGTGTCTTTGCCAGGAGAGATAATAATCATGAGCCAGCCCACGGCCACCCGCCCACTCGACGGCATCACCGTCATCAGCCTCGAACACGCCATTGCAGCGCCCTTCTGCACCCGCCAATTGGCCGACCTCGGTGCACGCGTGATCAAGGTCGAACGCCCCGGCAGCGGCGACTTCGCCCGCGGCTACGACCAACGGGTCAACGGCCTCGCCTCGCACTTCGTCTGGACCAACCGCTCGAAAGAAAGCCTGGCGCTGGACCTGAAGCAGGACATCGCCGGCGACATCCTCGAGCAATTGCTCGAGCAGGCCGATGTACTGGTACAGAACCTGGCGCCCGGCGCCGCGGCGCGCCTGGGCTTGAGTTTCGAGGCGCTGCATGCGCGGTTCCCCAGGCTGATCGTGTGCGATATCTCCGGCTACGGCAGCGGCGGGCCTTACGAGCAGAAAAAGGCCTATGACCTGCTGATCCAGAGCGAGGGCGGGTTTCTGTCGGTAACCGGTGGCCCAGGCGATGAGCACATGGCCAAGGCGGGCAACTCCATCGCAGACATCGCTGCGGGCATGTACGCCTACACCGGCATCCTCTCGGCGGTATTGCTGCGCGAGAAGACCGGGGTCGGCAGCCAGGTCGAGGTGTCCATGCTCGAAGCCCTGGTCGAATGGATGAACTATCCGCTGTACTACGCCTACCAAGGCGCCCCGCCGCCACCACGCGCCGGCGCCGCACACGCCACCATTTACCCCTATGGGCCGTTCCCGATCGGCGACGGCAGCACGGTCATGCTCGGGTTGCAGAACGAACGCGAGTGGCAACTGTTTTGCGAGCAGGTATTGCTGCAGCCAGCGCTGGCCAGCGATGACCGCTTCGCCGCCAATTTCAAGCGTGTGGCCAACCGCGATGCCTTGCGTGCACTGATTGTGCAGGCCTTCGCTGCGCTGGACTTCGACACCGTCATCCAGCGCCTGGACCAGGCAAGCATCGCCAACGCCAAGGTCAACGACATGCAAGGCGTGTGGCAGCACCCACAACTGAAGGCGCGCGAGCGCTGGCGGCAGATCGGCACAGCCGCCGGCAGCGTACCCAGCCTGCTACCGCCCGCCACCAGCAATGCCTACAGCCCGCGCATGGACCCGGTGCCCGCCCTGGGCGAACACAGCGAAGCCATCCTGGCCGAACTGGGCCTGCCTGGCCAACGTATCCAACAGCTGCGCGCTTCAGGGGTCATCTGACCCCTCTTTTTCAAAAGAGAACTCCTGCTTATGAAAGTGCTGGTCGCTATCAAACGTGTGGTCGATTACAACGTCAAGGTTCGCGTCAAGGCGGACAACTCCGGCGTCGACCTGGCTAACGTCAAGATGTCCATGAACCCCTTCTGCGAAATCGCCGTGGAAGAAGCCGTACGCCTGAAAGAGCAAGGTGTGGTGAGCGAGATCGTGGTCGCCTCCGTGGGCCCGACCACCGCCCAGGAGCAGCTGCGCACGGCCCTGGCACTGGGTGCCGACCGCGCCATCCTGGTCGAAGCCGCCGATGAGCTGAATTCGCTGGCCGTGGCCAAGGCGCTGAAAGCGGTTGTCGACAAAGAGCAGCCGCAGCTGGTCATTCTCGGCAAACAGGCCATCGACAGTGACAACAACCAGACCGGCCAGATGCTGGCCGCGCTGACCGGCTACGCCCAGGGCACCTTTGCCTCCAAGGTCACCGTGGCGGGCGACACGCTGAACGTCACCCGTGAAATCGACGGCGGCCTGCAGACCGTTGCCCTGAACCTGCCGGCTATCGTCACCACCGACCTGCGCCTGAACGAACCGCGCTATGCGTCGCTGCCCAACATCATGAAGGCCAAGAAAAAGCCGCTGGAAACTGTGACTCCAGACGCGCTGGGGGTATCGCTCGCCTCCACCAACAAAACCCTGAAAGTCGAAGCGCCTGCCGCCCGTAGCGCGGGCATCAGGGTCAAGTCAGTGGCTGAGCTGGTCGAGAAACTGAAAAACGAGGCGAAGGTAATCTGATGGCTATTTTGCTAGTAGCAGAACACGACAACCATTCGCTGGCCGCCGCCACGCTCAACACCCTGGCAGCGGCGCAGCAGATCGGCGGTGAAATCGTCGTGCTGGTGGCCGGCCATGATGTGGCAGGGGTGGCGTTCACCGCTGCCGAGGTTGCTGGCGTCAGCAAAGTGCTGGTCGCCGACCATGCCTCCTACGCGCATCAATTACCGGAAAACCTCGCGCCCCTGGTCGCTAACCTTGGCCGCGACTTCAGTCACGTCCTCGCGCCCGCCACCAGCAACGGCAAAAACACCCTGCCCAGGGTTGCGGCATTGCTGGATGTCGACCAGATTTCCGAGATCATTGCGGTCGAGTCCAGCGACACCTTCAAACGCCCGATCTATGCCGGTAACGCCATCGCTACCGTGCAATCGAGCGCGCCGGTCAAGGTCATCACGGTGCGCAGCACCGGTTTCGATGCCGTCCCGGCCAGCGGCGGCGGTGCAGTGATCGAAGCACTGGCGGGCGCCACGGATGCACGGCTGTCACGCGTCGTCGACGAGCAACTGGCCACTTCAGAGCGCCCGGAGCTGACCGCTGCCAAGGTTGTGGTGTCCGGCGGCCGTGGCCTGGGCAACGGTGACAACTTCAAGCACCTGTACAGCCTGGCCGACAAGCTCGGCGCGGCGGTCGGTGCTTCGCGCGCGGCGGTGGACGCAGGCTTCGTGCCCAACGACATGCAAGTGGGCCAGACCGGCAAGATCGTTGCGCCGCAGTTGTACATCGCCGTGGGTATTTCCGGCGCCATCCAGCACCTGGCTGGCATGAAAGACTCCAAGGTGATCGTTGCGATCAACAAGGATGAAGAAGCGCCGATCTTCCAGGTAGCGGATTACGGCCTGGTGGGTGATTTGTTCGAACTCGTCCCGGAACTCACCGCTTCCCTTTGAAAGGATAACGATCATGGCTACAGATGCATTGCAGAACTGGGTCGGCCGCAGCGAGACCAGCCACGACCACATCAGCCACAACCTTGTAAAGCGCCTGGCCGCGACGCTCAACGAGCCCACCCCAGCCCCCGGCGACGCCCTGCCCCTGCTGTGGCACTGGGCGTTCTTTCAGGAACCGGTCGGTGAGCCTGGGCTTGGGGCCGACGGCCACCCCGCCCGTGGCGGCTTCCTGCCGCCCGCCGACAACCGCAACCGGATGTGGGCCGGCGGCCGCCTGACGTTCAACCAGCCGCTGCGCGTCGACGCCCAGGTGACGCGCCGCTCGACCATTCTGGATGTGCAGGAAAAGCACGGCCGCACCGGCTCGTTGCTGTTCGTCACGGTGCAGCATGAGTACGTGCAGGACGGCCAGTGCGCACTGGTCGAAGAGCAGGACATCGTCTACCGCGAGCCCACGCCGCCCAAGTTGAGCGGCACCGACCCACTGCCGCAAGGTGAGTGGCAGCAGGCGGTGCAACCGACTCCGACGCTGCTGTTCCGCTATTCGGCGGTGACCTTCAACGGCCACCGTATCCACTACGACTGGCCCTATGTCACCGAAACCGAGGGCTACCCAGGCCTGGTGGTGCATGGCCCCTTGATCGCGACCTTGAACCTGCGCGCGTTCGTCCAGGCCCACCCGCACGCGCAGGTGCGCCGCTTCAGCTTCCGCGGGGTGCGGCCGTTGATCTGCCCCGACGCCTTCGAAGTCGGCGGCCGCCTGCTGGGCGATGGCACGGCGCAGGTCTGGGCTGGCAATGCCGCGGGCCAGGCGCAGGTGGGCGAAGTCGAATTCACGCAAGGGGTACAGGCATGAACCCGGCCACCGTTCGCAGTGCACTGTTCGTTCCCGCCAGCCGCCCGGAGCGCATCCCCAAGGCGTTGGCCAGTGGCGCCGACCGGGTCATCGTCGACCTGGAAGATGCGGTCGAAGAGGCGCTCAAAGAGCAGGCGCGCGATAACCTGGAGCAGTTTCTCAGCGCGCAATCGGGCGCCAGCGTGCTGGTGCGGGTAAACGCACCGGGGCACTGGGCGCATGAAGCGGACCTTGGGCTGTGCCAGCGCCAGCCTGGGGTTGCCGGCATCCTGTTGCCCAAGGCCGAAACCTGCGAGCAGATCGCGCAGGCGCATGCCACCGGCAAGCCGGTATGGCCGATCATCGAAAGTGCCAAAGGCCTTGCTGCCCTGCCCTCGCTGGCCAGCGCACCAGGGGTTGATCGCCTGTCGTTCGGCAGCCTCGACCTGGGGCTGGACCTGGGCCTGGCCACGGGCAGCGAAGCGGCAGAACAGGTGCTGGGGCATGCCCGTTATGCCGTGCTGCTGCACAGCCGCGTTGCCGGGCTGGCCGCACCGCTGGACGGCGTATACCCCGCCATCCACGACACCGCCGGGCTGCAGCGCCACGTACAGTTCGCCCGCGACATGGGCTTTGGCGGCGCCTTGTGCATCCACCCGAGCCAGGTCGCGATCATTCACGCCGCGCTCAAGCCTGCCGAAGCCGAACTGGACTGGGCGCGGCGTGTGGTCGCCCAGGCCGAAAGCGGCGCCGGCGTGTTTACCCTGGACGGGCAGATGGTCGATGCCCCGGTGATCCTGCGCGCCCGCGCGCTGCTGCACGCAGATTGACTGACATGCCCACGGTACAGGCACGCCCCACTGTTCTGACGCGCAGTGGCGGCCTGTACCGGGGGCACCCTGGGGAGGCCCCATCGTGGCTGAAGCGTTGAGACAGTGCCCTGCATCCCTGTTGCAGGCGGCAGCACAATTGATGGCGGAGTCCGGCTACGTCGCCATGAGCATGCGCCAGCTGGCCAGCCGGGTCGGGTTGCTGCCCGGCAGCCTCTATCACCACGTCGCCTGCAAGCAGGACCTGTTGCTGACCGTGCTGCTCGATGTGGTCGAGCGGCGGATAGATGCCTGGCACAACGGCGCCTACGCCAACGACCTGAACGGGTTCGTCCGCTTCATGCTCAGGCGCCAGCGCAGCCACCCTCACGAATCAATGCTGCTGCGCCACGAGGCACGGCACCTGGACGGCCGGCAGCGCCGTTGGCTGGACCAGGCGCTGGGGCGGTTGAGCCTGCCGCTGACGCACATCATCCAGGCCGCACAACCGCGCCTGCCTGATCCCCAGCGCACCTGCCAGGCGATGCTCACCGTCATCGATGCCGCCGACGGCATGCGCCATGAACCGGGCCACTGCGATGAAAGCTGGGTCGAAGCACGCGTGCTGGCGATGTGTCGCGCCCTGCTGCAACCCTGCGCCGTTTAAACCTGTGATGGCCGAGGCTGGCCTATCCTGTGCTCAGGGGCCTATGGCGCACCTTGCCATGCCGTCGAACAGGTTCACGTCACACAATGTCCGATCACAGCTCCCCCTGGCGTAGCCTGGCAGCCTTCTGCCAGGGCATCCGCGCCGAATTCATTGCCCCGAAACTTTTGCCCCAGCGCCTGCTGGACGAGGCCGAAACCCTGCTCTCGGTGCTGCTGGCCATCGCCATGGCGCATTACCTAGGCGTGGCCAATGTCGGCTGGGCGGCGTTCAGCGGCTACATGGTCATGCGCTCGAGCCTGCACGACAGCGTGTACCGCGGTGGGCTGAGAATCATCGGCACCGCTGCCGGCGCCATGGCCGCTGCGCTGCTGGCAACCCATGCAGGTTTGCCCGGGCATTGGCTGGGGCCGGTAATCGGCCTGGTCGGCGCTGCCACCCTGCTGTGCGCCATCCGCTACGCGCATGGCTATGCCTGGCTGTTCGCCGGGCTGACCTTCGCCATGGTCGCCCTAGCCAGCCTGCAGGCAGACAGCGCCGACGGCGTGCTGTATTTCGCCCGCACGCGGGTCGAGGAAGTCGCTTGCGGCACCCTGGCCTGCTGGTTCGTGGCCATGCTTTCGGGCCGCACAGTAAGGCGCGCCCTGCCCGCTGTCAGTGCGCACGCCAGCCTGGCCAAGGGCGCTGTGCCGGCGCAGATAACCCGCAGCATGCTGGTGCACGTGCTGCAAGCAGGCCTGGCCCTGGCACTGATACCCTTGCTCGGCCACTGGCTGGCGATCGATGGGCTGAGCCAGGCCGCCATCACCGTCATGGCGGTGATGATGGTGCCGCCGGCGGCGTTGGTGCCGGGGAGCAAAACCGTCACCCTGCGCAATATCCACCGGCTGGTCGGCTGCGCGGCAGGTGCCGCCTGCGCGGGGCTGGCCCTGGCGTTGCTGGGTTCGAACTGGCTCGCCATGACCTTGATAATGTGCCTCGGGGTACTGCTGGGCCGGCATATCGAAAACAGCAACCGCGCCTTTGCCTATGCCGGCACCCAGTTCGCGCTGGTGTACCTGGTGGTGATGGTGCCCGACACCTACACGCATGCCAGCCCGGAACCTGGCTGGATACGCCTGGAAGGCGTGGTTGCAGGGTTTGTCCTGATCGGCGTTGTGCGCCTGGCGAACCTGTTCGTCCGCCAGCGCACGCCGGTCGATCAGCACACACCGTCAGGCGATTGAGGGGGCGCTGGCCCGTAACCGCTCCAGGTACATCGGGAACACTTCTGGGTTGACCATGCGTGGCCCGGGCTCGGCGTTCAGTACCTGGAGAATCTGCTGCGCTGCCCAGTGCCCCATCCGCCACCGGGCCTCAGCGGTGACCCCGGCGGTGTGGTAAAGGCCGACAACATTGTTCAACGCAAGCAACGGGTGATCGAGCGCGGGTGGTTCTTCGTCCCAGACGTCGAGGCCGGCGCCGCCCAGATGGCCGAGGGCGAGCGCGCCATGCAGGGCGGTTTCATCGTGCAGCCCACCGCGGGCCGTGTTGATGAAGATGGCGCCTTGGCGCATCCGCGCAAAAGCAGCCGCGTCCATCAGGTTGAGTGTCGCCGGTGTTCTCGGGCAATGCAGCGAGACCACGTGGCTTTGCTGCAGCAGCTCATCCAGCGAACACGGCCGAGCTCCTTTGGCAGTGATCTGTCCGGTGTCCAGCAGCGGATCATGGGCGATTACCTGCATCCCCAGTGCCTGCGCAATCCGCGCCACCCGGGTTCCGATTTGCCCCAGGCCGACGATGCCCAGCGTCTTCTCGTACAGTTCTGCCCCCATCAAATCTTCACGGGCAAAGCCCCTTGTCGAGCGCAAGCGCCGGTCCGACTCGCTGATACGCCGGGCGCAATCGAGCATGAGGCCGATGGCCGCCTCCGCCACCGACTGGGCGTTGGCGCCGGACTGGTTGACCACCAGCACACCGGCCCGGCTGCACGCGGCAATGTCGACCGTGTCATACCCGGCGCCGTTGGTGGATACGCACAACAGGTTCGGCAACTGGCTCAACAGGGGCGCAGTCACGTGCCAGGTCAGGGGCAGCTCATCACGGGCCGAGGGGACCTGATACACATGGCTGCTGCGCAGTGCCCGCAAGATCACCTCGGGGCGCTCGGCACGGGCCACGGTGGTCAATTCGACCCCTGGCGTCATGGCCAAGGTCTGCGCCATTACCGGGTGGTACCAAACGTCGAAACGCATGACCTTCTTTGAATTCAAATTCATCTGGCCGGCCCCTCAGTGGCTGACGTGGCTAGGCAACGGCTTGCGCCCCATGAACTTGCGCACGCCGATGTTTTCCTCGACCTTGCCGTCGCCATCCAGGTAGCCGTGCTGGCGCAAGTCGGGCATCAGCAGTGCGGAAACCAAGGTAATGGCGCCGATAGCGGCCACGTACAGGTAGAAGTACTGCTCCACGCCCAGTGAGCGGAAGGTCAGTGCCACGTATTCGGCCGAGCCACCGAACATCGCCGCGCCCACGGCATACGGCAGGCCTACCCCCAGGGCGCGTACGGTCGGCGGGTAGAAGTCGGCCTTGAGCACGCCGGTCACCGGGGTATAGAACGCTGCGATGAGCAGCCCGCCCACTACCAGCGCGAACGCAGCCAGCGGGCTGTGCACCGACTTGATGGCGGTCAGCAGCGGGATGACCAGGCAGGTCGACAGCACGCCGAAGATGATCATGTTGCGGCGCACGCCGATCTTGTCGGCGAGCAGGCCGAAGACCGGCTGGCAGAGCATGAAGATCACCAGTGCCGCTGCCATGATGATGCTTACCGTCGGCGCAGGCATGCCGACGCTGACTACCAGAAACTTCTGCATGTAGGCCGTGAAGGTGTAGAAGTACAACGAGCAACCGATGGTGATGGTGAAGGTCAGCAACACGGCGCGCTTGTGTTGCAGCAACGCCTTGATCGAGCCGGCCTCCTTGCGCTTCATGTCTTGCTCGGTGGCCGTCTCACGCATGGTCCGGCGCAGGTACACCACCACGATAGAGGCCAATGCACCGATCAGGAACGGCACGCGCCAGCCCCAGGCCTTGAGGTCCTGCTCGGAAAGCACCAGCTGCAGCACGGCCACGGTGAGCAAGGCCAGCAGTTGCCCGGCAATGATGGTCATGTACTGGAAGGAGCCATAGAACGAACGCCGCCCTGCCCTGGACACCTCACTGATGTAGGTGGCCCCGGTGCCATACTCGGCACCGACCGACAGCCCCTGCATCAGCCGCGCCACCACCAGCAACACCGGTGCGGCGACGCCGATGGATGCGTAAGTGGGCATGATCGCGATCATCAGCGAGCCGCCGCACATCATGAACACCGAGATGATCATGGAAACCTTGCGCCCGCGGGTATCGGCGATGTAGCCAAAGATCCAGCCGCCCAGCGGGCGCATGAAAAAGCCCACCGCAAAGATGCCAGCCGTGGCCAGCAGCTGGCTGGTCTGGTCACCTGCCGGGAAGAACAGCGAAGCGAAGTAGATCGAGGTGTAGGCGTAGATGAAGAAGTCGTACCACTCCACCAGGTTGCCGGAACACACGCCGACGATGGCGGTGGTGCGCTCTTTGCGCGTCAACGGACGGGCCGTGCCCATGTCTGCATTCATGTTAGTACCCTTGTTGTTATTGTTTTACCGACTCGGCTACAGCTTTGCACAGCGCCGTTTTCGCGGAAGGCCTGCCGGGCGTCTATCAGTTATGCCTGCCCGGCATGGCTAAGGTGCCCAGGCGCCAGTGACCGTTCAGGCGCAATGCCGGGCGTGAAAATCCGCGATCCGGCGCCACATTTCGATGGGGTTGGAATACATCGGGAAGTGCCCGCACCCAGGGATGCTGGCCAGTTCGACGCCCTTGGCCTGGATATCCGCGAGGTAAGACAGGTGGCTGTTCTGCTCGCCGTACATGAACAGGCGCGGGCACGGCAGGCCGAGAAACCGGGCCATCAGCTCGCCTTGGTCGGACAGCCGTACCATCGAGGTGAAAATGCCCCTTACCGCCTCGGCCCGCACCTTGTACGGCAGGCTGGCAGCGTACAGCGCACTGGCCTGGTCGCTGCTGTGGCGGGTGCGCTCGATGAAGGCATCGAAGAATGCACCGGGTTGCTCAGCCGGGTAGTCGAAGATCTGGCGGCTGAGGAAGCAATCCTCCGGGGCGATGTTGCCTTCGATGTCGACGAAGCTGATCACGCGCTCGGGGCAGTGGTCGGCGAGCAGCAGCGCTGTCAGGCCGCCCATCGAGTGCCCCACCAGGTGAAAGCGCTCGACGGCAAAGTGGTCGAGTACCTTGAGCGCGGTCGCCAGCAACAGCGCAACGTCGATCCGCGACAGGTCGCTGCAACGGCTTTCACCGCACCCCGGCGCGTCATACGCAATGAACCCACGGCCAGCGAACGCTGGCTGTCGCGTCAGGCCGGCGTAATCTTCCTTGGTCGAGCCGAAACCATGCAGGAACAGGATCGGCGCGCCCTGCCCTTGGCGATACGCAGTGGCTAGCTCAAGGTTGACCCCTTCGATCGTCAAAGGCAGCACGCACTGGCGATAAGATTGCGAGTCGGGCACGGGTGAGCTCCTGCTGGGTTGGGGCGCTCACTCTCGACGGTCATCGGCCATCTGTAAATTCCTCATCGACAATCTTTTCCATACGCCAAACCTATCGACTGCCCGCCCCCAACTGCGCCACCAACGCCTCCACCAACGGGTTGCCCCGTGCGGTATTCCAGGCATAGGTGGTGGTCACCACGCTGACCTTCTGCGACAGCGGCCGCATCACCACATTGGCCGGCGCAAGCTTTTTCATGGCAGCGGGCACCAGGGCAATACCCTGCCCGCAGCTGACGAAGGCGATTTGCGAAGCCACCGAGCGCACCTCGTGCAGTACCCGGGGCGAATAACCATGCGCACGGCAGGTCGCGATCAGGTTGTCGAAGTACAGCGGGCTGACCTTGCGGGCGAACATCACCAGCGGCTCACTGCCCAGGCTCGCCAGGTCGATGCGGCTGCGCTTGGCGAGGGGGTGCTCGGTCGGCAAGGCGACCATCAGCCGCTCTTCAGTCAACGGGCGCCACTCCAGGCCCTTGCCCAGGTCGCCATCGAGCCGGGCGAACGCCAGGTCGATATCGCCTGCCTCCAGCGCGGGTACCGCCTCGACGCTGTCGATTTCACGCACCGACACCGTCACCTGCGGATGATCGTGCTTGAACCGCTCGATCACCCCGGGCAGTACATCGAACATGGCCGACGAGATGGCGCCGATGGTCAGCATGCCCTGGTGCCCGGCCACCGCCTCCTCCACCGCCAACTCCAGCCGTTCGAGCTGGTCGGCGAATTTGCGCACTGCGGGCAGAATGGCCGCGCCTACCGGGGTCAGGCTCGCGCCGCGCCGGGAGCGCTCGAACAGCTTGACCTTGAGCGCCTGCTCGAGAATCTGGATCTGCTCGGTCAACGGTGGCTGGGTCATGCCCAGGCGCTTGGCTGCGCGGCCGAAGTTGCGTTCCTCGGCCACCGCGAGAAACAGCCAGAGGTGGCGGATGAGGCGGAAATTGATCATGGCGGTTCCATAGGTTGGGCATATGTCAAGCATCCTTGATAAGGAATATACCTATCATATGCGCTGTCGGACACTCAGGCCTCCTTCACCACAGAGGTTCACCCATGAGCGAAGACAGCGTGCTCGACCGCCTGGCCGCACTGGACACCAATACCGTGTCCGACGCCCTGGACTTTCTCGGGCTGCCCGGCGCCACCTTCGGCCTGCGCCCGTTGTGGCCGTGCCCCAAGGTGGTCGGCCGCGCCAGCACCGTGCAGCTGGCGGCCAAGGCCGACAGCGCACCCACCGCGCACTTGATCACCCCGGTGGTCGAGGCCATCACCACGGCTGACCGTGTGCTGGTCATTGCCGGCGGGCTGGAAGGCGTTTCCTGCTGGGGCGACATCCTGGCCAATGCGGCCCGCGCAAAAAACGTGCGCGGCAGCATCATCGATGGCTGCAGCCGCGACATCGACGGCAGCGCCGCGATCGGCTACCCGCTGTATGGCCGCGGCGTGACCATGATCAGCGCGCGTAACCGCGTGATTCAGGTAGCTGCCGCCTGCCCCGTGCAGGTGGCCGGGGTAGCGGTCGCGCAGGATGACTACGTGATCGCCGACACCTGCGGCACCGTCTTCATCGCCCAGGCGCAGATCGCCAAGGTGCTGGACCTGGCCGAGCGCATCGATCGCCGCCAGGCTGGCATGGTCGACGCCGTACGCGCCGGCCGCTCGGTGGCTGAGGTGATGCACGACAGCCAGTTCGAAGCCATCAACACGGAGCAGCCTTGATGAGCGACCTCGATAAAGACCTGGTGGCGCTGTTCGCAGGCCTGGACACGCCCGGTGTTTCGGACGCACTGGACAAGCTGGGCCTGCCCGGCCAGTGCCTGGGCGTGATGCCACTGGCCAACTACGACACAGTGCTGGTCGGCCCGGCCTACACCGTGCAATACGTGTCGGCCAGCACCCCGCCAGGCACCGTTGGCGACTTCATCGACGATGTCGCCCCGGGCGATGTGGTGGTGATCGACAACCAGGGCCGTACCGACTGCACGGTGTGGGGCGACATCATGACCCAGTACGCCGGGCAACAGGGTATTGCCGCGACGGTGATCGACGGTGTGTGCCGTGATGTAACCAAGGCCCTGGGCGACGGCTACCCGATTTTCAGCAAGGGCCGCTTCATGCGCACCGGCAAAGACCGCGTGCAGGTGCAGGCGATCAACCAGCCGGTGTCGATCGGCACTGCCCGCGTCTGCGCCCGCGACATCATCGTCGCCGACGCCAATGGCGTGGTGGTGGTGCCGCGTGAGCGCGCCCGCGAAGTTGCCGCAACCGCCCGCCGTATCGAAGCGGTGGAGGCGCAGATCCGTACGCAGATCAGCCAGGGCAGATCGCTCAGGCAAGCGCGTGAAGCCCTGGGTTACCACACACTGCAGAGTAAAGCCTGATGAGCATGAACCATTCCGACCTGCCATTTCCCGCCGACTTCGCCGAGCGTGCCCGCCTGCTGGGCACGTCCACCCTGTTCGAGGCCTCGCACCTGCCCTGTGCGGTAGACAGCGACATCCGCCCGGTATGGGCAGGCGCCTTCATCGCCGGCCCGGCGTACCCGCTGCAGTGCTCGCCAGGTGACAACCTCGCGCTGCACCTGGCCCTGGAGCGCGTCCCACGCGGCAGCGTGCTGGTGGTCGGCACCGGCAACTTCATCGCCGGTTACTGGGGCGAGGTGCTCACCGTTGCCGCCGAAGCCGCCGGTGTCATTGGCCTGGTGATCGATGGCGGTGTGCGCGATATTGCCGCGCTGCGGCGTCGCGGCTTCCCGGTGTTCGCCCGCGCCATCTCGGTCAAGGGCACGGTCAAGGCCAGCCTGGGCTCGCTGGGCCAACCGTTCAATTTCGCCGGCGCAGCGGTTGCCCAGGGCGACCTGGTGGTGGCCGACGACGATGGGGTGGTCATCGTGCCCAAAGCCGATGCCGCGCGCACCCTCGCCGAGGGCCAGGCGCGTGCTGACAAGGAGGCGTTGATGATGCACGCCATCGAACAAGGCACGACCACGCTGGAGCTCATGCAGCTGACCCAGTGGCGAGAAGCGCAATGACCGGCAATGGCAACCTTCAGCGCCTGAACACGCGCCTGGCCAGCGCCCGCCCCTCCGCCACCTACGCGATCATCGACCGCGTCGCCCAGCGCCGCGCCGAAGGGGCGAAGATCATCTCCCTGTGCGCGGGCGAGCCGGACTTCGACACCCCCGCGCCGATCCGTGAGGCGGCCAGGCAGGCCATCGACCAAGGGCATACCCGCTACACCCAAGTGGCCGGCAGCCGTGCCTTGCGCGAAGCGGTGGCGGCAAAATTCCGTGAGGAGAACGGCTTGCCGGTAGAGTGGCAGGACACCCTGGTGTGCAGCGGCGGCAAGCAGGTGATCTACAACGCCCTGGCAGCCACCCTCAATGAGGGTGACGAGGTGATCGTGCCGGCGCCTTTCTGGGTCAGCTACCCGGAGATGGTCCAGCTCTGCGGTGCGCGCAGCGTGATCGTAACCTGCGATGCCCGCAGCGGCTTCAAGCTCACGGCCCAGGCGCTTGTCGAGGCGATCACCCCGCGCACCCGCTGGCTGATCCTCAACTCGCCAAGCAACCCGACCGGCGCTGTGTACAGCCGTGAAGCGCTACAGGCACTGGCAGAGGTGTTGCTGGCGAACCCCGATGTGCTGGTGCTGGCCGACGACATTTATGAGCACCTGATCTTCGATAATCAGCGCTTTCACACCTTGGCCCAGGTAGAGCCGCGCCTTGCCGGCCGTACCCTGACCATGAACGGGGTATCCAAGGCCTATGCCATGACGGGGTGGCGCATCGGCTTCGCGACCGGCCCGCGCTGGCTGCTGGCAGCCATGGAAAAACTACAGGGGCAACAGACCTCCGGCGCCTGTTCGGTTTCACAGCAAGCGGCGCTGGCTGCACTGCAAGGCCCCAAGGATTTCCTTCACACTTCGCGCGCAGTATTTCAGCGGCGGCGCAACCTGATGGTCGAGGCCCTCGGCGCAACCCCCGGCCTGCACTGCGAACCACCGGCCGGTGCGTTCTATGCGTTTGCCAATTGTGCCGGGCTGATCGGCAAGACCTCACCCGGCGGCCGCTACCTGGCCAGCGATGAGGATGTGGCCCTGGCGCTGCTCGACGAAGCCGATGTGGCGGTGGTTCATGGCAGTGCCTTCGGGCTCGGCCCGTACCTGCGCATTGCCTACGCGCTGGACGATGATTCGCTGGCCAGCGCCTGTGCAGCCATCGCCCAGTTCTGCCGGGCCGTCATGCCCCAGGCCTGAGGTAACCTCACCCGGCCGTTGCCTGCGCCGTGCACTGCGCGCTGTGCAGGCAATTGGTCAGGTGCAGGCGCATCGCCGCACGCGCCACCTCGGCGTCGCCCCGCTCCAGCGCGGCGCAGATCTGCTCGCGCTCACGTGCCTGGCGCATGCGTTGTTGCGGGTCGACGGTGGGTTGAACGCCTTCGATTTGGGTGTTGCCGACATGCGTCATGGCATCGATGAAGAAGCTGTTGCCAGTGCACAGGGCGATTTGCAGGTGGAACTCGAATTCGATGCGGTTGCTGTCCTTGTGCAACGGCCCCACGGCGTTGGCCTGATCCAGCGCTTTGCGCAGGGCAAGCAACTGGCTGGGCGTAGCACGTTGCGCCGCCAGCGCGGCACCCTCCACTTCCAGGCTCAGGCGCAGCTCGATGCGGGCCACGGCGTCGTGGGCGGTGCCCTTCTCGCCTTGACCGTCCTGAAAATCACCCGGCCGGGTGGTGTCCACCACGAAGGTACCAATGCCACGGCGCGTCTCTACCAGGCCCTCTGCCTGCAGCCGCGACATGGCTTCGCGCACCACGGTACGGCTGACGCCGCGGGCTTCGGTGAACGCTTGTTCAGTGGGCAGCTTGCTGCCGGCAGGCAGCTCGCCAGCCAGAATCCTGCGCGACAGGTCGAGCACCAGTTGCTGGGCCAGGCTGAGGCGTCGGTCGGGGGTGTCGCGCTCCATTCACTTGATCCATTCAAACAAAACGATGCGCGATTATACCCGCAGGCTTGCGCATGAAAGCACTATAATGCCCGCTGATCACACTAGAGCAAGACGATGTCCAACGTTACCTCTACTGCCCCAATCAAACCTCGCCGCCTCGCCGAAGCGCTGGTCGAGCGCTTTGCCCAGCGCATCCGCGAAGGCACCCTCAAGCGCGGTGACAAACTCCCCACCGAAGCGCAGATCATGGCCGCCGAAAGCGTCAGCCGGGCCGTGGTGCGCGAAGCCATGTCGCGGATGCAGGCAGCGGGCCTGGTCGAGACCCAGCACGGTGTCGGCACCTTCGTGCTCGACATGCCGGCACCCGAAGGCTTCAACGTCGGGCCGGCGACCATCGCCCTGCTGTCCGATGTCCTCGACCTGCTGGATTTTCGTATCAGCCTGGAAGTGCAGGCCGCGGGTATGGCTGCCGAACGCGCCACACCGCAGGCCCTGGCAGAGCTTGAGCAAGCCCTGCAGGAGCTGCTGCAAGGCCCGGAAAAGTCCGGCAGCACCATCAATGCCGACTTTCAGTTCCACCTGAAAATCGCCAAGGCCGCTGCCAACCCCTACCTGATCGACATCATGAAGCACCTGGGCACCAAGCTGATCCCGCGCACCCGGATGAACTCCGCCTACACGGGGCAAAGCAACCGCAGCACCTACCTGGCGGGGATCAACGCCGAACATCAGCAGATCTATGACGCGATCGCCAGCCGCCAGGTCGATGCAGCGCGCGCGGCGATGTTCCTGCATTTGAGCAACAGCCGCATGCGCCTGCGCGAGGCGCAGCAGCGTCAAGCCTTCTACAGCGAATAACGCCTACTTGGCTTGGGGTGCCGGCACCACATTGTGGAACGCCAGGCCGGTACTGCCGCTCACCTGCCAGGGGTTGCTGGCGTTGGTGTCAGAGAACTGCACCGCGTCGAACCGCGAATCCTTCAGGCCATCGATCCGCGCCACGGCCGGCCCGCTGAACCGCACACGCTCGAACGCCAGGTGGTGGTGAAAAGCCCCGTGCTGGCTGTCGCCCTTGACCTCGATGGCAGCCAGCTGGGCGTTTTCTACCGTCACGTCGCTGACCTGCACGTCTCGGAACTGCCCGGCGATGGTCGACTTTTCGTAATCCAGTATGGCGTTGGGGTCGTTGTAATCGAGGGTAAAGATGAACGCCTGTTTAACCGTGTTGCGCAGCGCCGAATCGCGGAAAATCACGTTGCGCGCCCCGCCGCCCATGAAGTTGGTGCTTTTCATGCGCAGGCCGGCATCGGTGCCATCGGACACATTGTCCTCGGCCAGGATGTTCTGGATCCATGCACCGGTGTGGCTGCCCGCAACGACCATGCCGTGGCCTTTGGCGAAGTAGTTGTTGAAGATCCAGGCGTCTTGCTGGGGCTTCTGCTTCACGGCCTGGGCGCCGGTACCGGCGGCGAAGTTGACGCAGTCATCGCCGGTGTCAAAGAAATTGTTGAACACCATCGCGCCGCGGCTGTTGGCGAATTCGATGCCGTCCCCGTTGTTGGCGTCGTAGGTCTTGTGCGTGGTGTTGGCCAGCACCACGTTTTCGGTTTCCAGGTTCATGATGCCGTGGTACGCCGGGTTGAGCACGGTGAAGCCACCGTAGAAGACATTCTTCACCTCGCGCAGGGTAATCAGTGAAGAACGCATCTGGCCGTAGGCGTCCTTGACGTTCATGCCTTCGGCCACCGCGCGCTCGACCTGGGCCTTGGCCAGCACGCCGTCGTGCATGTACCGCGTGTTGTCGCTGGCCCGGTAGACCGGCAAGGCCTGGCCATGTTCATCGATCAGGTCCGGGTTACGCTTCCAGCCATTGCCGTCAATTGTGCCCTTGCCGACGATGCGGATGTTCTCGAATGCCTGGTGTTTGCGCGGGTCACGCGGCAAGGCGTTGATCAGCGAAGCCGGGCGCACGGTGGTCGAGTACGGGTACTGGATGTAGCCATCGCGGGGGTAATCCTCGGCACGCCCTGACCCCAGCAGGGTCGCGTCTTCGCCGATCTCCAGGGTCATGTTGCTCTTGAGGTAGAGCGCGCCGCTGTTGTAGATGCCCTTGGGCAGCAGCACTTTGCAACCGGGCGTGCAGGCATCGATGGCGCGTTGAATAGCGGCGGTGTCGAGGGTATGACCGTCGCCCTTGGCGCCGAACCTGCGCACATCGAACAGCGCCGGCACGGCGGTGGTGCGCTGCACGACTACCGGGCTATCGGCTGACTCCTTGCCGTCACGGCCAACCGAACGCACGGTGAAGCGGTATTCGTTGTCGGGCTTGAGGCCCAGTGCAGTGAAGCTGTGGATGGCGATGCGGTGGTGAAAGTTGCGCGTGTCCTGCTGGTAGAAGCGGTCGATGTGCGGCTTGGCTGGGGATACCTGGCCATTGTTGGCATTGCTGGACCCGAGCAACTGGCCGTTGGCGTAGACGTGGTAATCGATGATGTCGGCGTGGTGGGCAGGCTTTTCCCAGACCAGGATGATCTGTTGGTCGTCGTAGGCCAACGTCGGGACCAGGACTTTGCTGGGGGCTTCGAGTGCCCACAGCGGAAGGCAAATGCTCATGGTCAGGGTGGCCAGCAGTGTTCTGTGCATGTCTTTCTCTTCCTTGTTTTAACCAGAGCCGGGCCGCTTTGCGGCCCATTCGCCGGCAAGCCGGCTCCCACAGTGAGCGTGCCAGCCCTGAGCGACACGGTCCCTGTAGGAGCTGGCTTGCCGGCGATGGGCTGCAAAGCAGCCCCAAGTTCACTCAGGCCGAAGCAGCCTGAGCACTGAAATCGCGGCTGGCCTGCACCAGCATGCGGGTGTACGCGTGGCTGGCCAGGTCCTGGCTGAGCGCCTGGCTGTCCAGGCGTTCGACGATCCGCCCCTGCTGCATCACCGCAACCTTGTCGCACAGGTGGCTGACCACGCCCAGGTCGTGGGTCACCATCAGGTAGGTCAGCTTCTCGCGCTGGCGCAGGTCCGCCAGCAGGTTGAGAATTTCTGCCTGCACCGATACGTCAAGGGCCGAAGTCGGCTCGTCGAGCAACAACACCCGTGGCTGCAGTATCAGCGCCCGGGCAATCGCCACGCGCTGGCGCTGGCCGCCAGACAACTGGTGCGGGTAGCGGTAGCGGAAACTGTCGTTGAGGCCGACCTTTACCAGAATGTCGTTTATCCGGTCGTCGCGCTCGCCCATGCCATGGATGGTCAGCGGCTCGCGCAAAGCGGTGTCGATGGTGTGCCGCGGGTGCAACGAGCCATACGGGTCCTGGAAGACCATCTGCACCTTGCGAAAGTGCTCCTTGGGCGGCTTGTGCTGCAGCGCCACGCCGGCAATGCTCAGCGCCCCGCTCCAGTGCCGGTACTGCCCGGCCAGGCAACGCAGCACGGTGGTCTTGCCGGACCCTGACTCCCCCACCAGGCCGAACGATTCGCCGTCTTCAACCGTCAGGTCGACATCGTGCAACACCTGGTTGAGCGCAGGGCCAACGCCGAAACTCAGGTTCAGCGCGTGTGCTTGGATCATGGACATCGTCAGTTACCTCAGCAGGTGAGCCAGAGCGGGTCGCGTTGCAACACCGGCAAGCGCGGGCGGCGGTTGTCCATGCTTGGCAAGGCTGCCAGCAGGCCACGGGTATACGGGTGTTCGGCGTACTGCAGGTCGCAGGCGGCAAGCGACTCGACCACGCGCCCGGCGTACATCACCAGCACCCGGTCGCAGTAGTTGCGCACCAGGTTGAGGTCGTGGCTGACAAAAATCAGCCCCATCTGCTGCTCGACCACCAGCTCTTCGAGCACGTTGAGCACCTGCTGGCGCACCGACACGTCGAGCGCCGAGGTCGGTTCGTCGGCGATGATCACCTCCGGGTTGGTGATCACCATCATGGCGATCATGATGCGCTGACCCATGCCGCCGCTGACTTCATGCGGGTACAGGTTGTAGACGCGCTTCGGGTCGCGGATATGCACCTTTTCCAACATCAGCAGTACCCGCTCGCGGGCCTCACTGCGGCTGGCCTTGTGGTGCGCAAGGTAGGCCTCGGCGATCTGCTCGCCGACCTTGACCACCGGGTTGAGCGAGTACTTGGGGTCTTGCATGATCATCGAAATCCGTTGGCCGCGGATCTTCTGCATGGCCTTTTCGCTGGCGCTGAGCAAATCGACATCACCGAACTCCAGGGCCTTGGCGGTGATCTGCGTGCTGGCCGGGTGCAACTTGAGCAGGCTGCGCCCGACCGTGGACTTGCCCGAGCCCGACTCACCCACGATGGCAAGTTTCTCGCGGCCCAGGGTGAACGACACATCGCGCACCGCGTGCATTTCTTTCTTGCCATTGACGAAGCGCACGTTGAGCGAATCGACATTGAGTTTGAGCGTCGACATGTAACCTCCAGTTATTCGCTACGTGGATCGAGAATGTCCCGCAGGCCATCGCCCAGCAGGTTGAACGCCAGGCTCACCAGCATGATGGCCGCACCCGGCACGGCGACCAGCCACCAGCATTCGAGCATGTAGCGCCGGCCGGTGGAGATCATCGCGCCCCATTCCGGCAGCGGCGCCTGCGCGCCCAGGCCGAGAAAGCCCAAGGCCGCGGCGGTGAGGATGATGCCGGCCATGTTCATCGTCAGGCGGATGATCACCGACGACAGGCACATCGGCACGATGTGGCGCAGGATGATCCGTGTCGACGAGGCGCCCTGCAGCTCGACCGCCACGACGAAGTCGGCCTTGCGCAGCGACAGCGTTTCGGCCCGCGCCAGGCGTGCGATCGGTGGCCATGAAGTCAGTGCAATGGCCACTACCGCATGCTCGAGGCCAGGGCCCAGTGCGGCGATGAACGCCAGCGCCAGGACCAGGCTGGGGAACGAGATGAAGATGTCGGTGATGCGCATGAACACGCTGTCGACAAGGCCACCGTAGTAGCCGGACACCGTGCCGATGAACAACCCGATCGGGCCGACGATGACGGTCACCAGGGTAATGATGTAGAGGGTGATGCGTGAGCCATGGACCAGCCGGCTGAAGATGTCGCGGCCGTATTCATCGGTGCCGAACCAATGCGCGGCACCGGGTGCCTGCAAGGCGTTGGCAAGGTTTTGCACGACCGGGTCGTGGGTGGCGATCCACGGCGCAAAGGCGGCTACCACCACCAGCAGCAAGGCCACCAGCAGGCCGGCCAGGGTCATGGGGTTGCGCAACAGGTGGCGCAGCACCCGTAGGCTGCTTTTGTACAGTGCATCGACGCTTGAAGCAGGCGACCGGTCGGCCTGCGGCTTGGCGCTTGAACCGGTAGAAGAAATGTTGGCAATCATCGGCATGCTCTCGAAGTGAAAGGTTCAACGTTGCTTGTAGACGCCCAGGTAGCGGGTCGCTTCGGCGTCATCACCGGTAAAACCGCGGACATCCCGTGCGCTGACGGCGGTGTCGGTCATCTGCGAGATCATCATGATCGGCCCGGCCTGTTCGTCGTAGCGCTGCTGCGCCTGGTGGTACAGGTTCAGCCGCGCGGCTGCGTCGCGCTCGACCCCGGCCCGGTCGATCAGCGCGTTGAGCTGCTGGTCGAAGAACGACGCCCGCCAGCCCTGGAAGTTAGGCAGGCCGGCGTTGTCGCTGTTGTCCGGGTTGTAGGCAAAGGTGCGCAGGCTGAAGTACGGGTGCGGGTAACGCTCGGCGCCGCGGGCCACGATCATCTCGAAGTTGCGCGCGCGCATGGCGCCATACACCTGGTTGCCGGTGCCGGTGACGATGTTGGCGGTGATGCCGCCTTCGGCCAGGGTGGCCTGCATGCGCGCGGCAATGTCGATGAATGGCGGCTCGGACAGCGTGCGAATGGTGGTGCTGAAACCGTGCGGGTAACCGGCTTCGCTCAGCAGCGCCTTGGCCTTGGCCACGTCGAGCTTGTAGCCTGGGTCTGGCAGGCGGGCCTGCAGGCCCAGTTGCATCGGCTGCTGGTTGAGCACGCCGTAATGCGGCATTACCTGCTGGTCGATGCCCTGGTAGTCGATCAGGTTGCGCACCGCCTCGCGTACCTTGCGGTTGGCGAACTCGGGCTGCTTCATGCTCATTGCCACGTAATACAGGGTGCCGCGTTGCAGCGGCTGCACCTGCAGCGTGGCGGCGTTCTCGATGGCCTTGATGTCGGGCGCGGCCATGCCGTACGCCAGGTCGAGGTCACCGCGCTCGAGCATCAGGCGCAATGATTGCGACTCGGTCATGTGCCGCACCAGCACCCGTTTCATCCTCGCCGGCCCACCCCAATAGCCATCGAAACGGGTCATCACCAAGGTGTCGTTGGCGGTCCATTTGGCCAATGTGAAAGGCCCGCTGCCGGCTTCGTTGGTGACCAGCCAGGCAGCCCCGAGGTCGCCGTTCTTCTCGTGCTTCAACACCGCCAGGCGGTCGACCACCACCGCGCTGGGCGAAGTGGCCAGCGAGTCGATCAGCAGCAGTGGGTCTGCCGGTTGCGGCAAGTCCAGCACCAGGGTGTGCGCGTCAGTGGCGCGGATCAGCCCCTGGATGTTCTCGGAGGTGTACCCGTAGGCCTTCCAGGTGGTGGCCAGGCCATAGTTGAGTTTCATCACGCGGTACAGCGACCAGGCGACGTCTTCTGCCGTCAGCGGGTTACCGGAGTGAAACGTGACATCGCTGCGCAAGTGAAAGGTGACCTGCCGGCCGTCGTCGCTGATTTCCCAGCGCTCGGCCAGTTGCGGCAGGTGTTGCTCCGGGTTGCCCTGGTCGCGCTTGACCAGTGTGTCGTAGAGGTTGGCATTGACCCCGGAGGCGTCCAGCCCTGGGGCGTTTGCCGGGTCGATGGAAAACAGGTTGACCATGCTCATGCCGACGATCAGCTGGTCGGCAGGGGTCTTGGCCTGCACCGCGGCCATCGGCGCCAGCGCCAAGGCGACAGCCAGCAGGTGCAGGTGCAGTGGGTAACGTAGTGTCTTCATTGAGCGTCCTTCTTTTTATAGTTGTTCACGCCAACCCCGCAGGGCTCAGCGGGTCCGTGGGTCGAACACCTTGTACAGGGCATCGCTGATCAGGTTGAGGGCGACGAAGATCAGGCCGATCACCAGCACGCAGCCCATCACCGCGTTCATGTCGCCGAGCATCAGGCTGCTGGTGAGGTACTGGCCGAAGCCGGGCCAGGCGAACACGGTTTCGATCAACACCGCACCTTCGAGCAGTGAGCCGTAGGCCAGGGCCACCACCGTCAGCAGTTGCACGAGGATGTTGCGAAACGCATGGCCCCAGACCACCTGGCGCCGCGACAGGCCCTTGACCCGCGCGGTGATGATGTACTCCTGGGACAACTGCTCGAGCATGAAGCTGCGGGTCATGCGGCTGATATAGGCCACCGAGTTCAGGCCGAGAATCAGCCCAGGCAGAATGATGTGGCGCACGGCGCTGCTGAAGGCTTCCCAGTCACCGGCCAGGGCCGTGTCGATCAGCAGCAGGCCGGTGACGTCTGGCACCATGCCGTCGTAGGCCAGGTCGATGCGCCCTGCCCCGCCCGCCCAGCCGAGCCAGGCGTAGAACACCAGCAGGCCCATCATGCCCACCCAGAAAATCGGTGTGGAATAGCCGAACAGGGTAATGACCCGCGCCACATGGTCGCCCACCCGGCCCTGGTTGCTGGCCGCGACCACGCCCAGCGGCAAGCCGATGAGGATGCCGAACAGGATCGCCAGCGTGGCCAGTTCGATGGTCGCCGGGAACACGCGCCGGATGTCTTCGAGCACCGGGTGGCCGGTGAGCAGCGCGTTGCCGAAATCACCGTGCAGCAAGTCGCTCAGGTAAAGCCCGAACTGGGCCCAGATCGGCTGGTCCAGGCCCATGGCCCGGTACACCTGGTCGTAGGTGGAGCTGTCGGCGTCCGGCCCGACCACGGCCAGCACCGGGTCCAGCGGCATCACCCGGCCAATGAAAAAGGTCAGCGCCAGCAGGCCGAGCAAGGTCACCAGCACCGTGCTGGCGCGGCGGGCAGTGGCGGACACACGGGTGCCCATCACAGAGGCAGTCGAAAGCAACATTACAGGCTCCTGAAAAAACGTTCAGCAAACACCGTGGCGTGCGGGGCGCGCACGCCCCTGGCCCGCTCATCGCGACTTGTAGACGTCTTTGTAACGGGTGGTGGCCGCGCTGTGGGCCTGATAGTTCTGCACATCGTGGTAAAGCACCACGGTGTCGGTCATCTGCGAGATCGGCAAGATCGCCCCCACCTGCGCATCCAGGGTTTGCTGGATCTGCTGGTACTGGGCTTGCTGGCGGGTCTTGTCGGGCTCGACTTCGGCCTGTTCGATCAGGCTGTTCAGCTCCGGGCTGTAGAACGAGGTGCGCCAGCCCTGGAAGTTGCTCAGCTTGGCTTCATCGCGGTTGTCGGGGTTGTACACCAGGGTGCGCAGGCTGGAATGCGGGTGGCGTTCGGCGCCGCCACCGCCACGCCCGACCAGGATGTCGAAGCTGCGTTCACGCATGGCGCCGTAAATCTGGTTGCCGGTGCCGGTCACGATGGTGGCCTGGATGCCGGCTTGGGCCAGGGTCGCCTGCAGGCTGGAGGCGATGTTGATGAACGGCGGCTCGGTGAGCACGCGGATGGTGGTTTTGAAGCCGTCGGGGTAACCCGCGTCGGCCAGCAGCTTTTTCGCCTCGGCCACGTTCAGCCTGTAGCCCGGGTCATCCAGGCGCGCCGGCAAGCCCAGCGGCAGCGGGCGCTGGTTGAGCTGGCCGTAGTGCGGCATGACGGTCTGGTCGATGCCTTGATAATCGATCAGCGACCGGACGGCCTGGCGCACGCGGGCGTCGTCGTAAGGCTTGTTCTTGACGCTCAGCGCCACGTAGTAGAGGGTGCCGCGCTGTACCGTCTGGGTACGCACCCGGTCGGACTTTTCCAGCGCCTCGATGTCGGGCGCGGACATGCCCTTGGCCAGGTCCAGGTCGCCGCGCTCGACCATCAGGCGCAACGACTGCGACTCGGTCATGTTGCGCATGACCACCCGCTTGAGCTTGGCCGGGCCGCCCCAGTAGCCATCGAAGCGGCTCATCAGGATCACGTCGTTGGCGCGCCAGGCATTGAGGATGTAAGGGCCACTGCCGGCCGCGTGGGTGGTCAGCCAGGCGCCGCCCATGTCATTGCCCCTCTGGTGTTGCTGAACCACCTTACGGTCGAGGATGAAGGCGCTTGGCGAGGTCGCCAGGGTGTTGAGCACCAGCATCGGGTCGGTCGGGCGCGGCAGTTCGACCACGAAGGTGTGTTCATCGACCGCGCGCATGTGCTGGTCGACGTTGCCGGCAGTGAACCCGTAAGCCTTCCAGGTCGAAGCCAGGGCCAGGTTGAGCTTGAGCACGCGCTGCAGCGACCAGGCGACGTCCTCGGCGCTCAACGCGTTGCCGGACTGGAACTTGACGCCCTGGCGCAGGTTGAACGTAAGGGTCTTGCGGTCATCGCTGACCTGCCAGCGCTCGGCCAGCGCCGGGACCAGTTGGTCGGGGTTGTTCGCATCCTGCACCAGCAGCATGTCATAGAGGTTGGCGTTGACCTCGGACACGTCCAGCCCGGTGGCAGCGGCCGGGTCGAGCGACAGCAGGTTGATCATGCTCATGCCGACGATCAACTGGTCGGCAGGTGTTTTGGCCAAAACAGCAGGCACTGAGGTCATCGCCAGCGACGCCGCCAGGACCCCCGCCCAGAATTTGGGGAGAACGCTCATGTGAGATTGCCTTTTTATAGTTATTGGACTCTCGGGCGGCACGCTGTGGCGCGTGCCGCCATGCACGCATCAGAAGCTGCGCAGCGTGTTGGTTTCGACGTAGTCGAAGTCGATTTCCTCGCCCAGGCCCGGCAGGTCGGACAGGTGCACGAAGCCGTCTTCGTCCATCGGGTCGACCAGGCGCTTGAGGTAGGCCGGCACCTCGTCGTAGTTGAGGAAGGGGTGCAGCAGGCCGCGTTCGTACCAGCTGCAGTTCTTGATCGCACCCACCACCGCCAGGTTGGCCGCGCCGTTGCCATGGATCTCGCAATCCATGCCGAATGACTCGGCCATGTGCGCCACCTTCAGGCACGGTGCGATGCCACCCACGCCAGCGACGCCGGCCCGCAGGATGTCACAGACATCGTGCTTCACCCAGCTGGCCCGGCTCAGGTGCTTGCCACCCAGGCTTTCCGGGCCCAGCACCGGGATGTCCAGCTGGCCGGCCAACCAGGCGTAGGATTCTGCAGAGTCCTCCATCATCGGCTCCTCGAACCAGGCGAAGTCGAGCTTCTCCAGGGCGCGGCCGATGGTCAGAGCCTCGGTGCGGCTGTACCAGTGGTAGCCGTCGATCATCAGTGCGATGTCCGGGCCTACGGCTTCACGTACCGCGGCGCATGCCTTGATATCCATGCTTACGCTGGGGGCAAACGAGACCGGTGGCATCCAGGTGTGCAACTTGATGGCCTTGTAGCCGCGCTTGACCAGGGCCTCGGCAAAGCGGCCGTACTCTTCAGGGGTCGACAGCCCGCCGGCAAGCTCATCACCACACATGGTCGAGCCATAGGCAGGCACCTTGTCGCGGTAGCCGCCAATCAGCTTGTGTACCGGCAGGTTCAGCTTGCGCCCGGCCCAGTCCCACAGCGCTTGCTCGACCAGCGCCAGGGCGCGGTCGGTCAACTGGCTGGCGCTGCCGCGCTGCCAGTGCGCCAGGTCGTGCCAGATCTTTTCGCGGTCGAAGGCGTTGGCGCCCACCAGCACTTTGCGCACAAAACCGTCGAGCACATACGGGCGGATCAATTCAGGGGCGCCCAGGGCATACCCTTCGCTGCCGCATTCGGTGCGGATGCGCAGCAAGGCCATCTGGGCCTGGGTCACGTCGCCTGGGTGGGCATGGCCTGCGCTGTCGACGGCGCGGCGGGTGGGGTAGGAAAAAACCTGGACGTTTACGGCGGTGATGATCATGGACGTCTGAGCCTTCTTATTGGATTTGTGGCGGGTGAGTCACGCTCTGGCAGCGATCCTACGTCATCATACAACTTTTGGAAAGCACCCCTCGAAAACTTTCAGAAGGTGCCAGATCGGTTCACATTTTTGCCCGTACCCTGCCCTCCACGTATAGACAACACGGTCTATACAGCTCTAGAACTGTGCTCAAAAGCTGCCCTGCAAGGTCGTCCGACAACATTTGAATAAATCGTAGACAACCCTGAGGTCGTACGATAACTTACGCAAAAATTGCCTTGGAGCCCTGCCCTCGACCAACCCGCCACTGACGCCTCACCTCATAACGACCTCGACAAAAACAACAAAAGAAGATCGCATGAACACCACACTCCGCCTGCTCGTTGCTGTCAGTACCCTCGGCCTGTCGTTCCATGCCTGCGCAGACTCGGCCAGCATCAACTACCGCCACGGCTACACCGAAGACGACAGCATCCACTCCGACCGGATCAAGCTCAGTTACAGGAAGGACAGCGGCCTGGGTTTCGCCGCCGAGATCAAATACAAGACCGCTGGCGATCGCGAAGACGTCGCCTACGACAACATGGTCAACAACGGTCACGAGTTCACCATCGACTACAACTACAAGCTCAGCGCCCAATCGACCCTGACGCCCGCGTTCCAGATGGACAGCTCCAAGGACTCCACCACCTACAAGTTCGGCCTCAAGTACAGCTACAAGGTCTCCGACACCTGGTACGTCGCCGGCCGCGTGCGCCAGGATGCACGCAGCCTGGACCGCGACCAGGTCGACCATGACTGGCCCGACCGTGCCAAGGACAACCAGAACACCACACGCCTTGAAGGCTGGCTGGGCTACACGCCCAAAGGCCCCTGGGCGTTCGAGTACCAGTACATCCACTTCCAGACCGACTACATCCGCTACGACAACAAGAAGAGCGACTACGAACAGAACCTGATCATCAAGTACAAGCTCGACAAGCAGTGGGCGCCGTTCATGGAGGTGGGGGACATCAAGGTCAATTCCTACACCGACGACCGCCAGGCCCGCTGGCGTGTGGGGATCCAGTACAACTTTCTGTAAACCCTGGCCCGGGCAGTCAGCGGATTGCCCCACGGCAGCACCACGTCATTTACCAACCCTCGACAACAGGCGCCCGCCATGACCACATCCTTGAGCAAACCCTTCAATCGCATCCTGCTGACCGGCGCCGCCGGCGGCCTTGGGCTGATCCTGCGCGAAGCCTTGCAAACCCATGCACAGGTGGTGCGCGCCTCGGACATCAGCGCCATGGCGCCTGCGGCCGGCGCGCATGAAGAAGTGATCAGTTGCAACCTTGCCGACAAGGCCGCAGTCCTGGCGCTGGCCCAGGACGTGGATGCGATCGTGCACATGGGCGGGATCTCCACCGAACGGGCCTTCGAGGAAATTCTCGACGCCAACGTCCGCGGTACCTTTCATGTCTATGAGGCTGCGCGCAAACACGGCATCAAGCGGGTGGTGTTCGCCAGTTCCAACCATGTCACCGGCTTCTATACGCAGGACCAGCAGCTGGATGCACACACCCCGCGCCGCCCGGACTGCTACTACGGGCTGTCCAAGTCGTATGGCGAAGACCTCGCGACCTTCTACTACCACCGCTATGGCATCGAAACCGTAAGCCTGCGCATCGGCTCGTCATTCCCCGAACCACGCAACCTGCGCATGTTGTCGACCTGGCTGAGCTACCCCGACCTCGTGCACCTGCTGGAGCGTGCGCTGCTCGCAGAAAACGTCGGCCACACCGTGGTGTATGGCGTTTCGGCCAACCGCGAGCTGTGGTGGGACAACCGCTACGCCGCGCACCTGGGCTTCAACCCGCAAGACAGCGCCGAGCGTTTTCGCCCGCAGATGGAACAACTGCCCAAGCCCGCTGCTGATGACCCCAACGCACGTTTGCAAGGTGGCGCATTTACGGCGGCCGGGCCCTTTGACGACTGAGCCTTGCGCGCGGCGTTCCGACGTGGATGACGAAGATTATCGAGCCAGCTAGACTCCGAGGCAGAATGTGACTGTGAACATATCGTTTGCCTGAAATTCGCCGGTCATGCAGGCAGCCGGTCTTCGATCAACCGGCAGGTACCCATGACTTTGCAACCCCACGTCAACTTGACCAACTGTGACCGTGAGCCGATCCAGATCCCCGGCAGCATCCAGCCGCACGGCTGCCTGCTGGCCTGTAACGCCTCGGCAACCCTGGTATTGCGCCATTCGGCGAATGCCCCGGGCATGCTGGGCGTGACGGGAGGCATAAACGGGCAATGCCTTGAAGCGATCATCGGTACCGAAGCGGCGCACACCCTGCGCAACTCCCTGGCCCGCGTCAAAGAAGGCTCGCGCCCGGCGTTGTCGTTCGGTGTGGTAAGCGCTTGCGGCCAAGCGTTCGATGTGGCTGCACATGTGTTCAAAGGCACCGCCATCATCGAGTTCGAGCCCTGCGGTTCGAGCATCGCCGAGCCGATTGAGCTGGTGCGCACGGTGATCGCCCAGTTGCGTGAGATTGACCGCAGCGAAAAGCTGATTGCCGATACTGCCCGGCGTGTGCGCGCCCTGCTCGGCTATGACCGGGTGATGATTTATCAGCTTGGCGCGGACGGTGCCGGCAAGGTCGTTGCCGAAGCCAAGCGCAGCGGCCTTGAGAGTTTTCTTGGGCAGTACTTCCCGGCCTCGGACATCCCCCAGCAGGCACGCGCGCTGTACCTGCGCAACCCGGTGCGGATCATCTCCGATGCCAAGTTCAAGACCGTCCCCATCGAGCCTGTACTGGACCTGTCTGGCGAGCCCCTCGACCTGTCCTACGCCCACCTGCGCAGCGTTTCGCCGATCCACTGCGAATACCTGACCAACATGGGTGTGGGCGCTTCCATGTCGATTTCGGTGATCGTCGACGGCGCACTGTGGGGGCTGATCGCCTGTCACCACTACGCGCCGCGTATCCTGAGCATGGGCCAACGGGTGGCCGCAGAAATGTTCGGTGAATTCTTCTCGCTGCAGATCCAGACCCTGCAGGCCAGGCAAACCCTCGAGGCCGCCGCGCATGCCCGGCGGGTGCTCGACAACCTGCTGCACGACGCCCACCGCACGCCCGATATCGACGAGCTGCTGCGCGCCCGCCTGCCAGACTTCGAAGCCTTGATCCCCTGCGACGGCATCGGCATGGTGCTGGAAGGGCAATGGACCGCCGCCGGGCTGACCCCGCCCAGGCACGCCATTCCCGGGTTACTGCGCTTTGCCGAGGGTGTCGCGCAAGGCTGCACCTGGGCATCTAATTGCCTGTCCATGGCCCACCCCGCAGCCGACGCTTATGCCACCGAGGTGTCCGGGGTGCTGATCATTCCGATGTCGCAGCAGCCCAAAGACTACCTTGTGCTGTTCCGCAAAGAGGTGATCGAGACCCTCGATTGGGCCGGCGACCCGAACAAGACCTATGAAAGCGGCCCGCTGGGTGAGCGCCTGACGCCACGCAAGAGCTTCGCCGTGTGGAAGCAGACGGTGCACCACCACTCGCTGCCCTGGTCGGCGCAGGACCGCCAGTTTGGCGAGGCCATTCGCGCAGCGATCGTCGAAGTCGCGCTGCACAACAGCGAACTGCTGGCCGAGGAACGTTCCCGGTCGGACGTGCGCCAGCGCATGCTCAACGAAGAGCTCAACCACCGGGTAAAGAACATTCTGTCGCTGATCGGTGCGCTGGTGGCGCACCCCACAGCGGAAAACCAGACCCTCAGCGGCTACGTGGCCACCCTGAAGGGGCGCATCCAGGCGCTGGCACTGGCACACGACCAGGTGGTGCGCGGTGACGGTGGCGGGCGTTTCTCGGCGCTGCTCGAGGCGGAGCTTTCGCCTTACCGCACCGCAGCCGATGCGCTCGAGTTGCGCGGCCCCAACCTGCTGCTCGATGCCCGTGCTTTCTCCGTACTGGCGCTGGTACTGCACGAGCTGGCCACCAACGCCGCCAAGTACGGCGCGCTGTCGCGGGCAGGCGGCAAGCTTTCGGTCACCTGGGCGATCGATGCTGGCGGCGCCTGCGACATCACCTGGTGCGAGAGCGACGGGCCAACCGTGCGCCCGCCCACGCGCAGCGGCTTCGGCTCGGTACTGATCGACCGCAGCATCCCATTCGACCTAGGCGGCACCAGCGCGCTGGAATACCGGCCCGAGGGCCTGCTGGGGCGCTTCAGAATTCCCGCCAGGCACCTGACCTTGTTGGAGGATGTCGACACCGAGGTGCCTGCAACGGCGCCGGCTCAGCCGCAGGTAGACTGCGCACGGCTGGCCAACGCCTGCGTGCTGATCCTCGAAGACCAGCTGGTGATCGCCGTGGGCCTGGAGCAGATCCTGGCCGATGCGCAGGTCGAGGATGTCATCACTGCAAGTTCCGAAACCGAGGCCATGAATGTGCTCGCCGGCCGAAAACCGGACGTGGCGGTGCTGGATATCAACCTTGGTGCGGGCACTTCGATTGGCGTGGCCGAAGCGCTCACGCAGCTCAACATTCCGTTCCTGTTCGCCACCGGCTATGGCGACAGCGTGATCATCCCCGCGCATCTGAAGCATGTGCCTGTGGTACGCAAGCCTTACGACGCTGCTTCGATCCTGCAGAACCTGGAAACGCTGTTGACCTGAAGGGGTAGCTCAGCCTGTAGGCGCAACCAGATCGGCACCCAGGTAGCTCCCCCCAAAGGGTGATTTCGGGGGGGACGCGAGTGTGGGAGCATTCCCCCAGCCCCACCCCCTAGCTCTGCCCCTGATCAAACGCCACCCACAGTATCGAGCCCGCTCGCATATTGCGGCGTCCTGCATCCAAAACCAGGAGTCAGCAATGCATACAACAACAACTACAGCCCATCCACCCCACCCTGCGTCGCAACCCGATTCCGCCGGCCGCTTCAGAAAATCCATGGGCATGACTGCGCTGGTGCTGTTCGGCCTCGCCTACATGGTCCCGCTCGCTGTTTTCACCACCTACGGGCTGGTCACGCAGATGACCAAGGGGCACTTGCCCACCGCCTACCTGCTGACCCTCGCCGCCATGCTGCTGACCGCCTACAGCTACGGCCGCATGGTCCAGGCCCACCCCTACTCCGGCTCGGTCTACACCTACACGCGCAAGGCGTTCGGCAGCCATTTCGGCTTCATCGCCGGCTGGACGTTGCTGCTCGACTACATCTTCCTGCCGCTGCTCAGCTACCTGCTGATCGGTATCTACATGTCCGAGTACTTTCCGGCAGTGCACGCCTGGGTATGGGTGCTGGGGTCCATTGCCCTGGTCACCTTCCTCAACCTGATCGGCATCGAGTCGATCACCCGGGTCAACTGGATACTCGTGGTGGCCCAGCTGGTGTTCATCGTCGTCTTCGTTGCCCTGTCGGTGCGTAACCTGGCCGGGCAGGCCGAGCCGGTCTCGCTGCTGGCGCCGTTCCACCACGAGGGCTTCAGCGTGCCGTTGATCATGACCGGTGCAGCGGTGCTGTGCTTGTCGTTCCTGGGCTTCGACGCGGTGTCGACCATGGCCGAAGAAACCAGCAACCCGACCACACGCATCCCCCAGGCAATCATGGCGGTGTCGGTAATCGGCGGCCTGCTGTTCCTGCTGGTGTCGTACTTCGCGCAGATGGTCTTCCCGGAATGGGCCACGTTCGCCGACCCGGACTCGGCCTCGGTGGATGTCATGCGCCGGGTGGGTGGCGAGCTGCTGGTCACAGGCTTCACCGCCACCTACGTGGCCGGGTGTTTCGCCTCGGCCATGGTGTCCCAGGCCAGCGTGTCGCGGGTGCTGTTCGCCATGGGCCGTGACGGCGCCCTGCCCCGGGTGTTCGGCCAGCTGGCGACCCGCAAGCGCGTGCCGGCCACGGCGATCATGCTGGTCAGCACGCTGTCGCTGGTCGCCCTGTTCATCACCCTCGACACCGTGGCCCACATGATCAGCTTCGGTGCGCTGTTCGCCTTCTCGGCCGTCAACCTGGCGGTGGTCAAGCATTATCTGGTCGACAGCAAGCTGCGGGGTTCGCGCAATTACCTGCTGTATGGCGGCATACCGGCCCTGGGCTTTCTCAGCACGCTGTGGCTATGGAGCAGCCTGTCGAGCATGTCGTTCACCATCGGCCTGTGCTGGATGGCCGCAGGCTTCCTGTGCCTGCTGGGGCTGACCCGCGCGTTCCGGGTAAAACTGCCGGAGCTGCAGATGGCGGATTGATCCAACCTGCACATCAATCAATGCGAACAATGCAATTCTCATATCAATCACCCTGCCGCACCATGCTCCGCCAATAAGAACCGTGCGCCGTCTCCCGCCGGCGCACGTCACAAAAGCGGTATGGAGTACAGGCAATGACAGCAGCAACCTCCTCCGGCGGTTCCCGGGCCGGTGCAATCTTCCGGGTCACCTCGGGCAATTTCCTCGAACAGTTCGACTTCTTCCTTTTCGGTTTCTACGCCACGCAGATCGCGGCGGTGTTCTTCCCTGCCAGCAGTGAATTCGCATCCTTGATGATGACCTTCGCCGTGTTCGGCGCGGGCTTTCTGATGCGCCCGCTGGGTGCCGTGGTGCTGGGTGCCTACATCGACGAAGTGGGCCGGCGCAAAGGCCTGATCGTTACCCTGTCGATCATGGCCAGCGGCACGATATTGATCGTGCTGGTGCCCGGTTACGAAAGCATCGGCCTGCTCGCGCCGGCGCTGGTGCTGGTCGGCCGGCTGCTGCAAGGCTTCTCGGCGGGCGCAGAACTGGGCGGCGTTTCGGTGTACCTGGCGGAAATCGCCACGCCCGGCAACAAAGGCTTCTTCACCAGTTGGCAGTCTGCCAGCCAGCAGGTGGCGATCATCGTTGCGGCGGCGCTGGGCTTTGGCCTGAACCAGTGGATGGCCCCGGCGATGATCGCTGACTGGGGCTGGCGCATTCCGTTCTTCGTCGGCTGCCTGATCGTGCCGTTCATTTTCTTCCTGCGCCGCAACCTGGCGGAGTCCGAGGAGTACGCCGCACGCAAGCATCGCCCAGGCATGGCTGAAGTGTTCCGCACCCTGCTGCAACACTGGACGACAGTGCTCGCCGGCATGCTCATGGTGGCGCTGACCACCACGGCGTTCTACCTGATTACCGTGTATGCGCCCACCTTCGGCAAGACCGTGCTGCACCTGAGCACCTCCGATGCGCTGCTGGTGACCTTGCTGGTGGGCGTCTCCAACTTCCTCTGGCTGCCGCTGGGCGGCGCGCTGTCCGACCGCATCGGGCGCCGCCCGGTGCTGATCGCCATGACCCTGCTGACCTTGGCCACGGCTTACCCGGCGCTGGACTACCTGGTCAACGCACCCAGCTTCCTGCACATGCTGCTGGTGCTGCTGTGGCTGTCGTTCATCTACGGCCTGTACAACGGCGCGATGATCCCGGCGCTGACCGAAATCATGCCGGTCGAAGTGCGCGTTGCCGGCTTCTCGCTGGCATACAGCCTGGCCACGGCCGTATTCGGTGGCTTCACCCCGGCGATTTCGACCTTCCTTATCCAGTACACCGCCGACAAGGCAGCGCCAGGTTACTGGATGAGTTTCGCGGCGCTCTGCGCGCTGGGTGCGACGCTGTTCCTCTATCGCCGCGCCAGCGGGCGCCTGCAACCGGCGATGTCTTGAACCTTACTGCCCGAGAACACAACGATGCGTAAATTACTGCAATCCATCGCCTTGCTGGCCAGCGCCGGCCTGGCCACCGCCGCCCAGGCAGAACAACTGCAGGTGATGACCTCCGGCGGCTTCACGGCGGCGTACCAGCTGCTGGGCCCGAAATTCGCTGCAGCCAGCGGCAATACCCTGGAAACGAGCCTCGGGCCGTCGATGGGCAAGGCGCCGGAAGCCATCCCCAACCGCCTTGCCCGCGGCGAAAAGGCCGACGTTGTCATCATGGTCGGCTACGCACTCGATGAGCTGATCAAGCAAGGCAAGGTCGACCCGGCTTCTCGGGTGGAGCTGGCCGATTCGCGGATCGGCATGGTGGTGCGCGCTGGCGCGCCGAAGCCGGATATCGGTTCGGTGGAGGCGCTGAAGCAGACCCTGCTGGCGGCCAACTCGGTGGCCTATTCGGACAGTGCCAGTGGTGTGTACGTCGAAAATCAGCTGTTCAAGCGCCTGGGCATCGAAGATCAGCTCAAGCCCAAAGCCACGATGGTGCCGAAAATCCCGGTAGGCTCGGTGGTTGCCAAGGGTGATTACCAGGTGGGTATGCAACAGGTGAGCGAGCTGCTGCCGGTGCCCGGCGTGAGCTTTGTCGGCAAGTTGCCCGAGGCGGTACAGTCGGTGACGCGCTTCGCTGCCGGCATCCCGATCAATGCGCAGCACCCGCGCCAGGCCAAGGCACTGCTCGACTACCTGGCCTCGCCAGGCGCGCAGCGGGACGTGCAGGCCACCGGGCTGGACTCGGTGAGGCGGTGATGAGGGTTTTCCTCGCTAGAGGAATGAGGTGCAGCTGAGATCGAGCGCCGCCCGCGCGGCGCTTCGCGAAGTGCTTGGCTTGGGATCTTCAGCGCCCATGAGATCGAGCGCCAGAAATGCCATGCCAAGCCCCCTAGCCGCCCCCCATCTTCATCTGCACCACCAGGCGCTCCAGCGCCAACGCCGCCGGGGTCAGCGTACGGCCCCGGCGCTTGATCAGGCCAACGCTGCGCATGACCACCGGGTCGGTCAACGGTACCCGGGTGAGGATCGGGTGGTCCGCCGCCGGCATCGCCATCAACGGCACGGCGGCAACGCCCAGGCCGGCTTCCACCAGGCCGATCATGGTCGTCACGTGGCGGGTTTCGCAGATGCTCTGGCGCTGCGGCACGATGCCACTGAGCGCCTGGTCGAGCAGGAAGCGGTTGCCCGAGGTCTTGCCCAACGAGATGTAGTCCTGCTGGTAGAACGCTTCCCAGCTGACGCTGCTGCGCCCCGCCAGCGGGTGGTCGCGCCGGCACGCCACCACGTAGCTCTCCTGCACCAACGGCTCGAACTCCACGTCGGCTTCCAGGGTGCCCATGAAACTCACGCCGAAATCCGCCTCGCCATCCACCACCGCGCTCAGCACGTCGTGGGCGCTGGAGTCCAGCACCTTGACCTTGATGCGCGGGTACTGCTGGTGGTAATGGGCGATCACCTGGGGCATGAAGTAATACGCCGCTGACGGCACGCAGGCGACCGTCACCTGGCCAAGGCGCGTCGAGGCCACTTCGCTGATGCCCAGCAGCGCGTTGTCCAGGTCGTCCAGCAAACGCTCGACGCTGGGCATGAAACCCCGCCCGGCCTGGGTCAGGCTGACCTTGCGCGTGGTGCGCTCGAACAGCCGCACACCCAGCGCATCTTCAAGCTTTTCGATGCGCCGGCTCAGCGCCGGCTGCGAGATGCGCACGGCGTCCGCGGCCTTGCTGAAACTGCCTTGGTCGACCACCGCACGGAAGGCTTGCAAGTCGTTGAGGTCGAAATTGATGGCCATGGCGCGCACTCGGACAGGCGGATTGATTCAGCCATTTTATGAGTACAGCGAATTAATGCAAAATGTAACGAGCAAATAACGATTCAGCTAAGGATTCAGATGTCTGTTCAGGAATTACCGCCGCTCACCCGCTCCAAAGGCGATATCGGCAAGATGGAAGCGGCCATGGCGTTGGGCAGTTTTGCCATCGGCACCGGCGAGTTCGCGATCATGGGGCTGATGCCCGACATCGCCAGCAACCTGCAGTTGAGCGAACCCCAGGTGGGCCACGCCATCAGTGCCTACGCGCTGGGCGTGGTGGTCGGTGCACCGGCGCTGGCGATTCTCGGCGCCAAGCTGCTGCGCAAGCACATGCTGCTGCTGTTGATGGCGCTGTACGCGGTTGGCAACCTGGCCACCGCCTTTGCCCCGTCGTTCACCAGCATGGTCGCCTTCCGCTTCATCAGCGGCCTGCCCCATGGCGCGTACTTCGGCATTGCCGCCGTGGTGGCGTCGAGCATGGTGCCGACCAATCAACGGGCGGGGGCCGTTGCGAGGGTGATGATGGGCCTGACCCTGGCCATGTTGCTGGGCAACCCGGTGGCAACCTTCCTTGGCCAGTTTTTCGGCTGGCGCTCGGCATTCATCCTGGTGGGTGTGATCGCGCTGTGCACCATCGCACTGGTGTGGCGCTACGTGCCCCAGCCGCACGATGAGCCGCGCAGCGACCCGCGCAAGGAGCTGCAAGCGTTCACTCTGCCCCAGGTGTGGATGGCGCTGGCGATTGCCTCGATCGGCTTTGCCGGCATGTTCTGTGTGTTCAGCTACCTGGCACCGACCATGCTGCAGGTGACGAAGGTATCGCCGGAGTGGATTCCGTTCGGCCTGGCCGCGTTCGGTGCCGGTGGCATCATTGGCAACATCGCCGGCGGCAAACTGTTCGACCGCCTGCAGTTCCGCGCGGTGGGCATCGTGTTGCTGTGGTCGGCCGCCGTGCTGCTGTTCTTCACCTTCGCCGCGCACTCGCTGTGGACGATTCTGCTGGGCATCGGCCTGGTCGGCACCATGATCGCCCTGGCAGCGCCGCTGCAGATCCGCCTGATGGACATCGCCCACGAGGCGCCAAGCCTGGCCGCAGCCTCCAACCACGCTGCCTTCAACCTGGCCAATGCCCTTGGCCCCTGGTTTGGCGGCATGGCGATCAGTGCCGGGTTGGGCTGGACCAGCACCGGCTACATCGGCGCCGCTACTGCGCTGGCCGGCCTGGGTATCTACCTGGTGGCACGGCGCATGAAGGGTGGTCACTAGTCAGATGACGTTATTGGGGCCGCTTCGCAGCCCATCGCCGGCAAGCCAGCTCCTACAGAGGCCGCGCAGTGCTTGGGGTTTGCGCTGTGGTTGTGGGAGCTGGCTTGCCGGCGATGGGCCGCAGCGCGGCCCCAATTCAAGCTTTGTTTGCCCCGGTGGCCGCTTTCCAGGCTGCTTCATTCACCAGGTTCACCGGCCGCTCACCCGCCAGCGCACTCAGCAGGTTCTCCACCGCACAACGCGCCATCGCCTCGCGTGTCTCGTGGGTTGCCGAGCCGATATGCGGCGTCGCCACCACATTATCGAACTGCAACAGCGGCGAGGCGGTTGATAACGGCTCCTGCACGAACACATCCAGCCCGGCGGCGCGAATGCGCTTTTCCCGCAACGCTTCGATGAGCGCCGGCTCGTCCACCACTCGCCCGCGCGCGATGTTGATCAGAATCGCCTCGGGCTTCATCAGCGCCAGCTCGCGCCCGCCGATCAAGCCCTCGGTGCTGGCACTCAATGGCACCGTCAAACAGACGAAGTCCGCTTCGCGGAGCAGCGCATCGAGGTCGCAATAACGCGCGCCATAACGCGCGTCCACCTCAGGCTTGGGCCGCGAGCTGTGGTAGAGCACGCGCATGCCGAACCCGGCGGCGCCACGCCGGGCCAAGGCTTCGCCAATGCGCCCCATGCCGACGATGCCCAAGGTCTTGCCATGCACATCCGTGCCAAAGTGCGCCGGCCCCAGGTTGGCCTGCCAGTGGCCGTCACGCACCCAGCCGGCCAGCTCCACCACGCGCCGGGCGCTGGCCAGGATCAAGGCGAAGCCGGTGTCTGCAGTGGTTTCGGTGAGCACGTCGGGCGTGTTGGTGAGCATCACACCGCGGCGCGTCAGCTCGGCGATGTCGTAGTTGTCCACCCCTACCGATACGCTGGACACCACCTGCAACTGCGGCGCCAGGTCCAGCAGGCTGCTGTCCAGCCTCAGGCTGGCACCCAGCAGGCCATGGGCGCCGGGCAAGGCGTCGCGCAGCCGCGCCAGGCCGTCTGTGCCGGTGGTATCCACCCAGGTCACCTCGGCCTGCTGCTGCAGGCGCGCGAGCAATGCTTCGGGCAGGCGCTTGTAAAGGACGATTCGCTTTTTCATGGTCGGTTTCCTATTGGCTGATTGCCAGGCGCTGGCCACGGGGCTTGGCCTGGCCAGAAGTCTGTGTTGTTTTCAGCGCGGCCGTGAGCACCACTGCGGTCAGCAGTGCCCCGGACATGAACAGGTACGAGGCCCCCGGGCCACCGGTCGCACCGTTGAGATAACCCACCAGCCACGAGCCCCCGAACGAGCCGAGCGCGCCCATGCTGTTGATCAACGCCATGGCGCCACCAGCCACGTTGCTGGGCAGGATCTCCGGCACGATGGCGAAGAATGGGCCATAGGGCGCATACATGCACGCCCCGGCCACCACCAGCAGCGCATAGGACGCCCAGAAGTGCTCGGTGCCCAGGGCGTAGGAGCCATAGAACGCCAGCGCAGCCACCAGCAGTGGCGGCCAGACGAAGCGTTTGCGCTTCTGCAGGCGGTCCGAGGCCCAGGACACCCCAACCATTGCCAGCACCGCCGCCATGTAAGGCACCGACGCCAACCAGCCGGCCTCGACGATATCGACGTTGGCCGCCTGTTTGAGAATCGACGGCAGCCACAGCACGAAGCCGTACACGCCGATGCTCCAGCAGAAGTACTGCAGCGACAGCACGATGACCTGCGGCGAGCGGAATGCCTCGCGGTAGTTCTTGACCGGCTTGATGCCTTGCTGCTCAGCCGCCAAGGCCGCTTGCAGCGCGGCTTTTTCCTGCTCGCTCAGCCAGTCGACCTGTGCCGGGCGGTCAGCCACCAGGCGCCACCAGATGAACGCCCAGAGCACCGCCGGCAAGCCCTCGATGATGAACATCCAGCGCCAGTCGAAATGCTTGATCAGGTAACCCGAAACCACCGACATCCACAGGATGGTTACCGGGTTGCCGAGCATCAGGAAGGTATTGGCGCGCGAGCGCTCGGCACGGGTGAACCAGTGGCACAGGTACACCAGCATCGCCGGCATCACCGCCGCCTCGACCACGCCGAGCAGGAAGCGGATGCCGATCAGCAGGTAGACGTTGCTGATCATTCCGGTCAAGGTCGCCAGGCTGCCCCAGAGGATCAGGCTAACGAAGATCAGTTTCTTCACGCTGCGTTTTTCGGCGTAGATTGCGCCGGGCACCTGGAAGAAGAAGTAGCCGAGGAAGAACAGCGCACCCAGCAAGGACGACAGCACGGGGGTGATGTTCAGGTCGTCGGCCATGCCGGAGGCTGCGGCAAAGCCATAGTTGGCGCGGTCCAGGTAGGCCAGGCTGTAGGTGATGAAGACGATCGGGATGATGTACCACCAACGGCGTGGGGCCAGGCTTGTCGATTGCATGATGCGTGCTCCTGAGCTTGTTGTTTTTGTCGCAGCAGGGCCGGCGTACCGGCGATCAAAGTTTCAGGCACTCTTGGCTAACGCGTATGCCTCCAGCTCGTGGCGCAACGGTAAACCTTCCATGTCGCCGCGTGATTGCACGGCGCGGCTGCCGCACCAGTTGCCACGCGCCACCGCTTCGGCCAGCGGGCGGCCTTCGAGCAACCCGCTGACCACGCCGACGGCGAAGGCATCGCCGGCACCGACTGTGTCCACTACCTTGGCCACCGGCACCGGGGCCACACACCCCTCGCACTGGGCGTTACGGTAGTAGGCACCCTCGCCGCCCAGCTTGATCACCACCTGCTCCACACCGCGGTCGAGGTAGAACGCGGCGATGTCGGCCGGTGCTTGCAGGCCGGTCAGCAAGCGGCCTTCTTCAAGCCCCGGCAGCAGCCAGTGCGCCTTGACTGCCAGTGCGTTGACTTCACGCACCATGCTCGTACGGTCGGGCCACAGCGACGGGCGCAGGTTGGGGTCGAAGGAAATACTGCGGCCCTCGGCGCGCATGCGCTCCACCAGCTCATGGGCCAGCGACCTGCAGCCGGCCGACAGCGCCAGCGGGATACCCGTAGCGTGCAGGTGGCGGGCCTGCAGCAACCCCGGGCTGAACAATGCGGGGGAAAGGTGGCTGGCAGCGGAGTTGCGACGAAAATACTCGACCACCGGGTCACTGCCATCGTCGCAGCGGCCCTTGAGCTGGAAGCCTGTCGGGTGGCTGGCATCGACCTCGACATGGCTGCAATCCAGCCCTTCCTGGCGCAGGCTGTCGAGCACGAAGCGGCCCAGCGAGTCGTCGCCCACCCGGCTCAGCCAACGCACCCGAAACCCCAAGCGGGCCAGGCCGATGGCCACGTTGCTGTCGGCGCCGGCAATACGCTTGCTGAACTGGCCGACGCTGGCCAGGTCACCCACCTGCTCGGCAACGAACATGGCCATGGTTTCGCCAAAACACAGCACGTCATGCTCAGGCATGGCTCACCTCCTCGCCCAGGCCGATGCGCGCCAGGTTGTTGACCTGGGCGCGGGTCAGTGCCAGCAGGTCGGCGCCGGCCAGCGGGTATTCCACGGCGCGTACCAGCCCCGGGGTGAATTCATCGAACAGCGTTTCCCAGGCCACCAGGTCGGCAGCCTGCGGCACAACAGCGACCAGGCGGCCACTGGCCTCACGCTGCACGGCCTTGCAATGCACGTAACGCACCCAGCGACCGAGCTGCTGCGCAGCGTGTAACGCAGATTCCCCCTGCCATTGCCAGTTGCCGATGTCGAAGGTCATGCCAAGTGGCAATGCCAGCGCTTCGCTGCGCTGGAAGAATTGCAGCAGCGGCTCGATGCGCCCGCCTTGCGGCGTCTGGTCGTTCTCTACCAGCAATACGGGGGCACCGTCGTGCAGCAGCGCCTGCAAGGCCGTCAGGTCGAGCTGTGGGTGGTAATGCCCCAGGGACACCTTCAGCGCCACCGCGCCGAACGCCCGTGCCAACGCCAGCTTGGCAGGCAGGCGTGGGTCGAGCAGGCCGTCGGGCGTCCACAGTTCCAGTGGCGAGGAGTACAGGCACTCCAGGCCCAGCGCGTGGCTGGCCGCAGACAGCACCGCGGCGTCCGGGGCGTCCGGGGCGTCGTCGAACAGCTCTTCGCGCCATTCGACACGGGTTACGCCAGCAGCGGCCAGCAGTTCAAGAAAGCTCTCCTGGCCTTGCTGCCGAACCAGGTCGGCACCGTAGCTGGAAAGGCTGATGGAAACGGGGTTCGCGTGCATTGTTTTTGTCCTTATGAAACCGGTTTCATTTTGATATGAAGCAACGGGCAGCATTGCTGCCCGTGGGTTAATCGCGTGGGTGTGTGGAGCCTCGGATAATCAGGTCGGCCTTGAAGTCGATGCGCCGTGGCGCCCCGCTCTCGCCGCGCAAACGGCCGAGCAGGCAATCGAAGGCAGCAACGCCGATGCGTTCGGTGGGTTGAGCCAGTGCGGTGATCCCGCTGCTCACCAGCGGGTACCAGTCCAGCTCGTCCAGGGCAATCAGGCCGACATCCTGGAACAGTTGGCAGCCGGTATCGTGGAGTACCCGGGTCACCGCCAGGGTGGCCACGCCGTTGAAGGTGAAGATTGCCTGCGGGCCGTGGCCGTTGCCAGCAAGGAAGGCACCGAGCCCGGCTTGCAGGTGCGCATCGACTTCAAGCAGTTGCTGACGCATGCCGGCACGGCGGCTGATCGAAGCCGTAAACGCCTGCACCCGCTCAAGGCGGGAGCTGGTGCCGTCCAGCGGTTCGGTGACTGCCAGAATGTCGCGGTAACCACGCGCCTGCAGGTGGTCCAGGGCCTGTTCGATGGCGTCGGCGTTGTCCAGGCCGACCAGGTCGACGTTGAGCTCGGGCAGTTGCCGGTCGACCAGCACCATGGGGATGTCACGCTGCAGGTTCAGCAGTTCGCCCGGATGACGGCCGAGGGTATTCACGATCAGGCCCTCGACGTTGTAGGACTGCAGGGCCACCAGGTGGTGGCGCTCCTGCTCGTCGTCGCGGTTGGTGTTGCACACCACCAGGCTGTAGCCGTGCTGGCGGCAGGCAGTTTCGACGCCGTGCATCACTGCGACCGAATAGGGATTGAGGATGTCCGCCACCAGCATGCCGATCAGCCGCGTCTGGCCGCGCTTGAGGCCCCGGGCCATCTGGTTGGGCCGGTAGCCCAGGCGCTCGATGACCTCTGCCAGGCGCGTGGCGGTGGCTTCGGCGAGCAGTTGGCGGTCGCCGCCGATGTAGCGCGACACCGTGGCCTTGGAGACGCCGGCAACACGCGCCACCTCGCTGATGGTCACGCGCTCGCGGGTATGGGCAGGCAGGTCGGTCATTGGGGTCCCTTGTGATTATTGTCGGTGACGTGAATGAAACCGGTTTCAATACATCAAAACCGCGGGGTTTCGTCACCTACCGTTCGTCGGGATTCTACAAGATCGCAGGCGCTCGCCGTTGTTGATTTGTTGATCATTAGATCGAGCGCCGCCCGCGCGGCGCATCGCGGGCAAGCCCGCTCCTACAATTGTTGCAACGCGCCGTTCCAGTCAGGCCATGGTTGTCCGCCTTGGCGCATGACTGAAGACAGATGGGGCGTCGGCAGCGCCAGCCGAAAAATTGGGTCATGCCAACAAGGCTGGCAACTATGGCCTCACAGGCCATGGCACGTTGCAACAAATGTGGGAGCGGGCTTGCCCGCGATGCGCCGCGCGGGCGGCGCTCGATCTCAAGGGCGCTAAAGATCCCAAGGCAAGCGCTTCGCGATGCGCCGCGCGGGCGGCGCTCGAGCTCAAAGGCGCTGAAGATCTCAAGCCAAGCGCTTCGCGCGGGCGGCGCTCGATCTCAATGGCGACGAGAACCTACCGGCATGCACTCGCACCACAGAACATGCCAAATGGTGAAAGCCCCCAGCTATCAGCGCAGGGCTTTTACATCCCCTGCAGTAACAGCCTCGCCCTGGTTACCCCAGCTACTACGAATGAAATTCACCACCTCAGCTACCTCCTGGTCGCTCAGGCGCCAGCCGAATGCGGGCATGGTGAAGTTCGACGGTGCGGCGTGGGTCGCTGGCACCGTGCCGCCAGCCAGCACCACATGAATCAGCGAAGTGGCATCGGCCGTCTGCACCACCGGGTTGCCGGCCAGCGCCGGGAACACCCGGGTGTAGCCCTGGCCATCGGTACGGTGGCAGGCCGCGCAATTGTCGATGTACACCGCCGCGCCTGGCTTGCTGTCATCCCCCTTCCACAGCGCCTCTGCCACCTGCTTGTCGTAGACATGCGGCTGGTCGTCCGGGTTGCTTGGCGGCAGCGTCTTCAGGTAACGGGCGATAGCGGTCAAGTCCGCATCGTTCAGATGCTGCATGCTGTGCTCGACCACATCGCTCATGCCGCCGAACACGGCGCTGCGGTCACTGCGGCCGGTCTTGAGAAACTGCACCAGCTGCTCCTCGCTCCAGCTGCCCAGGCCATCCTTGTGGTCACCGCGCAGGTTCTTGGCGATCCAGCCTTCGAGCGGCGCACTGCCGGCCAGGAACTGCTCACCGTCTGCGGGGCTCAGCGCCTGTTCCTGCATGGTCAACGCCCGCGGTGTGTGGCAGGCACCGCAGTGGCCCAAGCCTTCGACCAGGTAGGCGCCGCGGTTTACCACCGGGTCCGTTTCGGCCGGCGCTTGCCAGGCTTTGACTGCTGGCGCGAACAGGCCACGCCAGACCGCCAGCGGCCAACGCATGCTCAGGGGCCAGGGGATGTCCGTGGCCTTGTTCGGCTGGGCGACGGGCTGCACGCCTTGCATGAAGTAGGCGTACAGCGCACGCATGTCGCCGTCAGTGACCCGTGCGTAAGACGGGTACGGCATGGCAGGGTACAGCGTGCTGCCATCCTTGCCGATGCCTTTGCGCACGGCCCGGTCGAAGTCTTCGAAGCTGTACTGGCCGATGCCAGTGGCGTCGGGCGTGATGTTGGTGGAGTACACGGTGCCGATGGGGGTTTCCATCGGCAGCCCGCCTGCGAACGGCTTGCCGCCCTTGGCGGTGTGGCAGGCCACGCAGTCACCGGCACGGGCCAGGTACTCGCCCTTTTTCACCAGCGCGTCATCGGCCTGTACAGCCATGCTTGCGCCAAACATCAGGGTTGCGATCAACAGTGTCTTCATGTTCATCGCTCCTCAAGCCTGGACCAGCGGGCCGGGGTTTTTCAGGTACTGCTCGCGGATGGCCTTGGCCGACCAGTAGGTCAGCGCCGCCACCAGGCCGGTCGGGTTGTAGCCCAGGCCCTGAGGGAACGCCGAGGCGCCCGGCACGAACACGTTGTGCACGTCCCAGCTCTGCAGGTAGCGGTTCAAGGCGCTGGTCCTGGGGTCGGTGCCCATGATCGCGCCACCGTTGAGGTGGGTGGTCTGGTAGCTGGCAGTGTTGAAGTGCTCCTTGACCTTCTTGCCGAGCACGGCGATGGCCTTGGGGTTCATTGCCTGGGCGATCTTGCCGAGCTTGTCGACCATGAACTGGTTCATCTTGATGTCGTTTTCCTGCCAGTCGAAGGTCATGCGCAGCAGTGGCTGGCCGTAGGCATCACGGTAGGTCGGGTCGAGGTCGAGGTAGTTGCTGCGGTACGACTGGTGCGCGCCGTGGGCGTCCATCGACAGTTGGTGGGTGTAGTAGTCGGCGGTGGCCTTCTTCCAGGCGCTGCCCCAGGCGGGGGTGCCGGGTGGGTTGGCGATGCCGGCAATCGGCCGGCTGCCGGCCTGGTTGACCCACATCGGCGAGCCGCCGACGAAGCCGTGCGGGCCATGGTCGAAGTTGTCGGCGTTGAAATCGTCGATCGCCACGCCATTGCCGCCGGCACCGATGAAGTTGTTGGTGTAGGTGTCCTTGTCGAAGAACGCTTTTACCGTGCCCATGTTCTGGTAGGCAAAGTTGCGGCCCACTACCCCTTCGTTCTTCACCGGGTCGTAGGGCTTGCCGATGCCGGACAGCAGCATCAGGCGAACGTTGTTGAACTGGAAGGCGGCGAGGATGACGATGTCTGCCGGCTGCTCGACTTCACGCCCCTGGGCGTCTATGTAGGTCACGCCGGTGGCCTTGCGCTTGCTGTCATCGAGGTTGACCCGCAGCACATGGGCGTTGGCGCGCAGCTCGAAGTTCGGCACCTGGCGCAGCGCCGGCAGGATGTTCACGTTGGGCGACGCCTTGGAGTACATGTAGCACACGTAACCACTGCAGAAGCCGCAGAAGTTGCACGGCCCCATCTGCGCGCCGTAGGGGTTGGTGTAGGGCCCGGAGGTGTTCGCCGAGGGCAGGTTGTAAGGCTTGTAGCCCAGGCTTGCAGCGGCCTTTTCAAACAGCTTGGCCGACACCACGTTCTTCTGCGACACCAGCGGGAACGGGTTGGAACGGTCTGGCGCGTAGGGGTTACCGCCCTTCCCTTCACCAACTACCTTGCCATTCACGGTCCACGCCTGGCCCGAGGTGCCAAAGACTTTTTCGGCAAAGTCGAAATGCGGTTCGAGCTCTTCGTAGCTGACGCCGAAGTCCTGGATGGTCATGCCTTCAGGGATGAAGCGCTTGCCGTAGCGTTCTTCGTAGTGGCTGCGCATGCGCAGCTCCATCGGGTCTACCCGAAAGTGCACACCGGACCAGTGCAAGCCGGCGCCGCCCACGCCCTTGCCCGGCAGAAACGCGCCCAGCTGGCGGTTGGGCAGCGCCACGTCGTTGCCGCTGTGGCGGATGGTGACGGTTTCTTTCGAGACGTCGACGAACAGCTTCTTGCGCACGCTGTAGGTCAGCTCATCGATGACCTGCGGGTAGCTGCCCTCGGGGTAGGTGTCCTGCATCGGCCCGCGCTCCAGCGCGACCACCTGCAACCCGGCTTCGGTGAGTTCCTTGGCCATGATGGCGCCCGCCCAGCCGAACCCGACGATGACTGCATCGACCTTCTTCATTGCATTGGCCATGCCTTACGCCCTCTCGCCGCGAATCGAAACTGCCGGGAACGGGTACGGCTCGTTGCGCTCGACCCAGTCCATGAAATCTGCCCGGGCACCGGGGAAGCCGATTTGCGTCCAGCCAACCATGCCCTTGTTGCCCCCGTGGATTGGGTCGCAGAAGAAGCCTTCGCGGGTGTTTTGCACCAACAGGCTGAAAAACACCTTGGCCGGCAGTTGCTCGAAAACGATCTCACCGGCTTCGATCTTGCCGAGAACCTTGTCCCGGGTAGCGCTGTCTTGCTCGGCAAACGTTTTGCCGCTGGCGTTCTTGCACCACGCGTCCGCTGCGGCAATGCCCAGGCGGTAGATCTGTTGCGGGCTGAGTTGCAGCTGGTAGCCAAGCTCGGGGGCGGCGTCGGCCTTGAACGGGCCTTGCATGTACCACTGGGCGCCGGTGGCGTAGGGGGTGTTCATTTGCCGATCGATGAATTCAGCGGCACCCGCCTCCAGCGCACCTGGGCCGAGTTCGTCTGCGGGGATGATGCGCGACACAGCCGCTTGCACGAAGGCCCACTCTTCGGCGGTGAAGAAAGTCGGCTGGTAATTGCCGGCAGGTGGTGTGGCCGGCACCTTGGGTTCGCGAACCGGTTCGGCCAGCAACTGGCTGGCACCCAGCCCGCTGCTGGCCACGGTGACCACCGGTATCAGGGTCAGGGTTTTGCGCAGGAAATCCCGGCGCGGGTTATCGGGAGCATGCTCAGGCATAACGAATCCTCATCAGCAATGGGGCGGCCTTGGGGTGCGCCGTCTGGGTTTCGATCAGGGGCCAGGCCCTGAGAAAGCCGGGTAATCTAGCTGGTTCGGAAATGTTTTGAAACCGGTTTCAGTGTGAGGGATCGCTTGAGGGTTCGCTTGAGGGTTCGCTTGAGGGTTCGCTTGAGGGTTCGCTGAGGGTTCGCTTGAGGGTTCGCTTGAGGGTTCGCTTGAGGGTTCGCTGAGGGTTCGCTTGAGGGTTCGCTTGAGGGTTCGCTTGAGGGGTGTGGTGGGTTAGAGATCGAGCGCCGCCCGCGCGGCGCATCGCGGGCAAGCCCGCTCCTACATTTGTTGCAACGTGCCATGGCCTGTGAGGCCATAGTTGTTAGCCTTGGTGGCTCGACGAGATTTTTCGGCTGGCACTGCTGGCGCCCCACCTGTCTCCAGCCATGCACCAAGGCGAACAACCATGGCCTGACTGGAACGGCGCGTTGCAACAAATGTAGGAGCGGGCTTGCCCGCGATGCGCCGCGCGGGCGGCGCTCGATCTCACAGGCGCTGAAGATCCCAAGCCAAGCGCTTCGCGATGCGCATCCCCATAAAACCGCCGCCATGCCCCCCTCAAAACTCGACCACATACCCCACGATCACCCGGTTCTCATCCGCCGCATCGGCAAAGTTCGAACGCATGCTTGCGTTACGCCAGCGCAGCGACAGGTTCTTCAACGCCCCCGACTGCACCACATAGGTGATGTCCGTGGTCCGCTCCCACTCCGCGCCTTCTCCACCCCGCGCTGCCAGCGCCCTCCCCTTGGCGCTGGCGATCCGCTGTGGGTCGACCTGGTCGCCTTTCACGTAACGCACATTGAACGTAAGCCCGGGGATGCCCAGGGCCACAAAGTTGTAGTCGTAACGCAGCATCCAGGCACGTTCATTGGCCAAGGCAAAGGTGCTGACTTGCTGTTCGCTGAACAGATAGGTGTCTGTCCCACCTACATACGCATAGGCCGTATCGCCACTGACTTTCTGATACCCGCCGCTGAAGGTATGGCCCTTGAGGCTATAACCGAAATTGGTGCTCAAGGTTCGGTTATCCACCTCACCGAGCAACGCCCTGCCCTGTTCCCGCGCATTGAACCAGCGCCATTCGGTAAAGGCTTCGCCCGGACCCAGGCCGGTCCGGTACCGTAACCCTGCGTAATCGCGGCGGAACAGGTCATCCAGCTGGCTGCTGTGCACGCTCAGGGTCAGATTCTTGATTGGCTGATAATCGGCGCCCAGGTAATAAAGGCGGTCACTGGTCGCCGTCGCTGAATACGCGCCCTGTTGCGCCATCGCCGTCAGGTCCTCGAAGTCGGTCGAGTCGCGCAGCTTGGTCGCATCCACCTGCAGCAAGGTCAAGGTCAGGTTGTCCAGGTCCTTGCTCACCAGCTGTGCCCCGTTGAACCACTGCGGGAACAGCCGGCTGTAGTTGGACGCCAGCAACGGCAACTGCGGGCTCAGCCCACCTACCTGCAGCTCGGTCTGCGACACTTTGGCCTTGAACGTGGCAACCGCCTTGCCGTAGTCATCCGCCGCGCGCCTGTCGCTGCCCCGTGGCAACAGCCCGGTACCACTGCGCGCTGGGGATGAGTCGAGTTTCAGGCCAAGCATGCCTGCAGCATCCAGGCCGAAACCCAGCACCCCGTCGGTATAGCCGGACTGCCATTTGAGCATGAAGCCCTGGGCCCATTCGCCACGCCGGGACTGGCTGGCGGCAGCACCGTGAAAGTCGCGGTCGAAGTAGAAGTTGCGCAGCTCCAGGCTGCCTTTGCCGTTTTCGACAAAAGCCGCGTGGGCCGATTGCCAGGCGCAGCAGAACACCGCGAGCATCAGCGATGCCCGCCGGGAGGTGGAAGTGGTCATGGGTGTGCCTTTTTATTGTTGTTGTCGGGCGGTTTCAGGCTTTGGGGTTCTTGACGTAGCGCATCACCACCAGGCAGGCCAGCAGGATCAGCGGCGCAATCGACAGCATGCCCATGTACGTGCTGCCCGTGAGGTCATTGATCTGCCCCACCATCACCGGCGCCACGATGCCACTGAGCTGGCCCACGGAGTTGATCGCCGCCGTGCCGGTGGCAATCGCCAACCCCGAGAAGGTCGACTGCGGGATAGTCCAGAAGATCGGGATGGCAATGAACGTGCCCGCCGTAGCCAGCACCAGCGCCGCCATCATCGCCCATGACGAGTCCGAGAACAGGCACGCCAGCAAGTAGCCGACCGCAGCCGCCAGCAGGCAATAGACCAGGTAGCGCTTGCGCTCGCCGGTGCGGTCCGAGCGCCGGGTCAGCAGCACCATGCCGACACAGGCCACCGCATACGGCAGCGCCGACAGCACGCCCACCCACAACATGTCCTGCACACCCGACGACTTGATCAGATGGGGCATCCAGAAGTTCAGGCCATAGGACGCGGTTTTCACCACGTAATAGATGAACGCCATGATCGCCACCTCGCGGGTGAGCAGCACCCGCCACAGCGACCCCAGCACCGGCTTCTGCGCGCGCTTGTCCTGCGCCAGGTTTTCCACCAGCAGGTCCTTTTCCGCGCGGCTCAGCCACTTGGCCGACTCGATGTCACGGTCGAGCTTCCACAACACCAGCACACCCAGCACCACGCACGGCAACCCCGACATCAGGAACAGCCAGTGCCAACCAGCCAGGCCCAGTACGCCATCCATGGTCCCCAGTAGAAAGCCCGCCGCCGGCCCACCCACCGCGCCGGCCAAGGGCACGGCGAGGAACCACAGCCCATTCATTTTCGCCAGGTGTTTACGCGGGAACCAGCATGCCAGGTAGAACAGGATCGCCGGCCCGAAGCCCGCCTCCATCACGCCGATCAGAAAGCGCAGGAAGTACAGCGTGTACTGGGTGTAGGCAAACACCAGCGCGGCGGTGGCCAGCCCCCACGACACCATGATCCGGCAGATCCACGCCGGCGCCCCGTAGCGTTTGAGCCCCAGGCTGCTTGGCACTTCGAACAGCACGTAGCCGATGAAAAACATGCTCGCGGCCAGGCCGTAGGCCGCGTCGCTCAGGCCAAGCTCGGCCTGCATCTGGGTTTTGGCGAAGCTGATGTTGATGCGGTCGAAGTAGGAAAACAGGAAGCAGATGATGGCCAGCGGCATGATGCGCCAGGCCACGCGGCGGTACAGCAGCAGTTCATTGATGTGGCTGTCGTTGCGCTCACGCGCCAGAACACCGGTCAAGGCAACCATGGTGGATCTCCATTCTTGTAATTATTGGAGAGCGGCGGCGCCCCTGTAGGCGCCGCTTGAAAGCTGTCAGCCGATACGCACGAGCTTTTCCTTGTAGGCGGCCCCTTTGCAAACGTAGTCGGCGGCGTTGGCGTGCAGGTGGGCGATGGCTTCAGGCGTCAGCTCGCGCACTAACTTGGCCGGCGCGCCGAGGATCAGTGAATTGTCCGGGAATACCTTGCCTTCGGTGACGATGGCGCCCGCGCCCACCAGACAGTTGCGGCCGATCACCGCACCATTGAGCACCACCGCCTGAATGCCGATCAGTGCACCATCGCCCACCGTGCAGCCGTGCAGCATCGCCTGGTGGCCCACGGTGACGCCGCTGCCCACGGTCAGCGCAAAGCCAGGGTCGGCATGCAGTACCGCGCCCTCCTGAACATTGCTGTGCTGGCCGATGCGCACCGCTGCGTTGTCGCCGCGCAGCACTGCCTGGGGCCAGATGCTGACGCCCTGCTCCAGGGTCACGTCGCCAATCACCGTGGCCTGCTCGGCAACGAAGGTTTCAGGGTGCAGGGTTGGGGTCAGTGTGTCGTAGCGATAGATAGCCATGCTTAGCGCCCCTGTTCGTCGGTTTTGAGCACGCCCGCCGCGCACAGCTCGGCGATGTGTGCGTCACTGTAGCCAAGCTCGCGCATGACCTTGTGCGTGTGCTCGCCAATGCGTGGTATGGGCCTGCGCGGTTGCAGGCGCTGGCCATCCAGCGACAACGGCAGCAACGGCATCGGCGTGCTGCTGCCGTCCTCCAGGGTCAGGTCGGCCATGCCGCCGCTTTGCTGCAGATGGGGGTCGTCGAACAGCTCTTCCGGGCGGCGGATCGGCGCAAACGGGATACCGTTGGCCTCAAGCTCCACCGCCAGTTGCTGAGCGTCGACGGTGGCGAATACCTCGGCCAGGTGCGCCAGCAAGCGCGGGCGCTGCAGCACGCGGTCATTGTTGGTGGCCAGCGTCGGGTCATCCCGCAAGGCAGCCTGGCCCAACACCTGGCACAACGCGTTCCACTGCCCTTCGCCCGTGGCGGCCACGAACATCTGCTCACCCCCGGCGAAGGTGAACACGTCGTAGATGGCCCAGGCGCTGATGCGGTTGGGCATCGGCGCTGCGGCTTCACCGGTCACCACGTACTGCTGCATGTGCTGGGCGGCCAGCAGCACGCAGTTCTCGTACAGCGCGCTTTGCACCTCGCGGCCACTGCCGGTGCTGTTGCGCTCGTTGAGCGCGGCGAGCACGCCGATGGCGCCGAACATGCCGCCCATGATGTCGTTGACCGAGCTGCCTGCGCGCAACGGCCGGCCTACCGGCCCGGTCATGTAGGCAAGGCCGGCCATCATCTGCACCACTTCGTCCAGCGCCAGGCGGTTGTCGTAGGGGCCACTGAGGAAGCCCTTGTGCGAGGCGTAGATCAACCGCGGGTTGCGCTGGCGCAATGCGGCGTAGTCGAAACCGAGCTTGTGCATGCGCCCGGGTTTGAAGTTCTCGATGAACACGTCGGCCGTGTCGATCAGTTCCAGTACCGCATCGCGGCCCTGGGGGGTTTCGACGTCGATGGCGATGCACTGCTTGTTGCGGTTGAAGGTGCGGAAAAACCCGGCCCCCGCGCCCAGCAGGCGGCGCGTGCCGTCACCGCGGGTGGGCTCGATCTTGATCACTTCGGCGCCAAGGTCTCCGAGGATCATGCCGCAGGTGGGGCCCATGACCATGTGCGAAATCTCGACGACACGAATGCCGTCCAAGGGGAGGCTGGACATTGTTTTATCCCTTAATAGTTGAGCGGCAGGCCGGCGCGGGCGATAGCGCCATACAGCGGTTCATCGGGCAAGGCGTCGCGCAGCACCTGGCGCGAATCGATCAGGGCCTGCAGGTCGATGCCGGTCTGCAGCCCCATGCTCTGCAGCATGAACACCAGGTCCTCGGTGACGGTATTGCCCGAGGCGCCCGGGGCGAACGGGCAGCCGCCAAGCCCTGCCAGCGAAGCGTCCAGCTCGCGGATGCCCTGCTGCACGGCGACCAGGCTGTTGGCCAGGGCCAGGCCACGGGTGTCATGAAAGTGCGCGGCACGCAGCCGCTCGCCGGCGATGGCGCGCACGGCCTGGATCACCGTGGCGACCTGGCCTGGGTTGGCATAGCCGGTGGTGTCGCCCAGCGAAACCAGGTCGCAGCCGGCCTCGATCACCTGCCGGGTCAATGCGCACAGGTCGCTCAGCGGCACGTCACCCTGGCGGGTGCAGCCGAAGGCCACCGACATGCCGGCAATCACCTGCACGTCCTGGCGGCCCATGTCGTTGCGCAGCTGGCACATGCGCCCCAGCTCCTCGACCATTTCCTGGGGGGTACGGCGTACGTTGGCCAGGCTGTGCGCCGTGCTCACCGACACCGGCGCAACGATGCGATGCGCCCCGGACTCCAGCGCATCCTGGGCACCGCGCAGGTTGGGCGCCAGCACCGTCACCCGCAAATCCGGGTATGTGAGGGCGTGGGCGACCACTTGCCTGGCATCGGCCATCTGCGGCAGCAGCCGGGCCGGCACGAACGAGGCGACTTCCATATGGCGCACGCCCGCGGCATAGGCGCTGTCGATCCAACGCTGCTTGGCGGCGGTAGGCATGACTGTCTGCAGGCTCTGCAGGCCATCGCGCAGGCCGACTTCGTTGATGGTTATTGTTGTCATCAGGGGCTCTCTGTCTGAAGCGTGCGGCCAGACTAAGAGCAGCGCGACGGGCAGAAAAGACGTCTTTCACGGGCTGATCCATCGTCAGCCACGATGGATGTCAGCGCACGCTTTGCCAAGCGGGGGCCCGCAGTAGCAGGTGGTCCACCAGCCGCCGCGCCGACAGCGACAATGCATGCCGGTCGCGCATGCAGATGACGAACTCGCCCAGCGCCCAGTCATCGGTCAGCGGGATCACCCGAAGGTCGAACAACGGCGCATAGCGTGCCACCGCCTCCTGCGGGAACACTGCCAGGCCCAGGCCGAACTGCACCAGCCGGTACGCGGCGTCGAACGACGACACATAGGAGCGAAAGCGCAGCTCCTTGCCCGCTGCCTCGGCACTTGTGCGCATGAAATTGTTCAAGGTGGCGAACGCCGACAGGCCCAGGTGCTCGTAGCCCAGCGTTTCGGCAAAGGCAATGCTGCTGCGTGCGGCCAGGGGGTGATTGGCGCTGACCACCACGGCCAGGTGGTCCTGCCGATACGGCACGAATTCAAGGTCGCCGACTGCAGCGGACTGCCTGCAGATGCCCAGGTCGGCATTGCCCTCCGCCACCCCGCGGACCACATCGGCGCTGAAGCGCTCTTCGATGTCGGCCTGGATCAGCGGGTTGTCCAGCATGAAGGCCGACAACTCCTCGGGCAGAAACTCCATGATCGACGACACGTTGGCCAGCACCCGCACATGCCCGCGCGCGCCTTCGGCGTACTCGCTCAGCTCGCTGTCCAGGCGCTCCATGGCCCGGGTCAGGCCACGGGCATGGCGCAGCAGGGCAAGCCCCGCCGGGGTGGGCTCGACCCCACGCTTGCTGCGCTTGAACAACGCGGTGCCAAAGCGCGCCTCGATGTCCGAGATACGCTTGCTGACGGCCGACGGCGCCATGAACGCCCGCTCACCGGCACCGGCGATGGTGCCCTCTTCGCAGACCACGATGAACAGGTGCAGGGAAAGGTGATCGAGGGGCTGCATGGCGTTGTCCGGGCTGTAAATGGCAGCAATGCTAGCATCGATTCGGGCCTACTTTGCGGGATCTACGGCCTTGGTCACGGTGTGAAAGTTGATGCAAATCCTGTGGGATCTACTGCCCTGGTCACGGTGTGAAAGTTGATGCAAATCCTGTGGGAGCGGGCTTGCCCCGCGAACACCGGCGACGCCGGTGCCATTCACCGCGTCGCCTGCTCCGCGGGGCAAACCCGCTCCCACAGAAGTACCCGACGGCTTTATCATGGTGGTCCCTACCTGAGGCCCGCCATGTTCGATTGGGAAGATCTGCGCCATTTCTCTGCCTTCATCAGCCAAGGCTCACTCTCGGCCGCGGCCAAGCAACTGGGCGTCGACCACGCCACCGTGGCCCGGCGCATCGCTGCGCTGGAAGCTGCGCTCAACCTCAAGCTGGTCGACCGCCGCCCCAGGGCCTATGTGCTGACCGAGCATGGCCGCCGAGTGGGCGACTACGCCGAACAGATGACTCAGTCGTCGTTCGCCCTCGAGCACTTCGCCACCGCCGGCCAGCAGCAAGTTGCAGGCGAGGTGGTGCTGGCCGCCCCGCCCGCGCTGCTGGGCAGCATCATCGCGCGGCAGCTAGGCCAGCTGTGCAACCACTACCCGCAACTGCGCCTGAAGCTGGTCGGCAGCAAGTCCCGCGCCTCGTTGGCGCGGCGCGAAGCCGACATCAGCATCGCCCTGGCCCGGCCCACCGAACCGACGCTGGTGGCCAGCCTGCTTGGCTATCTGGATTACCGCCTGTACGCCGCCCCCGGGTACCTGCAAAGCACTCGCGCGCCGCGCTACATCGGCTACGACCAGTCCCAGGCCAAGTCGCCACAGCAACAATGGCTGCTTGAGCAGACCCACCACCAACCCTTCGTGCTGCAAAGCAACGACTTGCGCATCCAGGCCCAGGCCGCCGCCGGCGGCATCGGCATAGCCTGCCTGCCGGCGTTCATGGCCGAGGAACATGGGCTGCAGGCTACCGGCGATGAAGCACAGACCATGAGCATCGAGATCTGGCTGGCGGTGCACGAGGATGTGCGCAACACCCCGCGCATCAAGGCCGTTACCGACTTCCTGCAGCAACAGGTCAAACCCCTGCTGCGCTTGTGAATTTCTGCAGAGGTCGCCTGCACCGATACGGAATTTCCGCAACCCCGCACCCCCGCTAAGCTTCCCTGCATCGCAAACGATCACTGAGGAGACGCGGATGCAGTACGTCAAGTTGGGCAACACCGGCCTGGATATCTCGAAGCTGTGCCTGGGCTGCATGACCTTCGGCGAACCCGACGCCGGCACCCACCCCTGGACCCTCGGCGAGGCCGACAGCCGCCCGATCATCCGCCACGCTGTCGAGCACGGCATCAATTTTTTCGACACCGCCAATAGCTACTCGGCCGGCACCTCGGAAATCATCCTGGGCAAGTTGCTGAAGGAATTCACCCGCCGCGAAGAAACGGTCATCGCCACCAAGGTGTTCTTCCCGGCCAACATGTGGGAAGGCAGCACCCGCCCCAACGAACAAGGCCTGTCGCGCAAGGCGATCATGGCCAATATCGACGCCAGCCTGACCCGCCTGGGCACCGACTACGTCGACCTGTACCAGATCCACCGCTGGGACTACCACACCCCCATCGAAGAAACCATGGAAGCCCTGCACGACGTGGTCAAGGCCGGCAAGGCCCGCTACATCGGCGCATCGTCGATGTACGCCTGGCAGTTCGCCAAGGCTCAGCAGGTAGCCGCGAGCAACGGCTGGAGCCGCTTCGTGTCGATGCAGAACTACCTCAACCTGATCTACCGCGAAGAAGAGCGCGAGATGATCCCGCTGTGCCTCGACCAGGGCGTCGGCCTGATGCCCTGGAGCCCGATGGCGCGCGGCCGCCTGACCCGCCCGCACGGGCAGCAGACCGAACGCACGCGTACCGATATTTCCGGGCAGTCGTTCTACGCCAACACCGAGGTGGAAGATGGCCGGGTGATCGACGTGGTCGAGCAGATTGCCCGCGAGCGCGGTGTGCCGATGGCACAGGTGGCGCTGGCCTGGGTGCTGGGCAAGCGGGGGGTTTCGGCGCCCATCGTTGGGGCCTCGAAGGCGGCGCAGCTGGATGACGCGATTGCGGCGCTGGCGTTGACGCTCAGCGCCGATGAGATCGCGCGGCTCGAGGCACCTTATGTGCCGCATGCGGTGACCGGCTTCAAGTAAACACAAATGGAGCGGAGTACATCTGTACTCCGCCCAGCATTACCCCAACGCAACAGCAGCACGTGCCGCCGAGCGCGCGTGCCACCCCTGCAGCAACACCGCCAGCGCCGCCAACCCCGCCGGTATCAGCAGTGATGCGAACACCTGGGCAAAACTCCAGCCCAACGCCAGCATTTGCGCCCCGGCAAACGCACTCATGATCGCCCCGAACCGGCCGATACCACTCATCCAGCTCGCTCCGGTGGCCCGGGCCTCGGTGGGGTAGAACGCAGCCGCCAGGGCATTCATCCCCACGCTTGCCCCATTCAGGCCAAAGCCCACGGCCGAAGCGATGATGCACAGCCCGGTGAAGTCGCCCGCCACCTGGCCAATGGCGAAGATCACCGCACCACTGAACAGGAAGGTGAGCATCAGCACCCGCTGCGGGTTGCACCGGTCCATCGCCCAACCCACCGATATCGCCCCAAGCGGCCCGCCGATCTGGAAGCACGCCGTGACGATGGCCGCCTGCGAAACAGAGAAACCACCGCCCTCCTTCACCAATGTCGGCAACCAACCGCTGAACAGGTAGACCAGAAACAGCGCCAGCACATAGCCCGTCCACAGCATGAAAGTGCCGAAGCGGTAGCGCGGCGAGAGAATGGTGCCGATCGCCCCGCCTGGGTTCGGCGTGGCGGCCGGCACCGCAAAAGTGCTGTCGGGGCCGCAGTGTTCCGGCGCCAGACGTCGGACAATGGCGCGAATGCGTTGCGGGTCGGCGCCTTTGCTGACCAGGAAGGTCACCGATTCCGGCAAACGCCAGCACAGCAGCGGCAGGGCCAGCAGCGGCAGTACACCGCCCAATACCAGCACGCTGCGCCAGCCCAGGTTGGGGATCATCCAGGCACTGACGAAACCGCCGAGCGCCGCCCCCAGCGAGAAACCGCAAAATGCCAGGGTGATCAGCAGCGAGCGGCTGCGAGCCGGCGCGTATTCGCTGACCAACGTACTGGCATTGGGCATTGCTGCGCCCAGCCCGAGGCCGGTGAGAAAACGCAGGGCGATCAGCGTTTCCAGGTTAGGCGAAAACGCCGAGGCCAGCGTCCACAGGCCGAACAGCAGCACGCTGCCGAGCAACACCGCCTTGCGCCCGTAGCGGTCTGCCAGTGGGCCGGCGATCAACGCCCCCAGGGCCAGGCCGATCAGCGCAGCGCTGAGCACCGGGCCCAGGCTTTGTGCACCGAGGTGCCATTCACTTTTCAGTTGCGGGGCTATGAAGCCGATGATGGCGACGTCAAGGCCATCCAGGGCGATGATCAAAAAGCCCAAGAAGACTACCCATTTCTGGTAGCGGCCGATGGGTAGCTGGTCGATCAGTTGGCGCACGTCAACGGGGTTGGGGGCTTTCATTTTTTGCCTTGCCTCTTGTTGTTTTTATTCGAGGATGGTTGGGGCCGCGCTGCGGCCCATCGCCGGCAAGCCGGCTCCCACAGGTTTCGCGCTGGCTATGCCGGCGATAGGGGCATCGACTGGCCAAGGCTGCGCAGTTGCACCGGCTTGATGATCCGCGTTTCCTGGGCCACCACCAGGTCCCGCGTAGCCTGCAGGTACGCGGCAAAGTCCGGGTCGGCATCGCGGGCGGCGCTGCGCCGCTCGAAGTCATCCAGGCTTTCATAAGCCCACAGGTGCACCACCTGGTTGAGCGGGCCAATGCTGCTGACGTAAAAACCCAGCGGCGCGCCCAGGTGGCGCAGCAGGATCGGCATCGCCAACTGGTCGAAGGCTTCGAGAAACGCCGCCATGCAGCGAGGGCGGATGGTGTAGATGCGGTGGTCGACGATGGCTTTGCCCATCACGCCACCTCCCGCGCCGAGCCCGCGCTCGCCAGGCCCTGCTCGACACCGGCAAGGTGGCGGCCGGTGATGTAGCCGAAGGTCATGATCGGCCCCAATGTGATGCCGGCACCGGGGTAATTGCCGCCCATCATGCTGGCCCGGTCGTTGCCTACCGCGTACAGCCCGGGGATGGCCTGGTGCTCGGCATCGAGCACTTCGCCCACCACACTGGTGCGGATACCGTCGAACGTTCCCAGGTCGCCCATGATTACCTTCACCGCGAAGTACGGCCCCTCGCCCACCGGTGCCACGCACGGGTTGGGCTGCTGTTGCGGGTCGGCCAGGTAGCGGTTGAAGGTGGTGCTGCCGCGGCCGAACTGGCGGTCCTCGCCCTGCACGGCGCCCAGGTTGTATTCACGCACGGTGCGCTCCAGCCCTTGCGCATCGATGCCCGCCTTCTGCGCTAGCTCGGCCAGGGTGGTGCCCTTGAGCAAGTAGCCATTGCGCAACAGCGGCCCCAGCGGCATCGGCGCCGGTTTGGCGTACCCCAGGCCGTACTTGGCCAGGGTGCGCCGGTCGCAGATCAACCACATGGCGGTTTCGGCCTGGCCCGCGCATGCCTCGATCAACGCCGCGCCCACATCGTGGTACGAGTTCGACTCATTGGTAAACCGCCTGCCGCAGCGCAGTACGCCAATCACGCCGGGCTTGTAGCGGTCTAGCAGGTGCGGAAAAGCCACCTGCCGGGCGCCCATCGGCACCTTGGACACCGGCATCCAGGCCGCCGCCGCTTGCAGGCGGATATCAACCTGCCCGCCCAATGCTTCGGCCATGCGCGCGCCATCACCGGTGTTGCCCGCCGGCACCGGCGAAAAGTGCTCGCCGCCCCGGCGCACGTGCGGGTAAGCCTGCTTCAGCCGCTGCACGTCATGGGAAAAACCGCCACAGGCCAGCACCACACCGCGCCGCGCCTCGATACGCACCTCGCCACCACCCTGCCCGGCCAACGCGCCCACTACCCGCCCGCCCTCGCGCAACAGCTGCCTGGCCGGGGTGCCGGTGAGGATCGGAATACCCAGGTCCAGGGCCGACTTGACCAGCCGTGCGGCCAACGCATTGCCGCTGGTGACCTGAGTGCCGCGCCGGTACAAGGCCAGCTCCTTGAAGTGGGTCAACAGGCGCTTGGCGACATACACGAACGAGGTGAACGAACGGGTGACGTTGAAGAAGTGCTTGAGGTCGGCATTCGATGAATTGAACATCATGCCCATGAACGTGATGCTCTCGAGCGGTGGCCGCAGCCGCGCCATGTCGGCGCCCAACCCGCGGATATCGTAGGGTGCGGCGAGGATCGAGCGGCCGATGTCGACGCCACCCTCGGCCTGCGGGTGGTAATCGGGGTACAGCGTGGGGATGAATTTGACCGTGGTCTCACGCTCGAAGAAGTCCACCATCTGCGGCCCGTAGCGCAAGAACGCCTCCACGGCCGGCGCGTCGAAGCAGGCAGCCGTTTCGTTGCGCAGGTAGGCCAATGCTGCCGCCGGGTCGTGGTGCACGTCATGCCGGTTGCCCGGCACCCACAGCACGCCACCGGAAAACGCCGTGGTGCCGCCGAAGCAGTCGGCCTTCTCGATGACCAGCACCTTCAGGCCCTGTTTTTTCGCGGTGATCGCGGTGGCCAAACCGCCGGCCCCCGCGCCAATCACCAGCACATCGCAGGTGCGCGTGTTCATGCGCGTACCCCTTCGAAACCGGGGCGCGGGATCAGCGCCATGGGCATGCTCTCCAGGCCACCGTCCACGGTCAGTTCGGCACCGTTGATGTAGTCGGCACGCGGGCTGGCCAGAAACAGTACGGCCTCGGCGATGTCTTGCGGCTCGCCGATGCGCTGGTTGGCCGTCATGGCGCTGCGTTGGCGCTCCACCTGCGGGTCGGCGTAGAACGCGGCAGACAGCGGCGTGCGGATCAGCCCCGGGCACACCGCGTTGCTGCGCACCCCGCGCGGCCCCCACTCCACGGCGATCTGCCGCGACAGCATGCCGACCCCGGCCTTGGCCGCACTGTAGGCACCGCTGTTGGGCTGCGGATAGTGCGCGGCGATCGAGGCGACATGCACGATGCGCCCTTGCCCGCTTTCAAGCATCGAGCGGCCAAACGCCTGCGCGCACAGCAGGTAGCCACTGAGGTTGACCGCCAGCACCTGATTCCACTGCTCAAGGCTCAGCGTTTCGAGGGCGCCTGGGCGCAGCACACTGGCGTTGTTGACCAGCACGTCGCAGCGCCCATGCAGCGCCTGCACCTGCGCGGCAGCCTGCTCGACACTGGCCGGGTCGGCGATGTCGCAGGCCAGGGCACTGACCTCACCGACGCTGTGCTCGCCGAGCGTCGCCGCCAGTTGCAGGCACTTGTCGCCGTCGCGGTCCAGCAACACCACATGGGCGTGCTGTTCGACCAGCGCGGCGGCCAGCGCCGCGCCGATGCCACCGGCGGCCCCGGTGACCACGCACACGGCCGAATTCAGGCCAAGCCAGTGGGAAGAAATCTTGTTGTTATGCATGCTGCTCTCCAGAGTGTCGCTTCGTCTGGCGAACAGCCTATGGCCGGTGGGCCTGCCGGCAGAATGGACAAAACCTGCAACCGCCCCCACATTCCCGACAATTTCGCCCACAGCGCCCTGAACCCGCCGCAGGTCTGTGGCACAGTGCCCGGGTAGCGATCAGAACAATTACAAGACCATGACCAAGATCCCCAACTACGCCCTGTATGGCGAAACCGCGCAGCCGGTGTGGCACGAGGCCCTGCATGTGGAGCGGATCTCCCTGCGCTCGGGCGCGTACAACTGGGAGATTGCCGCGCACCGCCACGACGGGCTGCTGCAGTTGCTGTACCTGCAAAGTGGCAGTGGCGAGGTGCTGTTCGACAGCGAGCGCCTGCAGGTGCAGGCGCCGTGCGTGGTCTATGTGCCGGCGCAGGTGGTGCACGGGTTCAACTGGACGCAGCAGGTCGATGGCCAGGTCATCACCGCCGCCCAGCCGCCGCTGGAGAGCATCGCCCAGGTGCTGGCGCCGCAGCTGCTGGCACAGATCCGCAAACCCCATGTCATCGCCCTGCCGTTGTGGCGCGACGAGGACGACCCGTTGCTGCCGCTGTGCCGCGCCTTGGGCGAGGAATACCACAACCGCGCCCGCGAGCACGTCGCCAGCAGCATGTCGTTGCTGCTGGCCCTGCTGATCCAGGCGCTGCGCCACGAACCTGCGCTTGCGGGCGAAGCGCGCCGCCCGGCCTCACGGCGCAGCCAGCAGTTGACGGGGTTTCGCGAGCTGGTGGACATGCACTACCGCGAGCATCGGCCGCTGGGCTTCTATGCCAGCGAGCTGGGCATGACCCTGGCGACGCTGGGGCGGTTGTGCCAGGAGCATCTGGGCATGACGCCGATGCACGTGATCAACGCGCGCTTGGTACTGGAAGCCAAGCGAGGGCTGGGGCATTCGGATGCGAGCGTGAAGGAGATCGCCCATGAACTGGGCTTTGCCGATGTGGGGTATTTCAGCCGGTTTTTCCGCAAGCAGTGCGGGGTGAGCCCGAGTGCATTTCGGGGCGGCAAGGCCCGCAGCTAGCAGACGATGCCAGGGTCAATACCCTGTCATTTCCAGGTACCCCCGGCCGTTCCCACTGACCCGTACCGGCCCTTCCCAGTACGGAAACCGCGTCCCCATCCAGGCCTGTGGCTCCAGTGCATCGACCTCGACATCTACCTGAATCGACGGCACCGCCACCCGCCAGCGCGTCGGCAGCCGCTTGCCATTGGCCAACGTGGTCCAGGCTAACGGCGTCAACGCGATCTGCTCGCCTTGCAACGCCCGCGAGCGCCCCTGCGCATCGATCCAGGTACCCGCCCGGTAAGGCAGCCCCTGCGCTTCACGCACCTGAAACAGCATCAACTTCGCACCCTTGGCCAGGTGCAGCGAAAACCAGTCCCAACCGCTTTGCCCGGCCGCCAACGGCTGGCTGCTCCATTCCCGGTCAAGCCATGCCTGGCCTGTGACGGCGATGCGCTGCCCGCCCCGCTCGACCTCGCCGCTGACCGTGTAGAACGGCTGACTGTAGTAGTACGACGCCTGCCCCTTGCCGGATTTTTCGCTGTAGCCTTGCGCGCCATGCAGCACCAACGGCCGGTCACTGCTCAGCGCCAGGTCATAGCCAAACCCTTGGCCACCGGCGCGCATTTGCAAACGGTCGACACCGGGGCTGCCTTGCAGCGACCAGTCGTTGATCCACGCATGGAACGGTTGGGCTTCGACGCCGGCCTGGCCAACCCCACCCCGGGCCAGGGTTTCGCTGACCTGGTGGCCGCCCGGCCCGGTCAGCGCGGCATGGCCCATCCACAGGTTGGGGCTGTGCCAGTCCGCCGTCTCCGGCCCTGGCCGCAAGGCCGAGCGGAACAGCGTCCATTGCACGCCCCAATCGCGGCCCTGTTCATCCTTGAGGTTGGCGGTGACGTACCACCACTCGATACGAAAGCCGTCATGGGCGCCATGGTCGCGGGGAAAGACCAGCGGCGCGCCCGGTACCACTTGCTTGAAAGCCGCCGCGTCGGCGCCCAGGCCTGCAAAACTCTTGGGTTCGGGCGCAGGCGGGTCGCACCCGGCCAGCAACAGGCAGGCCATCAACACCCAGGCTTCAGTTTTCATCGGCGAACTGCCTCAACAGCGCGCTGGGCTGGCTGCGCGCCAGTTGCCACAACGGCCAGGCGCTGGCCAGCAAGCTGGTCAGAAGCCCCAGCACGGCCAGCTGCAGCAGTTGCGCGGGGAACACATGCCAGGGCAGCCGCCAGCCGAACGCCTGCACATTCACCACCGCCACCAGGCACCAGGCCAGCAGCAGCCCTAAAGGCATCGCCAACAGCACGGTGAAACAACTGAGCATCAGCGTTTGCCCCAGGCTCAGCCAGGCCAGCCAGCGGCGTGGCACGCCCAGCGCCCACAGCGGTGCCAATTGCCCCAGGCGGCGCTGGCTCAAGGTGAGCTGGCTGATGAACAGCGCCACCCCGGCCACGCCCAGGGTCAGGCTGTTCAAGGCGGCCGTGACCGCGAAGGTGCGGCTGAATATGTCTTTCGACCAGCTTTTAAGGCGGCTCTGCTCGACGACCTGATTGTCATCCAGGGCGAAGCGTTGCTGCAGTTCGTCCTTCAGTGCGGCGACCTGGCCAGGCCGTACCAGCAGGCCCAGCCCAGAAAGGCTCGCGCCCGGCGCGTGGCGGCGCAACCAGTCGGCGTTGACCAGCACATGGCCTTTGGGGTTGCCGTAGTCGGCATAAATGCCAACCACCGTCACCGCCTGCTCAGGGTCGCTCGGCAGGCGTAGCGTACCGCCCACAGTGAGCCCGAGGCGGCGGGCCAGTTGCTCGCTGAGCATGGCCCCGCGGCCGGTGGCCAGCGCTTGCCAGGCACCCGGCGCCTGCTGCAGCAACGGCCAGTGCTGGCGGTAGAACGGATGGTCGATCACCCCTTGCACTTGCACCGGCCATTGCTGCAAGCGCCAGTCCACCCGCCAGCTCGGCAGTACGGCGCTGATGGCAGGGTCTGGCACTAACCGGTCATGAATCTGCTGCGCCTGGTCGCTGTCGCGGGGTGTGACATACAGGTCCGCAGCCAGGCGCTGGTCCAGCCAGCCAATGAAGGTGCGGCGGAAGCCTTCGGTCATCCCGCCGACCCCGACACTGGCGGCCAGCGCCAGCAACAGCGCCATCAACGCCAGGCTCAAGGCCGGCAGTTGCTGGCGGCTGTCGGCAACGAACCACTGCGCCAGCGGGCGCTGGCAATACCGCGCAAGGCCGTTGAGTACGAGTGCCAGCAGCCCCGGCAACAGCAGTGCCGCCGCCAGCAGCAGTGCCGCAAGCATGCCGAATGCACTGGGCAGCCCTGCGCCGGCAATGCCGCACCCCAGGGCGACCACCAGCAGCACCGCGCCGACCACCGCCTGGCGCCGCAGCCACGGCACTTGCGCCAAGCGCCAGGCCTGGGGTTGGGCCAATGCCAGCAGCGGCAAGCGGGCCGCCCGCAGCAGGCTGTCGAGCCCGGCCAGCAGCGCGCCCAGCAGGCTGACGGCGATGCCCAGCAACCACCACTGCAGCGGCAAGTGCAGGTGCCCGGCCACCTGCGCCCCGTACAGCCCGCGCAGGCTGGAGGCGAAGTCGGGCAGCATGAGCGCCGCCAGCAGGTAACCCGCTGCCACCCCCGCCACACCGCCGACGATGGCGAACAGGCCCAGCTCCAGCGCCAGGGCCGCAAGCATCACCCGCAGGCTCACGCCGCAGGCACGCAAGGTGCGGATCAGCCCACGCCGCTGTTCCAAGGCCAGGCCAATCGCCGCGTGGGCGATAAACAGCCCGACCACGAATGCCAGCAGGCCCAGGGCTGTGAGGTTGAGGTGAAAGCTCATCGTCAGGCGTTGCAGGTCGGCGTCATCACCCGGCGGCTGCAGCTTCAGGCTTGTGGCGATGGCGGCCGGTAACGGCCAGTCGCTGTCGCCGAGTAGCTGCGACAGTTGCCCTGGTGCCTGGAGCAGCGCCTGCGCCTGGCCGATATCGACCACGATCACGCCGGGCGCCAGCTGCCCGTGCAACGTAAGCGGCGGTAGCAACTGCCCGGTCGCGGTGCTGACCTGCTCGCCGGGTTGCCTCCCCAGCTGGCGCAGCGTGTCCGGCCCGACCCACGCCTGCCCGGGCGTACCGACGAACGCCTGCAGGTCAAAACCCTGCACGTCGGCACCGGCGACTGCCATACCGGGCAACAGGCTGAGCGGCTCGATGCCGATCAGCCGCACCGCGACCGGCGGCTCGCCGGCCAGGCGCAAGCGCCCTTCCAGCACCGGCGTCACCTGCCAGCCCAGCCTGCGCAACTGCACATACAGCGCCTGGTCGAAACGCTGCCCAGTGCGCGCCACCAGTTGCGCCCGGGCAGGCCCGGCCAGCACGGCACTGGCCAAGGCATAGTCGTTGCGCGCCTGGGTATTGAGCGCCTGCACGCCGGTCCATAACGCAGTGGCCAGCCATAACCCGGTGAAAATGCTGATGCACTGCAGGCGATGGCGCCACCAATGGCTGCACAGGGCCTGCAAGGTGATGCGCAGGTTGTTCATCAGGCTTGTACCCGGCCCATCTGCAATACACAGCGCCGTTGCAAGCGGGCGGCCAGGCGCTGGCTGTGGGTTACCATCAAGACGCTGCTGCCGGCCTCCTCGACCAGCTGCAACAGCAGCGCCAGCACCTCGTCGCTGCTGGCTTCATCAAGGCTGCCGGTGGGCTCGTCGGCGAGCAACAACAGGGGGCGGCTTGCCAGGGCCCGGCCGATGGCGACGCGTTGTTGCTGGCCCCCGGACAATTGCTCCGGGTAACGTTGCAGCAACGCGGTCAGGCCCAGGCGGGATGCGAGGTGCGCGCTCCACGCAGGATCATGGCGGCCTGCCAGGCGCGCCTGGAAGGCCAGGTTGGCAGCAACGTCCAGGCTGCTGATCAGGTTGTATTGCTGGAACACCAGGCCAATGCCCTCACGCCGCCAGCGTGCCAGGGCGGCTTCGCCACGGCTGTCGAGGGGTTCGCCGTCGATCAGGATGCGCCCGCCGTCGGCGCGGTCGAGGCCGGCCAGCAGGTGCAACAAGGTGCTCTTGCCGCTGCCGGACTCGCCCATCAGCGCCAGGCTGCTGCCGCGTTCCAGGGTCAGGTCGACCCCACGCAGTACCTCAAGCGGGCCTTGGGCGGTGGCGAACGACTTGCGCAGGTGTTCGACTACCAGCATTGGGGGGACCTTTGTCGATGGGTGATTATTGCAGTATGGCGGTAAGGTGCATGGCGGTGGATGTTTTGCGCCGATGAGATCGAGCGCCGCCCGCGGGGCGCATCGCGGAGCGCTTGCCTTGGGATCTTTAGCGCCCTTGAGATCGAGCGCCGCCCGCGCGGCGCATCGCTAAGCGCTTGCCTCGGGATCTTCAGCGCCCTTGAGATCGAGCGCCGCCCGCGCGGCGCTTCGCGGGGCAAGCCCGCTCCCACATTTGTTGCAACGTGCCATGGCCTGTGAGGCCATAGTTGCCAGCCTTGTTGGCATGAACCAATTTTTCGGCTGGTGCTGCCGGCGCCCCGCCTGTTTTCAGCCATGCGCCAAGGCGAACAACCATGGCCTGACTGGAACGGCGCGTTGCAACAAATGTGGGAGCGGGCTTGCCCCGCGAAGCGCCGCGCGGGCGGCGCTCGATCTCAAAGGCGCTGAAGATCCCAAGCCAAGCGCTTCACGAAGCGCCGCGCGGGCGGCGCTCGGTTTCACCGGCACCATCAATCGATCGACGAACACCGGGTGGTCAAAAAACACGCCTCAGTGCACCAACGCGCGCTGCACCTCACCCACCGTCCCCGCCAGGCTGTTCAGATGCAAACTCAACACCCGCTCCACCGGCGCCTGGTCCAGCGGCCAATGCAGCGCAATGCTGCCCGCCAACCGCCCCTCCACCCGCACCGGCAAGGCAATCGCGCGGATCAGAAACGGCAACCGCACCGGGTACTCCCAAAACCCTTCGGTCCGCTGCCCAAAGCCTTTGTGCACATCCGCCTCGATATCGCGTAACAGCGCATCACCGCCCACCGGCTCATGTGCCGCCAGGCGCTGCACCTCGTCCGCCGCCAGCTCCTTCAGGCAAGCCCGGCCCATCGCCGAATGAAACAGGCTGGCATGGTGCCCGACGATCTGGCAGTTGACCGGGTAGCGCTTGCGCAGCACCTGCGGGATGGCGCTTTCCATCACCTCCAGCCGCTCACCGTCAAAACACGACAGGTCGGCCACCAGGCCAGTACGCTCGCTTAGCTCAAGCAACAGCGGCGCGGCGCTTTCCACCAGCTGGCGCTTGAAGCGCTGCTGGCGGTCGCCGAACAGGCGCCGGGCGCACAAGCGGTAACGCCGGTCGCTCAGGCCACGGTAAACCCAGCCCTGCTCCTGCAAGGTAGCCAGCATGCGCGACACCGTGGCCTTGGGCAGCGTGGTCAGGTAATGCAGTTCTTCCAGCCCCAGCGCCTGGTGCTCGCCGAGCAACTCGACGATGGCCAGCGCCCGCTCCACCGAGCGCACGCCGCCGCTCTCTGCCGTAGTACCCATGGGTTCGACCTCCCTGTCTGTGCGTGGATGGTCATCATGCCCAGCAAGATACGGGCCTGCCCAGGGTTTTCAGCGCGCCTGCAGGCACATCGGCGGCTGCCGCGCCACCCAGCGGGTCAGCTGCTCATGGGCAAAGGCCAACTGCAGCACGGCATGGTCGGCCTGCGCCGGGCCTATGATCTGCAGGCCCATCGGCAGCCCTGCGGCATTGAAACCCACCGGCACGCTCATGCTCGGCAGGCCGGCCAGGGTCGGCCCGATCACCACCTCCATCCAACGGTGATAGGTGTCCATCACCTGCCCGCCGACCACCTTGGGCCACGGCTCGGCTGCGTCGAAAGGGAACACCTGGGCAGACGGCAACAGCAGGTAATCGTAACGCTTGAACAACGTAGTCAACGCCTGGTACCAGGCGCTGCGGTCGAGCGAGGCGTTGTAGATGGCCGCTGCCGTCAACCGCAGCCCGCCCTCCACTTCCCACTGCGCCTCGGGCTTGAGCAAGGCACGCTTGCCGGGGTCGGCGTAGGCTGCGCCCAGGTTGCCGTGCACCAGGAAGTGGCGGTGGGTGAGCCAGCATTGCCACAAACGCGCCAGGTCGAAACCAGGCTGGCACGCCTCGACCTCGCAGCCCAGCTCGGCGAAGTCGGCCAGCGCCGCTTCGCACAGGCTCAGCACGCCGTCATCCATCGGCAGGTAGCCGTCGAAGTTGCCCAGCCACCCCACCCGCACACCCTTGAAGTCACGTTGCAGCCCGGCCGCAAAATCGCGGGGGCCGTCACTCAGTGACAACGGCACCCGAGGGTCATGCCCCGCCTGTACCGACAGCAACCGTGCCACGTCCGTCACCGTGCGCCCCATCGGCCCCTCGGTGGCCAGCTGCTGCATGAACAGCTCCGGCGTCGGCCCATAGGGCACCCGCCCGCGCGAAGGGCGCAAGCCGTACACGTTGTTGAACGCCGCCGGGTTGCGCAGCGAGCCCATCATGTCGCTGCCATCGGCCACCGGCAGCAAGCGCATGGCCAGCGCCGCGGCCGCGCCGCCGCTGCTGCCACCCGCCACCCGGCGGTGGTCGTAGGCATTGGTGGTGGTGCCGAACAGCGTGTTGTAGCTCTGCGACCCCAGGCCGAACTCCGGCACATTGCTTTTGCCAACGATAATCGCCCCGCTCGCCCGCACCCGCGCCACGCTGACGGCATCGTGCGCCGGCACCTGCTCGGCGAACAGCGGCGAACCCAGCGTGGTGCGCAGGCCTGCCGTGGCCGCCAGGTCCTTGATCGCCTGCGGCATGCCATGCATCCAGCCACGCGACGCACCGCGCGCGAGCTCCCGGTCACGTTCATCGGCCTCTGCCAGCAAAAGCTCGCCCTCGCGCAGCGACACCAGTGCATTCACCTGCGGGTTGAAGCGCTCGATATGCCCCAGGTAGGCCCACATCACCTCACGGCACGACAGCTGGCGAGCATGGATCGCCTGGGACAGCGCCTCGGCATCGAGGGCGACAATTGGGTCGATGGCTAACTGGTTCACGGTTTGACTCCAAGGTTGAAGGCCACAGGCTTGCCGGCACGCGGCGCCTCTTTCAGGCAATAGGTGCCCAGCAGCGTCAGCAGGCAGGCGAACAGCACGTAGAACGACGGCGCCACCGGGGTGCCGAGCGCTTTGCTCAGCCAGGTGACGATCAGCGGGGCGAAGCCGCCGAACACCATCACCGCCACGTTATAGGCCACCGACACGCCGGTGGAGCGCACTTCGATCGGGAACTGCTCGGCCAAGGCAGTGGGCGCGGGGCCGAAGAAACCGCCGATGGCGGTGCACAGTAACAGCTGCATCACCAGCAGGCGTTCGATCGACGGCGCCGCGGCCACCCACACGTACAGCGGGTAGACCATCACGAAGAACGCCAGGGTGAAGGCCATCAACACCGGCCGGCGACCGAGCCGGTCCGACAGCGCGCCGGCCAGTGGAATCACCACGGTCATCAGGCCCACAGCCAACATTTGCACCAGCAACACTTGGTCCAGCGGCAGGCCGAGGTTCTTGTGGGCGAAGGTCGGCATGTTCACCAGCACCACGTAGAACGACACGGTGGCCCCACAGGCCAGCCCCATCGACACCAGCAAGCTGCGCCGATGCTCACGCAGGACCTGCCACAGGCTCGGCGCCTGGCCCTTGGCCTGCTTGCGCGCTTCGAGGAATTCCTCGGGCTCTTCCATGTGCTTGCGAATCCACAACCCCACCGGCCCGATCAGCAAGCCGATCACGAACGGGATCCGCCAGCCCCAGCTGTCCAGCGCCTGCGGCGTGCACAGGTGGGTCACCAGCGCGACCATCGCCGCCCCCGAAAACACCGCCAGGCACTGCCCCACCAGTTGCCACGAGCCATACAGGCCCTTGCGATGGGCCGGCGCGCTTTCCACCAGAAACGCCGTGGCACTGGCGTATTCACCGCCCGTAGCGAAGCCCTGCAGCATGCGCGCGACCACGATCAGCAGCGGCGCCCCCATGCCGATGGCCAGGTAGCTGGGCGCAAAGGCAATCATCGCGATCGACACCGTCATTAGCCGGATGATCAGCTGCATCGCCGCCTTGCGCCCCTTGCGGTCAGAATAGATACCCAGCAGCACGCCCCCCACCGGGCGCATGAAAAAGCCCACGCCGAAGGTGGCCAGAGCCATCAGCAGCGACGCGTACTCGTCGTCGGAAGGGAAAAACTGGCGGGCGATGATGCTCGCCAGAAAGCCGTACACGATAAAGTCGTACCACTCCAACGCATTACCGATGACCGCCGCGACCACTTGCCGGGTACGCGACGCGCCTGTGTGTGAAGTCTGCATGCGGAACACTCCATCAATCTGTTGGCCAGAAACGCTTCAAGTGATCGCCCAGGCGCGGTCGCGCCCGGGTTCCAGCGGCAGTCGTCAATGAAGGGGTCAGGCGGGCTTGAGCCAGCGCTCGGTCAGCGCGCCCCAGTAGGCGGCGCCGGTCAGCAGGATGTCGTCGTTGAAGTCGTAGGCCGGGTTATGCACCATCGGCCGCTTCTCGCCATTGCCGATGAACAGGTAAGCGCCCGGGCAGCGCTGCAGCATCCAGGCGAAGTCCTCGCTGCCCATCAGCTTGCGGGTGTTGCCGTCCACCGCCTCAGCCCCCAGCAGCTCGACCCCGACCTGGTGGGCGAAGGCGTTTTCTGCGGCATGGTTGACCAGCACCGGGTACGCCGGGCGATGCTCGATGCTGGCGGTGCAGCCATAGCTCTGCGCCTGGCTGACGATGATCGCCTGCACCCGCGCCAAGGTCTGCGCCCGCACCTCGGCGTTCAGCGCCCGCAAACTCAAGCGCAACAGCGCCTGCTGCGGGATCACGTTGGCCGCCTCGCCCGCCTGCAGCGCACCGACCGTCACCACCGCCGCCTCCTGCGCATCGATATTGCGCGCCACCACCGTTTGCAGCGCCATTACCACACTGGCCGCAGCCACCAACGGGTCGACGGTCAAATGCGGCATCGAGCCATGCCCGCCGACACCTTCGATGGTCACCGTGAGCAAGTCCTGCGAGGCCATCATCGGCCCCTCACGAAACCCCAGGTGCCCCGCCGGCAGCCCCGGCATGTTGTGCATGCCGAACAACGCGTCGCACGGGAAGCGCTCCAGCAGCCCATCGGCCAGCATCGCCTCGGCGCCGCCCTGGCCCTCCTCGGCCGGCTGGAAAATCAGTGTCAGCGTGCCATCGAACTGCCGCGTCGCCGCCAGGTAGCGTGCCGCCCCCAGCAGCATGGTGGTATGCCCGTCATGGCCACACGCGTGCATGCAACCCTGGTGGCGGCTGCTGTAGGCAGCGCCGGTGGCCTCATGGATTGGCAGTGCATCCATGTCCGCCCGCAAACCGAGTTTGCGCGGGCTGCTGCCGTTGCGCAGCACGCCGACAACGCCGGTCTTGCCGATGCCGGTGTGCACGTCATAGCCCCAGTCCTTGAGCAACTGGGCGACCAGGGCCGAAGTGCGGCTTTCTTCAAAACCGAGTTCGGGGTGAGCGTGGATGTCGTGGCGGATGGCGTGCAGGTCGCTGGCCACGTCGTTGAGCCAGGCCAGGATGTGCTGGTGTTGCTGCATGGGGAATCTCCTCGCGCGGGTGGGTCCCGTTCTTGTTGTTCGCTTTGAGATCACGACGGGGAAGGCAGGTCGTGCTTGGGGACAGATAAGCGCGAGTGGGGCGGGAGTTCAACGGAATGTGGTTTCACGTGGTGGAACATCAAATGCGCGAGGTGCCTGCAGCGGCGGGTAGGCCCGTGGAGTGGCAGCTAGGCACTACACGACACATATGTGTATCGCGGGCATTGTAGGAGCTGGCTTGCCTGCGATCGGCTGCGAAGCAGTCGTAAAATCGGTATCCGCGCAGTGCCTGACAGAGCGCGGAAGTAGAGTTGACGACTGGGTTGCAGCCGATTGCAGGGAAGCCAGCTCCTACAAGCGAATGTGATTTCATGCGCTCGAGCTACCCAAATTAATTGCAGAGCGCGTACCCGCACGCGAACACAGAGGCGCTCAGAATATCCCCCAAACTGCTAGGCCCTTCATGGCTAGAAGTCGCCACATGTACCAGCGGTTCTGGCGGCACGTTGTCACCTAGCTTTTAGCGCACATAAGATGAATTATCTGATCCGCATACTGCTTCGCTTTAGGTACTCGTGATGTTCTCAAGTACCCCAGCAATTGCTCCCGCCCTTTCCGGGCAAGCAGGTATTCAATAAGGTTGGTCAAGAGAAAGCCTTGAGAGTACTTTCCGGCCGACACCACCTTAGCTTTCTCATCTTGTCCTGGCTCCAGTCCTAGAGGATATTCCTCTTCATCCTCTTCATTCGAAAGTACAGCAAACTTGCTGACCGAATATCGCATAATTTCAGCGCTATTTTCTGTGAGAAAGTTTAAGATCTCGTGCGCTTCTAATTTCGACCTCACCACTTTCGCAGAATCTAAATTCGCAATAACTTCAGAGTAGCCGGACTCAATCTCTATCCTCCCGACCTTTGCCAATTCTGAAATCATTGCCTGGTAGTCGACCGTAAAAACTATTTGCTCCGAAACGCTTCTGTCTTTCGTCACTATGCATTACACTCCGTTGACTGCTGTAATGAAATTAGCATCAATGCCGAAAATAACCCACTGTTCGTGCCCCACGCCTCACGACCTACGTGAATTTAATTTAAATGCACGTCTCACGCAAGTACTCACATCATCTAGACGTGTTTGCAATGAAGCAATCAGTCGGCCAAAACAGACCCCGGCTCATTCTTATCCTGATGTATGAGTTTGACAACCAGTTCCCAACCTCCATCCTTGCATTCTGTCCTACCAAAAAACACATACGTCATCACACCCTCGTATTGATCACCTTTAGAGCAACCCTCTACCTCGAACTGATGAACAAAATCCATAGGGGTGTTACCTAAAAATCGCCAGCTTGGCTCATCCAGCCATTTGGGCGACGATCCGTAGCATCGGAAGCTATTAGCCAACCTAGAATTTATCCAGGATCTGGCTTGTTTGGGAGCAGCGTCGATCCAGTCCAACGTAGGTGCTTCCAATCCTTGGCTCATGTACTCATCAAATAGCCCCTGCACAAAATATTGTGCTTCTTCATGACTGGTTCCCACCTTGTATTTTTTCGCGGCCACAGCCGTTACTACCGAGCTGAATAAAATATACAATTTATTTCGCTCCCCCATCCCCTACTCCTTTTATGCGTTCACTGAGATTGCAGCCATTTTCTTTGCAACATCAACAACAGCGTATTGTGATAGGTCGGCCTGACTAAGATTGGGTGTTACATTGAGCATTATTGCGTCCCACTCTCAGAGTACTTCAGTACAGTGCAGCACTCCAACCAGCCTTATCACTATTACCTTTCTCACAAGACGTGAGCAATAGCCACAAGCGCCGCAGGCTCATTTAAAGAGCAACACGCTGCCACTTTCCATCAAAACTCAATACCTCTCTCTTTTTTATCTTCCACTCCCCGCCCTTCATAACCAGATAAAATCTAGAACAGCTCTCCGCGCCTTTCACCTGCTGTACCTGCACCACCATACTACCATTGCTACAAGCCACCAACTCAATGACATCAGTCCCTGGGTCATAAGTCGCCGGCCTTGTACAACCCAAATCAATCAGCCGGCCGTAGTTCGGCTTATCTTTAAAAGCAAACGCGTCAAAAATTGTCTCCAACTTCGAAGCATAAGCCTGCTTCAACCCAATGTCATCCTTTCCCTCAGCGAACCCATCTTTGCGCTTATCGAAAAATTCACACTCCCACTCATTCATCTGCTGCATGAATTCCATAAGAGCGTCAGGAACGACCTCTACAACATCTTTTTTGACCATATCTTTTTCCAGAACCTCTCGAGAGTTTTATCAGCCTTACGATAGACATCCTACATCCTTGCTGTAGTTTAGGTACCTCCATTGTCCAAAAGTTAAACTCACCCTTCACCTCCCCTTTTTGACTGCTGTTGAAGCGCTTGGGCTTTCACGCCGAATTCAAATAACAATCAGCTTAGTGTCGGAGTAGCCAACAGGCCACCTACCCGACAAATAAAGTTCAATCACTTTCGACCACTCCCCAGACACACCATAGTACGACTCCGAAATGTACTGGCGAAATGCAAAACAAGCTCCATCTCGCGCAGCCAGACTGTAATCATGGGGGCCGGCAATGAATTTCACCGTTGAGCCAACTTTAATCGACTGCATAACAGTTTTAGTGACATCGATACGCCAACTCACTAGCTCCTTAGGTGGTTTTGGAAATGAATTGAACGGATCATCTTGATAAGGAGAAGTAGGCAACCACTCAAGATTTTCATAATAACCATGGAAATCTGAATATACAGGCTCAACGAAGACCCTGAAGACATCCCTTATGTAGATTACATCATCTCTCGAATCTGGATCGCACCCCATCCTCGAGAAAAATTCAGTATCAGCTATTCTTGAAATCAAACTCTTTACATCTTGCATGTCAGCACGCATCTCTTATCATGCCCCCCGTTGCCCGAGGTAAAAAACCTCACTCGCCAGCAACTAGATATAGGTCCTTTGCCATCTTCCATCACTTTCTAGATATCGCCCGCTAACTTTGCAGGCATCATCCTCCATGATTAACGTCAGTTTGAAGGAAGCGCGCAACCCTGTGTTCTTCCTGATAATAACTGAGACCGCACCTCCCTTGCACTCACACATCCCAACTCCATCACTGACGAGATCATAATCGGGGAACCTGCCGCAGACTAGATTTTTGACGCGATCATAGTTTCGCCCTTCGTCAACAACATATTTCTTAAAAATTACCAAAAGGTCATTTTTAATGCTCAGTTCGACTTCTTGCTCTAAGGAATCATCCGAAAATGCCGCCAATTTCTTTTTGTACCCAGACAATTCCCACTCGTACATAGCGCCCATAAAACCCAACAGCGCATCACGATACTCATCACGCAAGTTAGTTAGTGAATAAGTTATCATCAGTAAGCTCACCATCTCTAAACACATCTTAGGGGAGCTTGGCAGAGTTTGTGCCATCACCCCATTGGGGTTCAACTCCATATCTACCAGGCGCTTATCATATGTCTTTGTTCCGATGGCTGGTTTTCCTGGACCAGCCTGCCGAAAAGAGTACGCAGCATGCCATATCAATTTATGTGCTTTCTGCTTTTCTGCAGCCAAGGTCGACTCAAACTGCCACGCCTTACGCCCCATCGCGTCTTAACCAAAGCAACTGCTGACCATACCTTGCATGCAATACACCTCGCGGTGCAGGTCATCGCGCTCCATGTCGCTGATGACCTGCCCGTCCAGGTTCAACTGGTGCAGGTGGTCGCTGCCGTAGTACAGCTGATAGATCTTGCTCCCGACCGTGTGGCAAGGTCAGCATGGTCAGGTTCATGAGCGGGCCGCACTCATGATGAGCAAGGGAGAATTCCAGAAGGCTGGGACCTACGCTCAACCCTTCACGCCCATTTTTAAAGATCACCTTCACATTCGTAACTCTGGAGTATCTATAATTCAGCCAAGCCGGATTGAATCTGAAAAGTTATTGCGATGACTATCTGCCCGCGCAAACGACAGCATTATTACCCCGCATTCAAAAGCGAATCCCATCTGATAATTACCTGGAGTGAAAGCAATACAAGCTCCTTGTATAGCATCAGAACCATCAGGCTCCATACCTCCCCCCGTAGTATCCTCACCAGCGCCTATAAATAAGCCCCCGGAAGGAATGGATAGAAAAATACTGCCTAAAGCATTGGGCAACTCAGCGAGAACCTTGACCAAGTACTTTCCGTCTTCACCGAGATTTAAAAAAGCGATATTACCCTCATTCATCTCATAGATCTCATCGCTCCGGATACTCCACCAATCAAACGTATCACTCATTCGATGACGGATAGCGGCAAGATCAAATATCGCCAATGTAGCAGTTTCTGTAATCACCGAGAATTCAGCAGCCATACTTACTCCTAATAATTTCACCAATAATATCGCCAGGCTTAAGGCCGGCCCGCTTCCGTTCGGCTTAGGTTCAAGCATGGTGGTCTGGGTTAGCGCATCGATCACCACCACCAGATCATGACGCTCATTCTAACTAAAATGTACTCTGGCCCGAACAGTCCTGATACCGCTCGACCTGGGCCAGGGTGTTCCACCACAGGTACTTGGACTTGTACGTCGCGTCGATGATGGTGTGTGGCAGGCCCTCTTCGCCGTTGAGGTACTCGGTCATCTGGCCCAGCGCATCGAACTCGGCCAGCAGGTTGCCCTTGTCGTCGTAGCGCGCTTGCCACGTGCTGCCGTCCGGGTAGGTCACCTTGTTCACCAAGGTGTTCAGGTGGTGGTATTCGTAGGCGATGGTGCGGCCCAGCGGGTCGGTTTCTTCGAGCAGGCGGGCGAACTCGTCGTACTCGAAGTGCAACTTGTTGCCGTCCGGCAGGGTCAGGCCGACCATGTTGCCGAAATCGTCCAGGTCGATGGCGTAGCGTTCGCCGCCGTAGTCGCGGCTGGCGATGACGCGGTGGTCTTCGTTGTAGTGAATTTCCAGCTCGCGGCCCAGCACGGCGGTGGCCCAGCTGGTGCGCGCTGCGCAGTCATAGCAGAAGTGGTCGTGCTCGCGCTGCCCCCCACTTGATTAAGCAGTTTTTTGAAGATTAAATATGGCTATCGAAACTCAGAGTCCCAAATTTGAAAAACAACAGCCGCAACCATCAAATACTAACATCGATCTCAACAATCTTTCCAAAGATGATCAACGATCCCCATATAATCAAAAATCAACATCCACCTCACCAACTAAAGAATCGATAAAATCACCAAAGGAATCCGACATGACTCTTTGAGCATTGATATGGTTAAGATACATGTCAAGATCCGCTTGAAAAGTATCAACAGCAAAATAGACAACTCTCCCCGCACCTTTCTCCAAGCAGATAAAGTTACCAGCCTCATCATTTGCAAAAGGGACTAACTGGGACGGGATAACATTTCTCTCGCGCATCCGCCTGTAACATCCACCGATATATTTTGTCTCATTAGCATCCTGAGCTCCTACACTTGAAATACTTTTAAAACCCTCAACTCTCACCGGCTCAAAATCTTCATCTGATATCCAAAACTCTCTAACAGGTGAACCGCCATTGTATGCTTGATATATCGCCCTAAACCTCACGGGCAACTTAAAGCCGATCTGCGCTTCCAGCGCCTCAATATCAGCACCAGAGATCCGCGAGCCGCAGTGCAACAGTTTAAAGTCAGTCATTATCAACACTCTACAAGTGGAAAATGCGTGTTTTGACGGCGACCTTTAAGCCACCCCTTATCTTGCGCTATACCTACGAACTCCAAGCTGAACCGAAATTTTTTTTGGATTGTAGTATCTAAAGGCATTATAATGGCGGAACCTGAGCATTCAACCGACTACTCTCCGGCGCATAATATCCATATATTATATGCAACCATGTTTCTCTGTGGAAATACAGCCCTTAAAAACGCAAATTCTGCTGATTTTTTTGTCCGCTTTCAAACTACTCTATCCCAACGACGCATAGCTACCGGGTTCGTAGAGATTTGCAAAGAACTTGATAGCGACTTTACAAAAATAACCTACCGACACTACTCCCTAACCCTATAGATCTGCCCACGTCGGAAATTGCCCCGAAACATCGGTCTGGTTGCTGAGCGGGTCTTACTCATAGTCCAGCGCACTGCTCGGGGTCAGTTCCTGTGTCAGCCATCCAAGCGGCTCGTAGCGGTAAGTCAGACTTTCATCCGTGATGCCAAACTGTTAGCCTAGACTGCTCGCCGTGCGCTGTAGACTCAGCAGACGGTCTGCCTCGTCGTACTCAAAAAACATCCGAGCCTTCAACACAATCATCAACTAGTGATCAACCCAGCTCTTTAATAGACTGCCTGATCATATGACTGAAAAACTCTTTGAAATCTGAGTGCATGATATTTTTTACACCTGTACGCTTAAAAGAAAGCTCCGTCTCTACCACCACTGGCTCTCCATCATCACCAATAATCGAGGTATCTATAGAGTAAATAGGCCCACACCCCGATGCTTTAATTACAATCATCGACCCATCAGCATCACCATCTGCACGCGCACTTTGTGTAGCAAAAGCCACACTCGGAATGGCTGAAGCGTCTACACCGTCTTTTGTAATACCGTAGTACGTGTCGCCGGCAAAGGATAGCGCTCCATATTTTTTAAGAAACAGTATGTAAGATGGGGGAAACTTAACACCCAGAGCATTCTCGAAATCACTTATTACGTCATCCGACGCTGCCCCAGCAAAAGCAGGATCCTCCCCACTCGCAATGATTTCCACTTCCAGTTGATCTATATAACTCATCACATACCTCTCTTAAAAAATTCAAGGCTCAAATTTTCCAGCATGATCTTTTTGCAAGTATTGAATAGTCCTTTGTTTATACTTAGCAGAGCACTGTTATATAGGCGTGTAACGCCATCGTGCCCAACCGAGCTTTTATCTCATTAATCCGAATGATATGTAAAACCCAATCATGCCTCGAGTGGGAGGTACTCAAGACCTCCGCCATGGGGCCAGGCTCATCTTGAGTGAGATGATGAAGATTCACTTCTTACCCATCTCTGCCAATAGGTGCGTCACCTCTCTTTATCCTCTGACTATTGGTCCTAACTTCGCGCTTAGGACAAAGGGGGCCAACCCTAATTGATCGATCGAAGCCTGATCTGCAAGTTCCTGTTTATTACTATCCTTTGAAGCTGACGACGACATTCAGATATTGTTTATCGAACCCTTCAAAAGCTCTCTCGCCGCCCATGTCGAAAGCCGTCTTGAAGGAATCAAATGCAGGATTAATTTCGCCCAACCCAAGTAAAGAGGCACCCAGAATTATCAAGCTAGACGTTTCTCGAGCAGGTTTAGATTCAACCGCTTTTAACGCCCATGCTTTAGCATTTTCATAATCCTGCCTTTTCAAATAAACCTCAGAATTACATTTGGAAATCCAATGATAGAGATCCCATTTCTCCTTTGGCTCTGGAAGCATGTCCCAAGATTTACTATATTTCTGTAGCGCAGCATCGTAGTCACCCGATGCTTCAAGTTCATTTCCAGATTCAACTGTATCTACGATATTTTGAGACAACTGCAGATTCACTTCCGAAAGATCATTCATAGACACCTCAATATTTAAAGCTTTTATGTGGACTGATAATCTTGCTAGAAGTTGTCTACAAAACAATTACACCCTAACCAGTGGCTATCACTAGGTGTAAATAGTAGAGCTTCTGCGCTTCCCCTTCTACCTAATCCCTCCGCGCCAACGGCGCTAGCTACCCTACTCATAGAAAGCGGCCAATCGGATCGCGCTCGAACAGTGTTCCGCATTGTGGCTGCTCACCGTCCTCGCCGTAGCCGATTTCGGCCAGAAGGGTCAGATGGCCGAATTCGTAGTAAGATTAGAAGGCTCCCTCCCTCTAAACCGAACTTATACTTTAAAGAGTGGACAAGAACACAAACCCATCACTAAAGACACATAAAGACTCACCAATCTCCGCGCCATTCCTCAAGATAGAGACGCTCTCTAGACAATCCAACAATCTCACCCAGCCGATATAACACTTCCAGTACTGAGTCTCTTTCAAGTGTCTCAATCGTCAACCCAATGGCATTAATACCTAGAACACACCTTCTAAATAGAGGAAGCATCGAGCTACCATAGTGAGCATGAGGAACGCCAATTAATTCGACCACCAATTCACCAATTACGGACCTCAATTCACACAAGCAAGTCTCATCGCCCTCCAAAAACTGCAATTGAGCCCAAAAAACCTCAGCCTCTATTTTTTTCATACTGACGCCAAAATCATATTACAGGGCGCTGAATACCTGGAAATAAGAATTCCTTAGATGGATCCCAGTTAATTCCAGTTTCCCGATAGTTCTTAATGCGTGCAATAATCTTTTCTGGATCACCAACCATGCCGCATAGTTCGTAGCGATGAATCAAGCTTAGGTCATCTTGTGGAGAGAGGCTCTCCTTGATTACTTGCGCACCAATATTCGAATACTCATCTGACAGGTCTATGAGTTTCGCACCAGTACTTCCTGGAGCGCCAAATATCGCCGATAGCATACGCTTTTCCACAGGCCATTCATTTGGCGTAACTGACTCGCTAGAAACTAAGCTAGAAAATATACTTTTAATATTTTTTATGGAAACAAAGATCGTGAACAATACGTCAACTTTATTTAAGTCAACACCTGTCCAGTCACCATTACTACCAAACACATCAAAAACTTCCAAAAGATGATTTTTCCTCATTTGCGAGATAGCATATAGGTCTTCTTCCACCTGGATGCTCAAAACAAGATTTTCTTGCCATTTCAAGGATTTCAAAATGTCGCAGCTCCTTTTAATGTCCCGCTAGACTTCGGCCTACCACTGGAAGCGCTATGATTATCTGCAGCGGCGAGATAACGTTCTCTGTTTGGATTATTCACCCCCACAGGATTTTGTTTGTTAGATGTTCCTTGCACAAAGAATGGCTCAGGCGCAACATCCTGGCGCCTGCTGGGCAAGCCACGCGAGGTGCGCTGCAGACGCGTGGTCTGGCCTTTGCCGTCGGTGTGGGTCAGTACCTGGCCGAGGGCGTTGTAGGTAAAGGATTCTGCCGTGCCATCCGGGTGGTGGATACGCAGCACTTCACCATCGGGCTGCCAGCGTTACTCGCAGATCAGATCAAGTGCGTTGCTGTAACCGGCCACGACTTACTGAACTGTCGGACCCAATGACCGTTCCGGTTGAACGTTAGTGGCAACTCGTCATAGGAAGAACAATCATTGATTAAGGCGGTGTTCAAGCCCCCCAAAAAAAAGCTAAATTTTAAAAGAACAATCTGCCAACGACCATCAAGTCTCAACAGCGACGCATAACACCTGACTTACCAAAGGCCGCTATGCCTTGAACTGCAAGCCACAAATATTGTTTTTCTCAAAAATAGTTTTTACCCGAGCAGCCACAACAATGGTAGCGATTTCTTCCTCAGCCCTTACAATATCACTGGGCAAGTTAGCCCTCTCAGCCAACACAATCTTACTATACCATCTCGCCCCATCCGGCAAGTAACTAAGCAACGGCTCACTTTCAGATTTCTCTAAATCAAAAACAGCCGATCTAGTGACAACATTGAATATCTTATAGCCGGCATAGGAAACACCTGAAATTATTAATCCAGCATCAATAAACTGAACACCAGAAATACCCTCCTTAATCATTAGCTCGTATAGTCGCGGCGAGATCAAATTTGGTCCATCACTAAAGAAAAAATCGTATGTCAATAACTTTGCAGCACTAATTCTTTTAGCACTCTCAAACCGGACAATTACAGATTTTGTTACAACCAAACCTTCCTTAAAGATACTTGAATCCTCGCCCGATAAAACCTTAGCTTTAAGCCAATAGCTTTCCGGATAGTCATCTGAAATACTCAGAATATAATTATTAGCCACAACCCACCCCTCGAACAGAATTTTTATTCAACATTGTTTTGCCGGAACGAAGACCTTTCCTCTCATCAACCATTACTCCACGGATAGCTTTCTGGTAATCGGTTTTACTCCAACCGTTCTTCTTACCATAATCATGGATAATATCCAGCTCTTTCTCAACGGCGGCAGTATACTGCGCAAGAGAACCACGATGCACAGTTCGAGCAGGATGATTTTCCTCATACTTAGGCAAATATATTATATTAGAGAGCTTGTGAATATTTACTTCTCCTGCCTGCATGGCCGCATGATTAGAAAGCTGCTGCGGAACAATATAGTGCTTTTGAAAGCCTTCAATTCCCGGCATTGTATTATAGGTAATCCAACCTAATGGATCCTGCCAGCTAACCGGATTAGGTGCATACTTATATAGGTTGCCCCCCACCAGTCCGATTGAGTCAATTGTTACATAGCGCCCTACTTCCGCATCATAATATCGGAATGTGTTGTAGTGCAGTCCAGTTTCGGCATCAAAGTACTGGCCCTGAAAGCGTAGGTTCTGCTCGACCTCCTTGACCGTCATTTGCTCAATCGCCCCCCAGGAGCGATATGTCGCCTGCCAAACAATCTTGCCTTCGCTATCCGACAGCTCCAGCGGCGTACCGATTTGATCGGTATGGAAGGAGTAGACCTCCTGCCCTTCCCCTTCCGCCTGATCCACCCGTGCCAACGGCGCATAGCTGCCCGCTCATACAAGTACAAGATGCTTAGCTCAGGCGTCTCCTCACGCAACATCCTAAGTCCTTGCCAGAGGAAGCGCTTCTGCTCCGTGATGCCGTTGATCTCGGATTGCTTGACTACCCGGCGCCCCAGACTGTCATAGCGATACGCGCCGGTGCTTTCCAGCTTGCCATTCACCAGCGCCTCCGCCCGCACCAGCCGGTTCTCACAGTCATAGCTAAAGCTCTGCAGCTTGCTGTGCCCCGACCGCTTCTCGATCAGGTTGCCCACGGGTCATAGCGATACTCCTGGTCCCGCCAACGCTTGATGCGGTTGTCTTTGACCTTCTCCAGTTGCCGCGCATTGAAGTCGAGGCGGTTGGCAGCCGGGTCGTAGCGGAACTCTTCGCTGCCCACCAACGAGCCGTATCGCGGCTATGCAACTGGCCGTTGGCTTCGTATTCGTACTTGATCTCGCCACGCAGCTTGTCCAGCGTGCGCACCAATTCGCCCGCCGGATCGTATTGGTAGCGACGGTGAATCGGGTTGTAGGCATGCTCCACCAGCAACGAGGTGTTGATACCGGTGTTGTGCACCTGCGACAGCTTTTCTGCCGGCAGGGTCGATGCAAACTGCCAGGCCTTGCGTCCCATCGCATCGTAACCAAAGCAACTGGTGAGCTTGCCCTGGGTGCGGAACACCTCCCGGTGCAGGTCATCGCGCTCCATGTCGCTGATCACCTGGCCGTCCAGGTTCAGCTGGTGCAGGTGGCCACTGCCGTAGTACAGGTGGTTGACCTTGCGCCCGTCCGGCAGGGTCAGTGTGGTCAGGTTGCTTAGCGGGTCATATTCGTAGCCGAGCACGCCTTGTGGGGTGATTTCCTGGGTCAGTCGGCCCAGCAGGTCGTAGGTGTACTCCAGCTTTTCTTCGGTGATGCCGAGTTGTTTGCCGATGCCGCTGGGTTGACGTTGGATGCTCAGCAACCGGTCAACATCGTCATAGGCATAGTCTTGTCGCGCATCGCGGTTGAGCTTGGCCATCAGCCGGCCAATCGGATCGCGTTCGAACAGCGTTTCGCGCTGGGGCTGTTCACCGTTCTCGCCGTAGCCGATTTCGTCCAGCCGGGTCAGGTGGCCGCCGTCGTTGTAGGTGAAGCGCCGGGTCAGGTTGTCCACCCGCACTTCTT
>NZ_JBDFPP010000050.1:0-1177 GCF_039672635.1 Pseudomonas sp. P39-UII1
CTCGCTTGCTCCAGATCTGCAGGACTACTCAACAGCAGCTCCATCTTGAGGATTCCGTTGATTCGCTCGGCCAGCGCGTTCTGGTAGCAGTCATACCCATCGGTCATGGAGCACTGAACGCCGTGCCGTTGATGCAGTGACTGGTATAGAGCCGAGCAGTATTGGATGCCTCGATCCGAATGGTGGACTAATGGCTGGCGATGACGTCGCTTGCGCAATGCCTGCTTGAAAGCTTGCGCCACCGATTCCGCATGCAGGCTTTCATGGACGTGGTGGCCAACGATTTTCCTGGAGTACGCATCCGTTATCAGGCTCAGGTATAGCGGGCCGTTACGTGCGGGCAGGTAAGTAATGTCGGCCACCCAGACGTGTTCCGGCCTTGTCGGAACAATCTGGCTTGGCCCAGGCTTGAGTAAGTTGGGATGGCGGTAGAAGCGATGAAAGCTTTGTGTTGTCTTGTGGTAGGCCCGCTTAGGCAGTACGAGCAAACGGCGCTCTCCCAAGACCTGGAATAGCCTATCTCGGCCGACCTGGAATCGTCTGTCAGGTTGGCAATGCAGCAGATAGTGCAGCTTGCGGGTACCCAGACGGGGCTGGCGCATTCGGACTTGCTGTACAAACTCAACCACCCGGTCTGCCTGACGTTCTTTGCCATCAGCGGCTCGGTTGCGTTTGTAGTATGCCTGTCGACTGATGCCTAGAAACTGACAAGCCCTGGCAATGCTCAGTCCTGCGACTTGGCCTTGCGAGAGGACTTGCCGGATCGCTTTTTTACGACCGAAACACCATAGTCATTTTTCAGAACATCAACGACCGTCTCGAAGAACTGGGCCTTCTGGCTCATCAGCTCAAGCTGCTGCTCAAGCTCTTTGATTCGCTGCTCTGGAGTGAGCGGTTTGGGGTCAGACATCGCGCAGCTCCTCTCGACTCGGATCGATGCCCCTTGGCTCCAATCCTGCCGACCGTGCTTACGCAACCATACCAGAACCGTCGACCGGCCCTGGATGCCATACCGTTCCTGGGCCTGGCCGTAGGTCATCTCGCCTTTTTCAATCTGATCAACCACCGCCAATTTAAAAGACAGTGAGTAATCTCGCTGTGTGCGCTTTACACCTTGCTCCATCTGACTCTCCGGAAATTCGGGATGGGAGGTGTAAACCTTATTCAGGACGGGACA
>NZ_JBDFPP010000051.1:0-1111 GCF_039672635.1 Pseudomonas sp. P39-UII1
CTCCAACGCCTTCAACTTCCTGAGCTTCCTCAACAACAGCGTCGACCCCCGCACCGGCCAGTACACCCTGGCCATCGAGCTGCCGGAGCTGGTCGCCAACAACCTCAGCGGCCCGTCCCTGCCCCTGCGCATCGGCTTCAACCCGATGAACACCCAGGATTCGGGCTTTGGCATGGGCTGGACGCTCAACCTCAGCCAATACGACCCCGCCACCAATCTGCTGCACCTGCACACCGGTGAAAGCTTCAAGGTCACCGGCGGCGACGCCAGCGACGGCACCGGTAAGGTGTTCAAGGAGCGCAAGCTCAGAAGCTTCCACTTCCATGACCACGGCACTGGCTATCGCGTCGAGCACAAGGCCGGCCTGGTCGAACTGCTCGAACTGCAAGGCCCCAGCGACAATCGCGTGGCCTTGCCCACCCGGGTCGAGGCGCCCTCGGGCCATGGCATCACCCTCAGCTACAGCAATTTCCAGGGTGCCCCGTGCCTGGTCGGCATCAAGGACGACACCGGGCTCGCGCTGCTGGCCATCGACTATACCAGCGCTGAAATCAGCCTCAAGCTGCACCCCGACTCCGGCCCCGGCGGCGCCCCGCTGGCCAGTTACACGATCAAACTCGACCAGCGCTTCACCCCTGCGGTACGCCTGCCCCATACCATCGTCCTGCCCAGCGACGACAAGGCCAGCTGGAGGCTCGGCTACGACAAGGTACGTGGTGTGGTGTGCTTGACCGACGTGCATACGCCGGTGGGCGGCGTCGAGACCATCGATTACGACGATGCCGGCCACCCCTTCCCCGGCAACGCTCGTGACCCGCTGCCCCGGGTTACCAGGCACACCATCAAGCCCGGCTTCGACCAGCCCGACATGGTCACCACCTACGCCTACACCAGCAACAATTTCCTCGGCATGGGCAGCGGCATCACCTGGCGCGACAACGGTGAAGACAACCTCTACCAGTTCACCGGTACCCAGTTCAGCTATGGCTCGACCGCCACTTACCTCGCTGGCGATACGCCGCTGCGCAGCATCACCCGCCGCTTCAACCGCTTCCACCTGCTGACCCTGCAAACGACCGAGCAGGCCCATGAGGTCTACGACGAACACGCC
>NZ_JBDFPP010000052.1:0-1079 GCF_039672635.1 Pseudomonas sp. P39-UII1
GCCGCTCCTTGTATCTCGACTTTCGCCTCCCAAGAGGCGAAAGTTCTCGACTGATCATCGAGGGAAGGTCTTGAAGCGGAGCCGCTCCTAGGGCATCGAGCCCGTACTGTAGATGACGCTCTGGCCTTCCAACCCCACTCGACAAGTTCGAACGGTATCTAGTGCCCGTCCCTGGCGTGAGTACGCATTGACAAGGTTGAACTGAGTGTAGGGTGATCGACTTTCGTAGTTTGAAGGAGAAGATCATGTCCGTCTTTGTTGGCGTTGATGTCGCCAAAAAATCTTTCGACATTGCCACCCCGCTTCCCAACGGCAAGACGCGCACCAAAGCCAAGCTGTCCAATGATCCTGGAGGGTTCAAGCAGTTCTGCGACTGGCTTGAGCGCCACGCCGAACCAGGCGCCTGGATCCTTATGGAGGCCACAGGCACCTATCACGAAGCATTGGCCGAGCATTGTCACAACCAAGGTTATCGGGTGTGCATTCTGAACCCGGCGGTGATCGCGAAATTCGCTGACGTGGAGCTTCGGCGCGTCAAAACCGATAAGGCTGACGCCAAAGTCATTGCTGCTTATGGCCAACAGAAGGCGGCCTCGCTTCGCCAGTGGGAGCCCGTGCCACCTGCACAGCGCCGTTTGCGTGCTCTGGTACGGCGACTGGACGACCTCAAGGAAATGCGCCAGATGGAGCAGAATCGTTTGGATGTCGCACAAGATGCGGTGCAGCAGTCGATTCAAGACGTCATCGGACACATCACCGAAGAACTGGAAAAGACCAGGAAGGCTATCGAGCAGACGATCGATGATGATCCAGACCTGCGCAAGCGACGTGATCTGATTACCTCGATTGATGGTTTGGGTGACACCACTGCTACGTTGCTGCTCGCCGAACTGGGTGATCCACTGAAATACCAAAGCCCTTCTGCGATTGTCGCGTTCTCAGGCCTGAACCCGGTAGTGCAGCAATCGGGAGAGTTCATAGGCCAGAGCACTATCTCGCGCACAGGCGCCTCACGGCTACGTGCGGGCTTGTGGATGTCAGGCACTGTCTCGATCAGGCATAACCCTGTCGTGAAGGCC
>NZ_JBDFPP010000053.1:0-1061 GCF_039672635.1 Pseudomonas sp. P39-UII1
TGCTGCCAGCATGGTTCTTGATGACAACGGCTCGATTCCAGATGTTTGTGCGTCGATGGAGGTCGGCCCTACGGCGCTGCGCCGCTGGGTTGATCAGGTTCGCAAAGAGCGTCAGAAGGGCCAGCCAGTAGCAGGTACCAAGGCAATCAGCGACGAACAGCGAGAGCTCCAGGAGCTGCGGGCCAAAGTTAAGCGCCTGGAGACCGAGGCCGAAATATTAAAAAAGGCTACGGCTCTCTTGATGTCGGATCCCGATCGTTTTTCCTGATCGAGGAACTGAGAGAGTCAGGCCTGTATCCGACCAGCCTGCTTTGCAGTGCGCTGAGCGTTTCCCGCAGCGCGTTTTATGACTGGCTTCGCCGCCGTTCGGCCCCGAATACCAAGCGCAACGGGCTCAGAGAAAAAGTCGTTCAACTGCACGTCGAAAGCCGGGGAAGTGCGGGCGCGAGGATGATCTCTCAGTGCCTGAAAGCCCAGGATTTCAAGGTGGGGCGGTATCTGGCCCGAAAGCTCATGGAGGAGGCAAACCTGGCCAGCAGGCAGCGCCGCCGGCATCAGTATCGCTCCAAGGGTGTCGAGGCATATGTGGCCAAGAATCTGCTCGAACGTAACTTTGAGCCAACAGCCATCAACCAAGTCTGGTGCGGCGACGTTACCAGCTTGATGGTCGGGAAACGCTGGTATCACCTGGCAGTAGTCATTGATTTGTTCGCCCGCCGGATCATTGGTTGGGCGTTTTCGCTGATCAACGACGCCACCCTGGTCAGCAAGGCACTGAGGATGGCGGTGGGCGTTCGAGGTAAACATGCAGGCTTGATGTTCCACTCGGATCAAGGCTGCCAATACACCAGTCAGCGCTTCCAATCCGAGCTGTTAGAGCACGGGATAACACAAAGCATGAGCCGTAGAGGGCAATGCTGGGACAACGCACCAACAGAACGCTTCTTTGGGACGCTGAAGTCAGAGTGGGTGCCCAGCAAAGGTTACAAGGAAATTGATGAAGCCAGGCAGGATATGACCAGCTTCTTCATGCGATACAACCGAATCAGGCTCCACAGCCA
>NZ_JBDFPP010000054.1:0-1026 GCF_039672635.1 Pseudomonas sp. P39-UII1
CGTTCGAACAGCGTTTCGCGCTGGGGCTGTTCACCGTTCTCGCCGTAGCCGATTTCGTCCAGCCGGGTCAGGTGGCCGCCGTCGTTGTAGGTGAAGCGCCGGGTCAGGTTGTCCACCCGCACTTCTTCAATCAGCCGGTCCGAGGCATCGTAGGCAAAGCGGTACGGCATGCTGTTTTCATTTACCAACGCAGTCAGGCGGATGGCCTTGTCGTACTCATAGCGAACTTGCTGACCTTTGGCATCCTGGCGGCTGCTCGGCAGGCCTCGGGCGGTGCGCAGCAGACGTGTAGTCTGGCCCTTGCCATCGGTGTGGCTCAGCACCTGGCCGTAGACGTTGTAGGTAAACGTCTCTGCCGTGCCGTCCGGATGGTCGATCTTGACCACCTCCCCGTCCGGTTTGCGTTCCAGCGTGGTGGTCTGGTTCAGCGCATCGGTCACCGCCACCAGGTGCTGGCGCTCGTCATAGCGGTAGTAGGTGCTCTTGCCCGAACAGTCCTGAAAACGCTCGACCTGGGCCAGGGTGTTCCACCACAGGTACTTGGACTTGTACGTCGTGTCGATGATGGTGTGCGGCAGGCCATCTTCGCCGTTGAGGTACTCGGTCATCTGGCCCAGCGCATCGAACTCGGCCAGCAGGTTGCCCTTGTCGTCGTAGCGGGCCTGCCACGTGCTGCCATCCGGGTAGGTCACCTTGGTCACCAAGGTGGTCAGGTGGTGGTATTCGTAGGCGATGGTGCGGCCCAGCGGGTCGGTTTCTTCGAGCAGGCGGGCGAACTCGTCGTACTTGAAGTGCAACTGGTTGCCGTCCGGCAGGGTCAGGCCAACCATGTTGCCGAAATCGTCCAGGTCGATGGCGTAGCGTTCGCCGCCGTAGTCGCGGCTGGCGATGACGCGGTGGTCTTCGTTGTAGTGAATCTCCAGCTCGCGGCCCAGCACGTCGGTGGCCCAGCTGGTGCGCGCTGCGAAGTCGTAGCGGAAGTGGAAGTGCTCGCCGTCGCTGGTCCAGTGCTCGACCACGCGGGGT
>NZ_JBDFPP010000055.1:0-1002 GCF_039672635.1 Pseudomonas sp. P39-UII1
CGAAGTCGCCACCGGTGGTGCCGGTGACACTTACTTTGACCTGGCCGGCGTCTTTGTAGACGTCATCGGCCGGTGCGGCGACCGTTACCTGGCCAGTCGTTTGACCGGCGGCGATGTTGATGGTCGCACCGTTGCTCAAGGTCACGGTCATTGCCGTACCGGCTGGATTGCTCAGCGTGGCGGTGTAGACGATCTGGCCGCCTTCGGCGACATCGCCGGTGGCGCTCAGCACCAGGTTCGTAGTGGCTTGGGTCGCTGGGCTGTCGGTAACCGTGGTGGTCGGATTACCTGCAGTGTCGAGCTGCTCGTAGTTACCGCCTTCAACCTTGCTGATGCTGTTGGTCAGCGGAGCGTTGGTGTTGTAGACGTTGTTCGGCGCGGTGAAGTTGACCGAACCGGACGACTCGCCGACGCCGATGGTGATGCTCTGGCCGTTGGCCAAGGTCACAACCAGCGGCGAACCAGTCACAGGTGCCGACACCGAGGCGGTGTACACCACGGTGCCGCCCTCGACCACGCTTGGAGTGGCGGTCAGGGTGACGGTCGACGTATCGATGGTATCGCTGACGTTGGTGACGGCTTCGGCTGGATTAACGGCCAGATTCTCGAAGTCGCCACCGGTGGTGCCGGTGACACTCACTTTGACCTGGCCGGCGTCCTTGTAGACGTCATCGGCCGGCGCAGCGACGGTGACTTGACCGACAGTTTGGCCGGCGGCGATAGCGATGGTCGCGCCGTTGCTCAGGGTCACAGTCATTGCCGTGCCGGCTGGGTTGCTCAGCGTGGCGGTGTAGACGATCTGGCCGCCTTCAGCGACATCGCCGGTGGCACTCAGCACCAGGTCCGTGGTGGCCTGGGTGTCAGGACCGTCGGTCACGGTAGTAGTCGGGTTACCTGCGGTTTCGAGCTGCTCGTAATTGCCGCCTTCGACCTTGCTGATGCTGTTGGTCAGCGGAGCGTTGGTGTTGTAAACGTTGTTCGGCGCGGTGAAGTTGACCGAGC
>NZ_JBDFPP010000056.1:0-901 GCF_039672635.1 Pseudomonas sp. P39-UII1
ACGTCTACAAAGACGCCGGTCAGGTCAAAGTAAGTGTCACCGGCACCACCGGTGGCGATTTCGAGAATCTGGCCGTTAATCCAGCCGAAGCCGTCACCAACGTCAGCGATACGATCGATACGTCGACCGTGACCCTCACTGGTAACGCTTCGGTCGTGGAAGGTGGCGTGGTCACCTACACCGCGTCCGTCAGCGCGCCGGTCACCGGTTCGCCACTGATCGTGACCCTGGCCAACGGCCAGAGCATCACCATCGGTGTCGGTGAGTCGTCCGGTTCGGTCAACTTCACCGCGCCGAACAACGTCTACAACACCAACGCTCCGCTGACCAACAGCATCAGCAAGGTTGAAGGCGGCAATTACGAGCAGCTCGAAACCGCAGGTAACCCGACCACTACCGTCACCGACAGCCCGGATACCCAGGCCACTACGGACCTGGTGCTGAGCGCCACCGGCGATGTCGCTGAAGGCGGTCAGATCGTCTACACCGCCACCCTGAGCAACCCGGCGGGCACGGCGATGACCGTGACCCTGAGCAACGGCGCGACCATTGCTATCGCTGCCGGCCAGTCCTCTGGCCAGGTAACGGTCGCGGCGCCGGCCGATGACGTCTACAAAGACGCCGGCCAGGTCAAAGTGAGTGTCACCGGCACCACCGGCGGTGACTTCGAGAAGCTGGCGGTCAACCCGGCCGAAGCCGTGACCAATGTCAGTGACACCATCGACACGTCGACCGTCACCTTGACCGCCACTCCAAGCGTGGTCGAGGGCGGCACCGTGGTGTACACCGCTTCGGTGTCGGCCCCGGTCACCGGCAGCCCGCTGGTGGTCACGCTGGCCAACGGTCAGAGCATCACCATCGGTGTCGGTGAGTCGTCCGGTTCGGTCAACTTCACCGCGCC
>NZ_JBDFPP010000057.1:0-732 GCF_039672635.1 Pseudomonas sp. P39-UII1
CGCTAACGGAAGCGGTGTAAGTGACCACGCCGCCTTCGATGACTGAGGCATTGGCGGTCAACGTGACCGTGCTGGTATCGATGGTATCGCTGACGTTAGTCACGGCTTCGGCCGGGTTGACCGCCAGATTCTCGAAGTCACCGCCGGTGGTGCCAGTGATGGTGGCTTTGACTTGACCGGCGTCTTTGTAGACGTCATCGGCCGGCGCCGCGACCGTCACTTGGCCAGTCGTTTGACCGGCGGCGATGTTGATGGTCGCTCCGTTGCTCAGGGTCACAGTCATTGCCGTGCCGGCCGGGTTGCTCAGGGTCGCGGTGTAGACGATCTGCCCGCCTTCAGCGACATCGCCGGTGGCACTCAGCACCAGGTCCGTGGTGGCTTGGGTCGCTGGGCTGTCGGTGACCGTGGTGGTCGGCGTGCCTGCAGTTTCGAGCTGCTCGTAGTTACCACCTTCGACCTTGGTGATGCTGTTGGTCAGCGGGGCGTTGGTGTTGTAGACGTTGTTCGGCGCGGTGAAGTTGACCGAACCGGACGACTCGCCGACACCGATGGTGATGCTCTGGCCATTAGCCAGGGTTACCACCAGCGGGCTGCCGGTGACCGGGGCGCTGACGGAAGCGGTGTAAGTGACCACGCCGCCTTCGATGACCGAGGCATTAGCGGTCAACGTGACCGTGCTGGTATCGATGGTATCGCTGACGTTGGTGACGGCTTCGGCTGGATTAACGGCCA
>NZ_JBDFPP010000058.1:0-720 GCF_039672635.1 Pseudomonas sp. P39-UII1
ACGTCTACAAAGACGCCGGTCAGGTCAAAGTAAGTGTCACCGGCACCACCGGTGGCGATTTCGAGAATCTGGCCGTTAATCCAGCCGAAGCCGTCACCAACGTCAGCGATACGATCGATACGTCGACAGTGACCCTCACTGCCAATGCCTCGGTCGTGGAAGGTGGCGTGGTCACCTATACCGCCTCGGTGTCGGCACCGGTCACCGGTTCGCCACTGGTCGTGACTTTGGCCAACGGTCAGAGCATTACCATCGGCGTGGGCGAGTCGTCCGGCTCGGTCGATTTCACCGCACCGAACAACGTCTACAACACTAACGCTCCGCTGACCAACAGCATCACCAAGGTCGAAGGCGGCAACTACGAGCAGCTCGAAACCGCAGGTAACCCGACCACTACCGTCACCGACGGTCCAGACACCCAGGCCACCACGGACCTGGTGCTGAGTGCCACCGGCGATGTCGCTGAAGGCGGCCAGATCGTCTACACCGCCACGCTGAGCAACCCAGCGGGTACGGCGATGACCGTGACCCTGAGCAACGGCGCGACCATCAACATCGCCGCCGGTCAGACCTCTGGCCAGGTGACGGTCGCGGCGCCGGCCGATGACGTCTACAAAGACGCCGGTCAGGTCAAAGTAAGTGTCACCGGCACCACCGGTGGCGATTTCGAGAATCTGGCCGTTAATCCAGCCGAAGCCGTCACCAACGTCAGCGATACGA
>NZ_JBDFPP010000059.1:0-696 GCF_039672635.1 Pseudomonas sp. P39-UII1
CGCCGATGGTAATGCTCTGACCGTTGGCCAAGGTCACGACCAGTGGCGAACCGGTGACCGGTGCCGACACCGAAGCGGTGTACACCACGGTACCGCCCTCTACCACGCTTGGAGTGGCGGTCAGGGTCACGGTCGACGTGTCGATGGTATCGCTCACGTTGGTGACGGCTTCGGCTGGATTAACGGCCAGATTCTCGAAGTCGCCACCGGTGGTGCCGGTGACACTCACTTTGACCTGACCGGCGTCTTTGTAGACGTCATCGGCCGGGGCCGCGACGGACACCTGGCCAGTGGTCTGGCCGGCGGCGATGTTGATGGTCGCGCCGTTGCTCAGGGTCACGGTCATTGCCGTGCCCGCCGGGTTGCTCAGGGTGGCGGTGTAGACGATCTGACCGCCTTCAGCGACATCGCCGGTCGCGCTCAGCACCAGATTGGTGGTGGCCTGGGTATCCGGGCTGTCGGTGACGGTAGTGGTCGGGTTACCCGCAGTTTCGAGCTTCTCGTAATTGCCGCCTTCGATCTTGGTAATGCTGTTGGTCAGCGGAGCATTGGTGTTGTAGACGTTGTTTGGCGCGGTGAAGTTGACCGAACCGGACGACTCACCGACACCGATGGTGATGCTCTGACCGTTGGCCAGCGTGACCACCAGCGGGCTGCCGGTGACCGGGGCCGACACCGAAGCGGTGTACACCACGG